>CAISEZ010000047.1 GCA_903884535.1 uncultured Verrucomicrobia subdivision 3 bacterium
CAGTAATCACCAACCCCGAACTCCTGCGCATCGTAGAAATCCCGCGCCTGCTCGATGTCTTCGGCGGCCTCGGCCAAAACGACCACCTTTCTCATGCGGCGCGTTTGGCGAGACGCTTCTTGAGCTGGGCGACGGTGAGAAATTCTCCTTTGCCCGCCTCCACTTTGGCGAGGCGCCTGGCGAGAATTTTTTTGTGCCACGCCGGCGATTCCAATTTGTTTGGCTCGGCGGACATCGAACGCCAGAGCAACTCCATGGCCTGCAACTTTTCCGTGCGGCTCATCTGTTCGATTTCAAGCGTTCCAATCATGCGGTTACAGTTTGATATACGGCGTCCGGGCAGATTTCGATTTCGTCCGTCCACGCAATCTGGCCGTGGTCGCCGACGTGGACGGTTTTGAAAAACGCCTCATTCTGCAACGGCGCAAAAACGCCGCGCCCGACCGAATCGGACAAATCCACAATGCCGGTCACGCCGTCCGCGTAGTCCACGCGGATTTTGTAACCGGGCAAAGCCGTAATGTTCACAGGCCGAATCACGCTGCCAAAGTGCCACTGCGGAAATGAGGCGTCAAGGTGTAGCTGGCTTGGTAAAATAATCACGCGCCTTTTTATCTTTGAAAAGTGAGATTGCAAACACAGCGGGCACAGAAAAGATTGGGTTCAACGGCAACAGCAACCATTCCCACCAAGCTGGCGTGCTGAAAATTTCCATATAAAACATTTCCGCCACAACAATACTTGGAATTAAAATGACAATTACGGACATTATCCATTGTGACCGCCGAGCGCGCACACAGGAATAAAAAATTCCAACAATACTAAAAAATAGGAAGCTGAAGAAAGTAATCCAGCCCTTTGGTGAAGCGGTGCGATGAGTTTCCCACATGATCCAAATAAAAAACGTCGCATAAATCGCAAAAACAGTGCGATTCAATTGAACCACAAGCGGTGCGTTGATAATGGGCCAAATTTTCATTGGCTTTCAGAAGTCATGCTTGTCCCAGCTTCTTCGATTTTTCCGTCGCGGCGCGGACGGCGCTGATTACGGTGGCGCGCAGCTTGCCTTTTTCCAGTTCGTGCAAACCTTCAATTGTCGTGCCGCCGGGACTCGTCACCTGATCCTTGAGCGCACCGGGATGCTGGCCGGTTTCCAGAACCATTTTTGCGCCACCCAAAACCGTCTGTGCGGCGAGCTTCGTTGCGATGTCACGCGGCAATCCGGCGGCCACGCCGCCGTCGCTCAACGCCTCGATGAATTGATAAACATACGCGGGACCGCTGCCGCTCAAGCCGGTCACGGCGTCGAGCAGATTTTCTTTGACCTGCATCGCGACCCCGACGGCGGACAAAAGTTTTTTTGCCAGTTCGGCGTCAGCCGCGGTGGCGTGCTTGCCAAGCGCAAAACCGGCCGCGCCGGCACCGACCAGCGCGGGCGTATTGGGCATCACGCGGATGACGCGCGCGCCGGCGGGCAGCGCGGCTTCAAGCTTGGCCAGCGTCACGCCGGCGGCGATGGAAATGAGCAGATGGTTCTTGGTGAACGCGCCGGAAATTTCCGCGAGCGCGGCGGCCACCTGATCCGGCTTGGTGGCGAGGATCAAAACCTTCGCGGCTTCGGCGGTTTCCAGATTGGACGTGACCGTTTTGGCGCAGGTCTCGGCGGCAAAATGTTTACGCGCGACGTCAAACGGATCGGCGGCGCAAAGCTGGTTTGCCTTGACGAATTTGGCGTTGATAAAACCACGGGCGAGCGCGGTGGCCATTTTGCCCGCGCCGAGAAAACCAATTTTTAATGGAGCTGCCATGCGGCTTTTGTAGCAGGCGGCGGCGCGAATCGGAAGCTGAATTCGCAGCTTGAAATCAGCCGGATGGCCGGTAAGCTTTTGCGGCTCAGAAAAAACATGTCCACCCACCGCAAATCCTGGGATTCGTTTGAGCTGATGCGCACCGCGGCGAATGAAGGCGACGCGCAGGCGCAATGCTACCTCGGCGTCTGCTATCAAAACGGCCAGGGCGTGGAGCAAAATTACACCGAGGCGGTGAAATGGTTCAAGCGGTCTGCCGAGCAAAACGATCCGGTGGCGCAGTGTTATCTCGCGGTCTGTTACCTCAACGGCGCAGGCGTGCCGCAGGAATTTTCCGAGGCGGCCAAGTGGCTGCGCGAGGCCGCCGAGCAGGGCGATCCGGCGGCGCAATTCAACCTCGGCATGCTTTATGAAACCGGCCAGGGCGTGGCGCAAAATTACGCCGACGCCGTGCGGTGGTATCGCGAATCGGCGGAACGTGGCTATCCGGCGGCGCAATTCAATCTTGGGGTCTTTTACGAAACCGGCCAGGTGGTGCCGCAGGATTTCAAGCTGGCGGTGGAATGGTATCGCGCCGCCGCTGAGCAGGAGCTCGCGGATGCCCAATGCAATCTCGGCTTGTGTTACCAGACCGGCCGCGGAGTCGAGGAGAATTCCGCCGCCGCCGTGAAGTGGTTTATCAAAGCTGCCCGGCAGGGCAATAAAATGGCCCAGCACAATCTTGGTCTGCACTATGCCTCCATGGAAGCGGCGGAAGAGGCGGCCGCCGAAGCCGCCAAAAATAAATCGCGTTAAAAGTTAACTCGCGAGTTCCGTGAGCTTCGCTTGGGCCGCGCCGGCATCAATCGTCTCCGCCGACAGTTCCCAGCCTTCGATCAGTGATTTGGTTTTTCCCGCGACGAATAAAGCCGCGCCGGCATTGAGCAGCACCGCGTCGCGCTTCGGTCCGCGATCCGCGCCGCGCAAAATCTTCCGGGTGATTTCCGCGTTTCGAAATTTGTCGCCACCGAGCAGATCGGCCAGCGTCGCGGGCTGCAACGGAAAATTCTCCAACGCCAAACTGGAAGCCGTGAAGCCGCGCTCGTGATAAAACTCGGCGACAAAGTTTTCGCCGAGCGTGGATAGTTCGTCCAGGGAATTTTCGATTTTCGATTGCTGGTTTTCGACTTTTCCCGTCACCACCATGCCGCGGCGGACACCGAGCGTTTGCAGCACTTTGGCCAGCGGCTCACACAGTTCGGCGCGCGGCACGCCGACCAGCATGGCGGACGGCCGCGCGGGATTCAGCAGCGGACCGAGGAAATTAAAAATCGTCCGCTGGCCGCGCTCGGCGCACAGCTTGCGCGCCGGGGCGATGTGCTTGAACGCCGGATGGAAATTCGGCGCGAAGAAAAAGGCGAAGTTTTTTTCCTGCAATGAACGCGCGGCTTCGGCCGGTGTCAGATCAATCCGAATGCCGAGCGCCTCGAGCACGTCCGCGCTGCCGGACTGCGACGTGACGGCGCGGTTGCCGTGCTTGGCCACGGCCACGCCGGCGGCCGCGCAGACGATCGCGCTGGTCGTGGAGATGTTAAACGTGCCCAGCCGGTCGCCGCCGGTGCCGACGATGTCGAGAATTTCCCGCGACTCGCGCCAGTTTTGTTCCAGCGGCAGCGGCACGGATTTTTTGTGCAGCGCGCGGGCGAACGCGGCGATTTCATCCGGCGACTCGCCTTTTTGCGCGAGGGCGATGAGAAATTCCGCCTTGCTGGCGGCGGGGATTTTTTCATCCGCGAGCAGTTCGACGGCGGCATGAACCTGCGTCTCGTCGAGCGTTTGGGCGGCGGCGAGTTGTTTTACGAGCGGTGCGAGCACGCGCGGATTTTACGCCGTGGCGCAAAAGGCACAAACTGAATTTGCAGTTCAGGCAGAATTTATCGTAACTTATGCTTTCCGGTCGGAGTCTCTATTAACGAATTTTATGGCAGAAAAAACTCGCAGCGGTTGGTGGAAGTGGATTTTGATTGTCGCGGTCCTCGCGGCGTTGATGGGCGGTTATTTTTATTTCCGGCACGGGCGCACGCCGCCGATCACCTACAACACGACGACCGTGGCGCGCGGCGAGCTGACCAAGCTCGTCACGGCGACGGGCACCCTGAATCCCGTGGTGAATGTGACGGTGGGCAGCCAGGTTTCCGGCCGCATCAGCAAGCTCAACGTGGATTTCAACTCGGCGGTGACCAAGGGCCAGATCATCGCGGAGATTGACCCGGCGACCTACCAGGCCGCGGTCGAGCAAAGCACCGCCGATCTGGCCAACGCGCGGGCGAATCTGGAATTGCAGCGGGTTCAGGCGGACCGCAGCAGCGAGCTGTTCACGAACAAATTGATTTCCGGTTCCGATTACGACACCGCCATCGCCACGCTCCACGAAGCGGAGGCGATGGTGAAAATCAAGCAGGCCTCGCTGAACAATTCGCTGGTGAACCTCAATTACTGCAAAATCGTCGCGCCGGTGGACGGCGTGGTGATTTCGCGCGCGGTGGAACTGGGGCAGACCGTGGCTTCCAGTTTTAATACGCCGACCATTTTTCAAATCGCGAACGACCTGACGAAAATGCAGATTGATTCGGCCGTGGCGGAAGCGGATGTCGGCGGCATTCTGGAAGGGCAGACCGTGGATTTCACCGTGGACGCCTATCCGGAACGGACTTTTCACGGTTCAGTGGTTCAGGTGCGCAACTCGCCGACGACGGTGAACAACGTCGTCACTTACGATTGCGTGATCGGCGTGACTAACGCGGATTACAAATTGAAACCGGGCATGACAGCGAATGTCTCCATTGTGGTCGCCCAACGCGAAGATGCGTTGACCATTCCGAACGGCGCGCTGCGTTTCCGGGTGCCGGAAGGTGCCGTGGTGCTGACCAATGCCACGGCAGCAGTCGCCGCGCCGACAACCAACACCGGCGGCGGCAAGGTTGCCGGCGGGCCGGGCGGCCATCGCGGCGGCGGACGCGGACGCGGCGACCGTCCAGCGGCCCACACGGTTTATGTGCTGGCGGGCGAAGGCGAGGACGCGAAGCTGCAGGCGGTGCAGATCAAGACCGGCATCACCGACGGCATTTCGACCGAAGTGGTTTCGGGGCTGGATGAAGGTGCGAAGGTCGTGACCGGAACAATTTCAACCGGCACGGCGGCGACTCCGCCGGCCAATCCATTCGGTGGCGGGGGTTTCCCGCGCGGTCGTTGATTTGATTTTAAAATATTTCGTGCAGACAAACCCCGTCATCAAGCTCGACGCCATCCAGAAGACGTATCACACCGGTGAGGTGGACGTCCACGCGGTGCGCGGCATCACGCTGAATATTTTCCCCGGCGAATTCGTGGCCATCATGGGCTCGAGCGGCTCCGGCAAAAGCACGCTGATGAACATGATCGGCGCGCTCGACCGGCCGACCGGCGGGCATTATTGGCTGGACGGCATTGATGTTTCCACGCTTGACCGCGATGCGCTCGCCGATGTGCGCAACGAAAAAATCGGGTTCGTTTTCCAGGGCTTTAATCTGCTCTCGCGCACTTCCGCGCTGGAAAATGTCGAGATGCCGATGCAATACAACCGGCAGCGCATTCATTCGCACGAGCAACGCACGCGCGCCCAGCAGTCGCTCGAACTCGTCGGCCTCGGCCCGCGTGCCGACCATCACCCCAACCAGCTTTCCGGCGGCCAGCAGCAGCGCGTCGCTATCGCCCGCGCCTTGGTGAACAAACCGTCGCTGCTACTCGCGGACGAGCCGACCGGCAACCTCGATAGCCAGACGAGCATCGAAATCATGGGCGTGTTCCAGAAATTGAACGACCAGGGCATCACCATCATCATGGTCACGCACGAACTGGACGTGGCGCGGTTCACCAAACGCATGGTCATTTTACGCGACGGAAAAATTTTGACCGATGAGGCGGTGCAAAACCGTTCCGTGGCGGACAAAGAATTGCAACGGCTGCGGCAGGAACAACAGGCGGTCAAGCTAGCGTCATGAGAATCATCGCCTCGCTCAAAATCGCCAGCCGCGCGCTGCGCCGGAACAAAATGCGTTCGCTGCTCACGATGCTCGGCGTCATCATCGGCGTCGGCGCGGTGATCGGCGCGGTGAGTTTGACCAGCGGCGCAACCAAACAGGTCGAAGACCAGGTCAGCAACCTCGGCGAAAATGTGATCACGGTTTTTTCCGGCAATTTCACGACCGGCGGTATGCGCGGCGGCTGGGGCAGCGCGCCGACGTTGACGCTGGAGGACACCGCCGCGATCCGGCTGCTGCCGCATGTCGTTGCTATCAGCCCCGAAGTGCGCGACCGCGCACAGGTGCTGGCTAACGGCCTGAATTGGAACACGCAGGTGCTCGGCGAATCGCCGGATTATCCGCAGATTCGCAATTGGGACATCGCCAGCGGCTCGATGTTTTCGGATCAGGATGTGCGCACGCTTGCCAAAGCCGCCGTCATTGGCAAGACCGTCGCCGACCAATTGTTTCCGAATGAAAATCCTGTCGGGCTGACCATCCGTATCCGTAATCTGCCATTTCAAATCGTGGGCGTGCTGGCCGCCAAAGGTTTTAATCTGTTCGGCCAGGATCAGGACGACGTGGTGATTGTGCCATATTCCAGCCACATGCACCGTATCACGACGCGGACGTTCGTCAATTCCATCCAGGTGCAGGCCGAGAACGACAAGGTGATCAGCCTCGTGCAGCAGGAAATCACCGACCTGCTGCTCGCGCGGCATCGCAGCAAGGAACAGGATTTCACGGTGCGCAGCCAGCTCGAACTGATGCAGACCGTCACGGCTACCTCGCGTGCGATGGGTTTTCTGCTTGCCGGCGTGGCGGCGGTGTCACTCGTTGTCGGCGGCATCGGCATCATGAACATCATGCTGGTCAGCGTCACCGAGCGGACACGCGAAATCGGCATCCGCATGGCGGTGGGTGCGCGGGCGGCGGACATTCTGGTGCAATTTTTGATTGAGGCCGTCACGTTGAGCGCGATTGGCGGCGCAATCGGCATCGCCGGGGGCGTCGGGTTTTCCCGGCTGGTCGCTTACCTCAAGGATATGCCGACCGTCACCCCTGTCATCTGGATTGTCATCGCGGTGGTTTCCAGCGCGGTCATCGGCATCATCTCCGGATTTTATCCTGCGTGGAAAGCGTCCAAGCTCGACCCGATTGACGCTTTGCGCTACGAATAGCGCGTGACCGCTGAAATCCTTTCAACCCACACGCCGGCGCTGTTTCAACAAGCCGTGCGCCGCGCGGCGGAATTGTTGCGCGCGGGCGAAGTCGTGGCGCTGCCGACGGAAACGGTTTACGGATTGGCGGCAAATGCGCTGGACGAAAACGCCGTCGCCAAAATTTTCGAGATCAAAGGCCGGCCGGCGCACAATCCCATCATCGTCCACGTCGCCGGCAATGAGATGGCGAAACGCTGCGTCCAAAACTTTTCCACGGCTGCAGAGAAATTTTCAAAATCCTTCTGGCCCGGCCCGCTGACTTTGGTGCTGCCGCGCGCGGAAACCATTCCCGACAACGTCACCGCCGGCGGCGCGACGGTGGGCGTGCGCTGGCCCAGCCATCCGTTCATCCAGGCGGTGATCCGCGAATGCAGTTTTCCGCTGGCCGCGCCGAGCGCGAATTTGTCCAACCAGATTTCGCCGACGAACGCGGCGCATGTCCGCGCGCAGCTCGGCGGGAAAATCCCGCTGATCGTGGACGGCGGCCAGTCGCAAGTCGGGATCGAGTCCACAGTTTTGGATTTGACGGTGTCGCCGCCAAGAATTTTGCGGCCGGGGATGATTCACGCCGAATCGCTCGCCGCCGTGGCAGGGGAAATTTCAAATTTCAAATTTCAAATTTCAAATTCCGCTTTGCGCAGTCCCGGCCTGCTGGAAAAACATTA
Organism: uncultured Verrucomicrobia subdivision 3 bacterium; assembly: GCA_903884535.1. Classification (GTDB taxonomy): domain Bacteria; phylum Verrucomicrobiota; class Verrucomicrobiia; order Limisphaerales; family UBA11358; genus UBA11358. The sequence goes on from CAISEZ010000047.1 coordinate 7,737, forward strand.
TTCACCGAAAGCCAAGCTCGTGGTTCTGGTTTGGCAGAACGACACCGATTTGCAATCGCAAATTCGAAATTCAAAATTTGAAACCCGAAATTGCTTCGTCATCGCCCACACCAAAATTCCCGCCGGATTTCCCGCGGAAAATGTGAGTGTGATCCCGCACGATGCGGAGGCGTTTGCACGGGCGCTTTACGCGGAACTGCACCGGTGCGACGCGGCGGGCGCAAAATTAATTGTGGTCGAAGCCCTGCCCGAATCGCCGGAATGGTCGGGCATCGCGGACCGGCTGCGGCGCGCGGCGGCCTGATTTTATTGAGCGGTCCAGCGCTGGCGGTCGGTGAGGAACAGGCCGGAAATCAAGCCGTAGGGCGCGACGCGCAACGGAAATTGCGGCGGGATTTGATTGGCGGCGACGGTCTTCAAAACAAAGTTGCCCCAACTATCCACGCCGCCTTGCAGACATTCGCTGAAGAGCTTGGCGTCGAGCGTGCCCAGCGTGAGGTAAAGGCCGCGCACGGGTTTGACCAGATTGTCGCTGAGCGCAAAATATTCGTATTGAGAATTGACGGTGGTCCAGGTGCATTGATGATCGCCATACCAAGCGACCGCCCAAGGAATGTCGCTCATCAGCAGTTCATCCGGCTTCATCCAACCGCTGATTTTCTGGATTTCCGGCGGATAGTAGGGCGGATAGGAAACGGGGGAAATCTTCGGCGGCAACAGGGTGGCGATGAGCGGTTGGCAGGCCAGCACGACGAGCAGGCCGATCACGCCGTAACGCACCTGCGGCGTCGGGACATTCATCTGGTTCAGCAGCGTGAGGAAAAAAGCCATGCCAAAAATCACCACCAGCGGCGTCAGCAGGGCCAGCAGATTTTCCGAACTCAACTCGGACATGCTGGACAACTGGGTCCGCCCGAGCGCCTCGACCACGATGAACACGCCGAGGCAGAGCATGGCAAAATAACGCAGCCGCCGCGCGGCCACATTGCGCAAGCCCAGCAGCAGACCGGCGAGGAACAGCACGCCCATCCAGCCGCCGCCCAGCCGCAGCAGTTCACCGGGGATGATGGCGCGAAGATTCTCCATCAGTTTTCTGGTGTAAGGCGTGACCCAATAGGCCGAAGTCAGGTCGGGATTGAACGATTGCATCAACCGGGTGCCGGGAAAACCAAAAGTGCCCTCGGCCGCGGCGTAACCCGCCGTGCCAAAAAATGTGCCGCTCACGGCGAGATTTCGTGCAATCCAAGGCACCACCACCACCGCACACACCAGACACGCGGCCACGGCCAGACCAGTCCGGCGCGCGCCACCGAAAAGCACCAGAAAAACCACCACCGGGGCCACCAGCCAGCCGAACGAATAACGCGTCAACGTGCCCAACCCCAGGAGCAGGCCAGCCATGATCGCCAGCCCGAACAGGCGGCGCGTGTCCGGCAGTTCGATGCGAGCCTGTTCTTCGATTTTCATTAGGCACCAGATCAACCCCAAAAAAATCACCAGCAGTAGCAGCATGGGCTGGCCGGACACGCTGTAGCGCCAGAGCAGATCCGAGCCGAGCATCAGCGCCGCCGCGAGCCAAGCCGCGAGATCGTCAAAAAGTTTTTTCGCGATCAAAAAAGTCAGGGCCACCGTGGCCAGCAAAAGAAGCTGGTTGAATATGGCGATGGTAAATTCCGGCTGGTAACGCATGAAGCGGCCGCCTTCCGTCCAAAACGGTTTGCGCGTCTCCACTTTCCACGTGGGGGTGTGCAGTTTGAACAAGGCGGCCAGCACCGTTGGATAGACCGGTGCATTGGCCAGGTCGGGATGCGGCGTGTTGATTTGGGCAAAGTCCACCATGTTCGTTGCCAGAATCTGGCCGGGGTTGGCCGCGCGGTTGTGCTTTTGCACAAGGTAGAGGCTGAACGGCCGGATGAAATCTGTCGCGTAGCCGCGGCCTTCGGAAAGATTCCGCGCCACTTGCGCGGCATCCATCGCCTCCGGGGAATTGAAATTCCGGTAGGCGCGGATGTCGTATAAAAACGCCAGTCCAAACACCGCCACCGCCAGCAGGAGGTTGCGCATGATGCGCGAGCCGCCGCCCAATTCGGTGGCGTGGATCAACATCTGAATTCTTTCTGACAACATCATAATTTAAAACCCTTCCAGATGAAATTCGTGCAGCTTGCGATGGAACGTCCGCCGGCTCATGCCGATTTTTTCCGCCGCCCGCGTGCGGTTCCCGTCCGTTTCTTTCAGCGCCCGCACGATCAATTGTTTCTCCGCGTCCTTCACCGTCAAATCTTTTCCCTGCAACAAGCGGGTTTCACCGGCGGATCCGCCGCGCACCGAGGCTGGCAGGTCACGCAAGGAAATCCGTTCGCCCCGGCTCAACACCACCGCGTGCTCAATCGCCGTCCGCAACTCGCGCACATTGCCCGGCCACGAAAAATTCATCAGCGCTTCGAGCGCGTCCACGGTGAAATCGTTCACTGCTTTACTGTTTTCTTTCGCAAACTCGCGCAAAAAACTCTGCGCCAGCAGCGGAATGTCGCCCGTCCGCTCGCGCAACGGCGGCAATTCTATTTCAACGACCCGCAGGCGGAAAAACAAATCTTCGCGGAATTTTCCCGCCTTGACCAGTTCTTCCAGATGTTTGTTCGTCGCCGCCACCAGCCGCACGTCGGCCGTCAACGTCTTATTCGAACCGACGCGCTCAAAAGTTCTTTCACCCAGAAAGCGCAGCAGTTTCACTTGGATGGTCGCGTCAATCTCGCCGATCTCGTCGAGAAACAGCGTGCCGCCCTGCGCCTGCTCGAACCGACCGATGCGCCGCTCATGCGCGCCGGTGAACGCGCCGCGTTCGTGGCCGAACAATTCACTTTCCAACAGCGTCGGCGCGAGCGCCGCGCAATGCACCGTCACGAACGGCAGCTTGGCGCGCGGGCTCAATTGGTGCAGCGCCTTAGCGATCAGCTCTTTTCCGGTGCCGCTTTCGCCCAGCACCAGCACCGTGGCGCGCGTCGGCGCGACCTGCTGGACGATCTCGAAAATTTCCGCCATCACCGGCGACTGGCCGATGATGCTTTCCAAGCCAAACTTGGCGTCAAGCTGTTTGCGCAGCGAAACATTTTCCACTTCCAGTTTTTGGCCCTTGAGCGCCCGCGCAATCCGCATTTCCAGCTCGTCAATCTGCAAGCGGCCTTTGGCGATGTAATCGTCCGCGCCGCGTTTCATCGCGTCCACCGCGAGTTCCTCCGAGCCGTAAGCCGTCATCAAAATGCAGATCGGCGGCTTCGGTAATGATTTCGCCCGCGTGATCAGCTTCATGCCGTCCTCATTCGGCAGCCGGAAATCCGTGAGCATCACGTCAAAATTTTCGCCCTCCAACAAATTCATCGCCGCCTGCGCATCTTCGGCGAGGTAAACGTCGTAACGTTCTTCGAGCGCCGCACGCAGTCCTTCGCGCGTCGGCTTCTCGTCGTCCACAATCAGCAAGGTCGGTTTCTCGGCCATAAATTTTATCGCAAAGGCGCAAAGGCGCCGAGCAAGCTGAATTGAAACTTTTCAATCCAACTTGTTTTCATTTTTTCTTTGTGTCTCTGCATCTTTGCGCCTTTGCGTTAAGTTTTAATGGTGGTTTCTGCCAGCAGCCGCGGTTTCCGTTCATGCAACGGCAGCCAGATTCTGAAAGTGGTGCCGCGCCCGACATGGCTGTCCAACTCAATGCGGCCATTGTGGGCGCGGACAATGCGCTGCACGATCATCAGGCCCAGCCCGCTGCCTTTTTTCTTCGTCGTGTAAAACGGTTCAAAAATGCGGTTGATCTGCTCCTGCGGAATGCCGCCGCCCGTGTCGCCGACACTGACCCAGACGCTGTCGGAATTTTCGCCGGTCTGCAACGTCAGCGTGCCGCCGGTGGTCATCGCCTGGACCGCATTTTTTACGAGATTCACCAGCACCTGCTGCAACTGCGTCGCATCCACCGGCGTCGCCGTCAGGTTGCGGAATAATTTTGTTTTCACCGTCACGCCGCGATTGTCAATTTCCGGCCGCAGCAGTTCCAAGGTTTTTTCCACGACTTCATTCAGCGTCGCCAGTTTCATTTGCAACGGTGCCGGCCGGATCGCGCCGAGAAACTGCGTTATGATGTAATCCAGCCGGTGAATTTCGCCCTTCGCCACGTCGAGATACTGCTCCAATTTTTTCCCAACATCGGCCGCGTCTGCGGCTGCGGGGCGCGTGTTGCGCGAAGAATTTTTCTTGTCACTCGCCACTTGCCACTCGTCACCTTTGAGTTTCTTCACCTCGCGTTCCATCAACTGCAAATGAATGTGCAGCGCGTTGAGCGGATTGCCAATTTCATGCGCCACGCTCGCGGCGAGCAGGGTCAGCGCCTGCACGCGTTCGCTTTCGATGGCTTCAAACGTTTTCTGCCGCGCCTCGGTCGCGTCGTGCAAAATCAGCGCCACGCCGGAGCTGCCTTTTTTGTCGCCGTCCAGTGGCGCGGCGTAGAGCCGGAGAAAACGCGGGCGCGGATAATGCACCTCAAATTCCAGCCGCGTGACATGTTCGCCACCCGCGTCATCCGCCTTGGATATTTTCCCCCAATCCACCTCCGGCAAAATCGTGCCGATGAATTGACCTTCGCCGTCCGGTTGCAAACCGATGAGCTGCGTGACGGCTTGGTTGAAATAAATAATGCGGCCCTGCTCGTCCGCCACCAGCACACCATCCTCAATCGTGTTGAACAGCGTTTCGAGAAAGCTGCGTTCGCGCGCAAGACGCTGAACCACAGTTTGCAGACCTTCGGTGTCGAGCCGTCCGATGCGGCCAAGCACTTTGTCGAGAAAACTGGATTTTGGCGCAGCCATTGAACAAAATCAGTGTTTGATAGTGGCAAAATGGCACAACTTAAAAATTCGTCAAGCCAAACAAACGTGTTTTTGTGGCACAGCAAAAACCAAGTGAAACCGCGAACCACGCCAACCAGCGAAAATAATTTTCTTATTTCGTTCGCGTATTTTGCGTGGTTCGCGGTTTGGCAAAACTCTGCCGCTAGCGGTTCTGGGACCGCTCTGCTTCGGTGATTAATTTGCCCAAAGAAATTCCCAAGGCGGCAGCAATGGACTTGGCCGTGTCTAGGTTGGGGCTACGTTCCCCGCGTTCCAGCAAGCCGATGTAAGTTTGGTGCAAGCCCGACATTTCCGCGAGTGCGGCCCGGCTCAATTTTCTCTTTTCGCGGTGCTTTTTGACCACCCGCGAAAAGGCGTCGGACAGGACTGGTTGGGCTGGAGCCATCCGCGTCAGGATGGCGTTTCAGAACCGGCGCAAGCATAAGACACTTGTCTTGACAAGCCCCGGCGAACCGGCATTCTCATTTGCAACGCCAATTTATCCGTGACGCTGGGCCAATTTCAGTTTTAACTGGATCAATCCAATCGTTACCATCAAAAATGGGTTTATGAGGAAACTGTTTTTTCTGCCGCTGCTCGCGCTGATTTTGAAATCAACGCAACTTTCCGCGCAGCCGGTCATCACCAGCCAGCCGGCGAATCAAAACGTCGTTTGGGGAGGCAATGCCATGTTCAGCGTGATGGCCACCGGCGTTGGGCCGTTCACCTACCAATGGCAGTTGAATGGCACGAACCTGCCGAACAACATCATTACCACCGTAACGGGCGGACAATTGTTCAACAACCTGCCAGCGACGAACACCATTTTGAACAGTGCCTATGGTGTGGCGACGGATGGCGCTGGGAATCTGTATGTGGCCGACACCGACAATAATGTCATCCGCAAAATGGGAACCAATGGATGGATGACGATTGTGGCCGGCAATGGCAGCGGCTCTTTTTCCGGCGATGGCGGGGCGGCGACCAATGCCGGCTTGTTGGGACCTACCGCCATGATTGTGGATACGGCTGGTAATTTGTTGATTGCTGATTCTTCAAATAACCGCATCCGCAAGGTTGGGACCAACGGAATTATTTCCACCGTGGCAGGTAATGGCCAAGCATATGTAACTTTTAGTCCCTATGCCGTCGGGGATGGTGGTGCCGCGACCAATGGCACGCTCAGCTATCCCAACGGTTTGGCTTTGGATACCAATGGGAACCTGTTCATTGCCGACAACGGTAACAATCGCATTGCCAAAGTGGGAACCAATGGGATAATTGTTACGGTCGCGGGAATTCCCTCTTTATCCGGCCATTATCTTGTTGACGGTGTCCAAGCCACTTCGACTAGCTTGAATTTTCCAAGTGGGGTGGCCGTAGATTCCTCCAACAACTTGTTCATCGCGGATTCGCAAAACGCGCGCATCCGCAAGGTAAACGCCAGCGGAATTATTTCGACGGTGGCGGGCAACGGAACCTTCGGCTATTCCGGTGATGGCGGAACGGCGACCAGCGCAAAAGTTAATTTTCCGACAGGCGTCGCGTTGGATACAGCGCATAACTTATTTATCGTAGATTCCGGCAATCATTGCATCCGAAAATTGGCTGCAAACATCATCACCACGGTGGCTGGCAATAGCACTAATGGCTACTCTGGTGATGGCGGTATCGCGACGAATGCCAGCCTCTCCAATCCTAATTGTGCGGCTGTGGACAGCCTCGGCAATCTTTACATTGCCGATCGTGGCAACAGTCGGATTCGCAAGGTCGGCACCAATGGCATCATTGCGACCGAGGCTGGGCGGGCTTTGAACGATGGCGATTTTGCCACCAATGCCACCTTCAACTCTGCCTGGGCAATAGCGAAAGATAGCTTGGGGAACCTGTATGTCGCCGACACCTGGAATAATTGCATTCGCAAAGTGGACACCAATGGTGTCATTACCACGGTGGCCGGCAATGGCGTCCCCACTTATTCCGGCGACGGCGTGGCCGCTACCAATGCGAGCCTGAACCAACCGTCCGGAGTCGCAGTGGATGCTTTTGGAAATCTGTTAATTGCTGATACCTTCAATAACCGCATTCGCAAAGTGGACATGAATGGCATCATCTCGACCGTGGCCGGGACTGGTGCGGTTCTCTTTTCCGGTGATGGCGGGGCGGCGACCAATGCGAAGTTATGGCAACCATACGGCATTGCGGTTGACGGTGTCGGAAATTTTTATGTTGCCGACACTCGCAACAATCGGGTTCGCAAAGTAGATACGAATGGCGTCATCACCACGGCGGCGGGCAACGGCGGATTTTCCGCCTCTGGAGATGGTGGTGCAGCGACGAATGCAAGTTTTTATCTAAATTACAGTGTAGCGGTGGATTCCATCGGCAACCTGTTTATTACAGATAGAGGCAACAATCGCATTCGCAAAGTAAATACGAATGGCATCATCACCACGGTGGCGGGTAATGGAGCCTTCGGTTATTCCGGCGATGGCGGGGCAGCGACCAATGCCAGCTTAAATCTTCTTCTTGGCGTGATGGTGGATTCTGCCGGAAATTTCTATATTTCTGATGCTTATCCAAATGTTCGTATTCGCAAGGTCAGCACTAACGGGATTATCACTACTGTTGCCGGCAATGGCGTTGCCGGGTTTGCCGGTGATGGTGGGTCGGGCAACAGTGCCGAGTTGTCATTTCCGCGCGGCATGGCAATGGATTCGGCAGGCAATCTTTTAATCGTAGATGGGGGGAATAGCCGCATCCGCAAACTGGCCTATGTGGATTCTGCGGATCAACCATCCTTCACACTTACCAATGCCATGCTTGGCAGCCTCAGCAATAATTATTCAGTCATCATCACCAGCGCGTCTGGGAGCGTCACGAGCAGCGTGGCAGTGGTGAACTTGCAGTTGCCGCCCATCACGCCGGCTTTCACGTCCGGCAACGGGCCGTTCACCTTCACTTGGAGCGCGGTGTCCAATCTCACCTATCAATTGCAATACGCTACAAATCTAGCCGCGCCCACTTGGATTGATCTTGGCAGCCCTATCACAGCCACCAACAATACTGTTTCGGCAACGGATGCCGACGGTTCAGACGCGCAACGTTTTTATCGCGCGCGCCTATGGCCGTAAGCTGAATAGAAATTTCGCCTAAATTATTCGCTTTTCCATTTTTCCTTTTGGCTCCATCTTGGCGGGTAGATTTTTCAAGTATGCTTTGGTGGACCTATCAACAACTTCGCAGCGGCAGTTCCAAAACCCGTTTGACGGTGGTGGAAAAACTCGCGGCGTCGGGTGATGACGAAGAGGCCGTCGGGCCGTTGATTTTTTCGCTCAAAGACAAGGAGGCGAACATCCGCTGCATCGCGGCCAAGGCGTTGAAACGCTTTGCCGACCGGCGCGCGGTCGAGCCGTTGATTCTGATGCTGCGCGACACCGTGCCGCTGGCGCGGGCGGCGGCGGCGGAGACGCTCGGCTTCCTTGGCGATCCGCTGGCGGTGAACAGTCTGGTCGGCCTGCTGCGCGACGGCGACCCGGTGGTGCGGGCGATTGCGGCGCGCGGGCTGCATCGGCTGGGCTGGCGGCCGGGCACGGATTCGCAGCGCGTGCTGCAAATTCTGGCGATGGGCAGCCTGCACCAGCTCGTTTCGCTCGGCCCGGAAGGCGTCGCGCCGCTGCTGGAAACTTTGCGCAACGGGCCGCCGAACAAACAATTTTCCGCCGTCAAGGCGCTCGGCGAAATCAACGATCCGCGCGTGCCGCGAGCGATGCTGGAGGCGTTGCGCAAAAGCACGCCGTCGGTGCGCATCGCGGCGTTGGGCGCGTTGGAACGCATGGCCGATCCGGCCTGCTACCCGGAAATCGAACGGCTGCTGACGGACAACAATGCCAGCGTGCGCGGCGCGGCGGTGGAAGCGGCGAACCGTTGCGGCGGCACGCGCGCGGTGCCGGCGCTGCTGAAATGTTTGAGCGACACGTCGTGGGAGGTGCGGCAGGCGGCGGCGATTGCGCTGGGCAGTCTCGGCGAACGTTCCGCCGTGCCCGGTTTGTGCGAATTAGTCGAAGACCCGGACCGCGATGTGCGCGAAAGCGTCATCGCCGCGCTGGGGCAGATTTGTGACCGGCGCGCGATCGGCCCGCTGGTCACGGCGATGGTGGATCCGGAAACGTCCGTGCGGAACCAGGCGGCGGGGGCGCTGCGGAAATTGGACCGGCGCTGGGAACATTCCGAGGCGGTGCAAACAGCGCTGCCGAAAATTAAAATCGCGCTGAACAATCCCGACTACTGGGTGCGTTACAGCGCGACACGGCTGTTGGAGCAGTTGAACATTGATGTCAGCACTTTGGTTGACGAGGCGCCGGCCGCAATCAAAATGCCGGCGACCGCGAAGGAAGCCGCACCACACCCGGCCTTTCCGGTGTTGTCGGATTTGCTCTTCGACCGCGACCGGGATTTGCGGCTGGCGGCGGCGGCGGCGCTCGGTCGGCTGCGCGAAAAAAATGCGCTGTCTTTGCTGGCAGCGGCCGCACGCGACAACGACGTTTCCGTGCGACACGCGGTGCAGGCGGCGATCGCGGCGATGAACTGACGCTTGTTTTTCAATCGTCGCAAAGGCAATCTTCCGTGTGGCGCAGGTGGATACGAGCGTGAAAGACAGCGAGCCGCAGCATCGGGTTTTGTTCGTGGACGACGAGCCGGACTTTTTACAGATGCTGGCGGAAGCATTTGCGCCCCTGAGCCAGGATCGCTGGCAGATGCACCACGCCGGGTCGGCGGCGGCCGCGCTGGAAATGCTTCAACAGCAGAAAATGGATCTGGTGGTGGTGGATGTGAACATGCCGCAGTTGGATGGCATCCAGTTTCTCAAAATCTTAAATGAGCAGCATCCCGGCCTAAAAAAAGTCACGCTCACCGCTTTTGCCACCGAGGAAAAACGCACCGAATGTTTGGCCAACGGCGCGGAGTTGTTCATCGAGAAACCCAAGACCACGGAGGGTTTCAAATCCGTTTTCGTGATGCTCGATGGTCTGATTTCTTGGCTGCCGCGCGATGATTTTCAAGGCGTGCTGCGCCGGGTCGGCTTGCAGGACGTCATTCAGATGGAATGTCTGGGGCGCAATTCTTCCGTGCTCGAAGTTTACAACGACCAGGTGCTCGGCCGCATTTACATCGAGGACGGCAATCTGATTCACGCCGCCGCCGCCGATTTGATTGGGGAACCCGCGTTGCAAAAACTGCTCGCCTTGCCCGGTGGCTCGTTCGAACTGGTGCCGTTTGAATCGCCCGGCGAACGCACGCTGAACGCGTCGTGGGAAATGCTGCTCGCCGCAGCCGTCCGCGTCCGCGAGGCGCAGGCTGCCGGCGGCACCACGGTGAATGCCGAGGGCCACGCGGAGGCCACGGTCGCCGAAACTTTGATCTGCTCCGGCAAAGGCGAACCGGTTTATGAATTTCAATGCGCCGACGCCCAGACCCGCGTGCGGTTGCTGCAAAATATCGCGTATCACGCCGAACAGCTGGCACAAATTTTGCCGCTCGGAAATTTTGACCGGCTCGAAATGCAACTCGCCAACGAACGCATCGTCGCCCAGTCCCGGCCGGACCGGCTGGTTTATGTGCGCGTGGCCGGCAGTCCATCCGCCGCATGAAAGATCCCAAAAAATGGCTCGCCGAACGCGCCACCGCACCGGGAACTCTCGGCAGCGGCGTGCGTCAGGCCGATGGAAAAATTTTCTGCCACAGCGCGGATGAAAGTTGTCCGGCGGGAAGAATGGAGAAAATCCTGCGCCAGTTCGACGGCATGAAGTTAACGTTGTTCAAAGACACCGTGCCGCCGCGCTGGAGCACGTGGACGTTTGAGCAGGGACAAATCTGGCTCGTAGCGCGGGCCGACGGCTGGCTGTTTGCGCTCGCCGTCCGCAGCGAATCCGACGCGCTGCAAAGCCTCGATCCGCTGACCCGCGAATTTCTGTCGCTCAAAACCGGCAAGTAGCCGCGCCTTTTTGCTTTTCCTTTTTTCCGACACCGTCATCTTGTCCGCGTGGAACTCACCGCCGCCGAAATCCGCCGCGCCGTCCGCGCCGCGCTCGCCGAAGACCTCGGCAGCGGCGACGTGACCACGCAGGCCACCGTGCCGACCAACGCCCAGTCCGTGGCGCTCATGCGCGCCCGCGAACCGCTGGTCGTCGCCGGCCTCGCGTTTGCTGAAGCGGCTTTTCGCCAGCTCGCACCGAAAATCAAAATCAAAAAATATTTCCTCGACGGCCAGCGCGCCAAAGTCGGTGACACGCTGCTGAAAATTTCCGGTTCCGCCCGTGCCATCTTGAGCGCCGAACGCGTGGCGCTGAATTTTGTCCAGCGGCTTTCCGGCGTGGCCACGGCCACCGCGCAATTTGTAGATGCCATCCACGGCACGCGCGCCAAAATCCTCGACACGCGCAAAACTACGCCCGGCTGGCGGCGGCTGGAAAAATACGCCGTCGCCTGCGGCGGCGGAAAAAATCACCGCATTGGTTTATTCGACCTGGTGCTGATCAAGGACAACCACTTGGTCGCGCTGCAAAACGAAAATGTGAACGCCATCGCGGCGGCGGTGCGGCGTGCCCGGAAAAAATTTCCAAAACTAAAAGTTGAAGTTGAGGCGGACACGCTGGAACAGGTCGCGCAGGCCGCCGCTGCCGGCGCGGACATCATCCTGCTCGACAACATGACGACCGCGCAAATGCGGCAAGCGTTGAAAATTATCCGGGGCCGCGCGATCACCGAAGCCAGCGGTGGCGTGAATCTGAAATCCGTTCGCAACATTGCGGCGACCGGCGTGGATTTTATTTCCGTCGGCGCGATCACGCACTCAGCGCGGGCGGTGGACATCGGTTTGGATTTTGAGCCATGAATCTTAACGCAAAGACGCAAAGGCGCGGAGACGCAAGATTTTCAGAATTCTTTGCGCCTTTGCCGCTTTGCGTCTTTGCGTTTATTTCTTGATGACCACGGACGCCAAAATTCTATCGGCCTTGCGCGCCCAGCCTGACGGGGTGTCGGGCGCACAACTCGCCGAGCAATTGGGCATCAGCCGCGCGGCGGTTTGGGCGCGCATGGACGAGTTGCGCAAACTGGATTACGACATCGAGGCCAGTCCGCATTTTGGTTACCGGCTCGTCAGTGCGCCGGACGCCCTGCACGCGGATGATTTGCTCGCCCGCCTGGGCAAAACAAAAGTGGTCGGTCGCGACATCCAAGTGTTTGAAGAAACGACTTCAACGAATGATGTGATTGAAAAACTGGCGCGCGACGGGGTGAAGGAAGGCGTCGTAGTTTTTGCCGAAGCGCAGACCAAGGGACGCGGCCGGCTCGGCCGAAAATGGATGTCACCGACGCACCAAGGTCTTTGGTTTTCCGTTTTGCTGCGGCCGGAATTAACTCCGCAAGAAACGACGCAATTGACGGTGGCTTCGGCCACCGCTTTGCGTCGCGCGATCAAAAATGTCACCGGCCTCTCGGCGGAAATCAAGTGGCCGAATGATCTGCTCATTCGCGGGAAAAAAGTGGTTGGCATCCTCACCGAGATGAGCGCGGAAGTGGATCGCGTGCGGCATGTCATCCTCGGCATTGGCGTTGATGTGAATCAGGACGCGGGGGAATTTCCGGCCGAGCTGCGCAAAATTGCCACGTCGCTGAAAGTGGAATCCGGCGAGGAAATTTCCCGCGCGGAACTGGCGACCGAAATTTTGCGCGAGCTGGATTTTGATTACGCGCGGATCTGCGGCGGGAAGTTTTCGGCGGTGGCGGATGAATGGGAAGCCGGTTGTGCCACCATTGGCAATAATGTTTCCGTGCAAATGGGCACGCGCCTGATTCGCGGCTGCGCCGAGGCGCTGGACGACGACGGCGCGCTGCTCGTCCGCACGGAGCATGGCCATCTCGAACGCGTCATCGGCGGCGACGTCACCTTGGAAAAATGAAACATTTCCAAATGCCAATTTCCAATTTTCAATATGTCGGCGACAATCGCCGCATTTATTCAAATTGGCGATTGGAAATTGAAAATTGAAAATGATTCTACTTTTCGACATCGGCAACACGCATACGCACGTCGGGCTGGGAGACGACCGGCGCGTGCGGAGACAAACCGACATCCCCACGCTTACTTGGTTTGGCGGCGGCGCGGCGGCGCTCGTCAAAAAATTTGCCGGCAAAAATGAAATTACCGGCGCGGTTTTGTGCAGCGTGGTGCCGCGCGCCACGCCGCTCGTCCGCAAAACCGTTCGCACCGTTTGGAAATGTGAAGCTCTGGAATTAAATCCCAAAACCATTCGCGGCGTCGGCATTGATTACCCAAAGCCGAATTCCATCGGGCCGGACCGGCTGGCGAATGCGGTGGCCGCGCGCCAGCGCTTCGGCGCGCCGGTGGTGGTGGTGGATTTTGGCACGGCAGTCACGTTTGACGTGGTGGATGCAAAAGGAAATTATGTCGGCGGCATCATCGCGCCGGGCCTGGCGGCCATGACGGATTATCTGCACGAAAAAACCGCGCTGCTGCCGAAAATCAAAATCCGCGAAATCAAATCGGCCATCGGCAAAAGCACCGAGCACGCGATGCTGGTCGGTGCGGTGCAGGGTTATCGCGGGTTGGTGCGCGAATTGATCGGTGAACTGAAGCGCGAATTGAAAACCAAAAATCTGCCGGTGGTGGCGACGGGTGGCTACGCGAAATTGATCGCCGCGAAGCTGCCGGAAATTTCCGCCGTCGCGCCGGACCTGACGCTCGAAGGCCTGCGGTTGGTCTGGCAGGCACAAGCATGACGAAATATTTTATGCACGACTTCGCCCCATTTCTCCCGCTGCTGGGCGCGTTGCTCGCCGTGGGTGGTTTGGTGGCGGCATTCCGAGCCGGTCGGCGGCGGCGGTTGATTGAAAATCTGCCGACTTCCAAAACTTCCGGCGTGTTCATCGGCTTGGTCGAGTTGAAAGGCACGGCGGAATCCGCCGATCCGTTGACCAGTTTTCTCGCTGCCGCGACCTGCGTGCAATATGCCTGGTCGGTGCAGGAACACTGGTCGCGCACGGTCACGGAAACTTACACCGACAGCAACGGCAAGACGCAAACCCGCACGCGCACCGAGAGCGGCTGGACAACGGTGGCGGACGGCGGCGAGCAGATTCCCTTTTATTTGCAGGACGATTGCGGCGTGATCCTCGTTCGGCCCGACGGCGCAAAAATTGAGCCGCTGAAAATATTTGACGAAACTTGCACGCCGCTGAACGCGCTTTATTACGGCAAAGGCCCGGCCGGTGCGGTGGCGCATTCCAGTTTTACCCGGCGATTTGTGGAGAATGGAATTCCGCTGAAGACCAATCTGTTCACCGTCGGCCAGGCGCGCGAACGGCAGGACATCGTTGCGCCGGAAATCGCGGCGGACCCGAACGCGCCGCTGTTTTTGATTTCGACGCGCTCGGAAGAACAAGTGAGCAGCGGCATGAGATGGGGCGCGCGCGGCTGGACCATTTTTGGTTTGCTCGCCGCCGTCGGTTTCACGATTTGGCGCGATGCGGCACTGAATGTTGATCCGCATTCGCATCTACTGATTTATGCGACAATCGCATTTGCCTATTTGTTCATTGGCGTGTTGGTGTGGATTTGGATGGTGTTTAACAGCCTGGTGGATTTGCGCCAGCGCACACGGGCGGCGTGGGCGCTGATTGATATTCAATTGAAAAGGCGCTTGGATCTGATTCCAAATCTCGTGAACTGCGTGAAAGGTTTTCGCGACCACGAACAACAATTGCAGACGGAACTCGCAGCGCTGCGAAACCAGTTGAACGCCACGCCGCCGGGCGTCGCGGGGCCGGACAACGGCGCGGTGAGCAACGTTGTCATCGGCATCGCGGAGCGGTATCCGGAACTCAAGGCGAACGAGTCGTTTCTCGCGCTGCAAAAAACCTTGTCCGATACCGAGCAGCGCATCGCGCTGGCACGAAGTTATTTCAACGACATCGCCACGCATTACAATACGCGGCTGGAAACGGTGCCGGAAAAATTCGTGGCGGCGCTTGGCGCGATGAAGCCGCAGCCGCTGATGGAAGCCAATGATTTTGAGCGTGCGGCGGTGACGGTGGATCTGACACCGAAAAGCTAGAAGTCTAAAGGCTCAAGTCCAAAGTCGCCCGGCTTGGAAATGCCACGACTTTGGACTTTAGACTTTGAGCTTTGGACTTTAGACTGCACGCTTTATGTCGAGCAGCCGCAGACAATATCCATTTCATTTGATCGAACCCAAGTGGCAGCAAACTTGGGAGCAACAACAGGCTTTCCGCGCTTTCAATCCAGGCGACGAAATTCCCGCGCACCATCCCTTTGCCGTTCGTCACGGTGCGGATTCCATGTCCCGCGAAAAGGTGGCCGGTCGTCAGGCCCCGCCGAAGTTTTATATTTTGGACATGTTTCCGTATCCGAGTGGCGCGGGCTTGCACGTCGGGCATCCGGAAGGCTACACGGCCACTGACATTCTCGCACGCTACCGCCGCGCGTGCGGCTTCAACGTGCTGCATCCGATGGGCTGGGATTCGTTCGGCCTGCCCGCCGAGCAATACGCCGTCAAGACCGGCCAGCATCCGCGCGTGACGACCGAGGCGAACATCGCCAATTTCACGCGCCAGATCAAAAGCCTCGGCTTCAGCTATGACTGGTCGCGCGAACTCGCCACGACGGACGTGGAATATTTCAAGTGGACGCAGTGGATTTTTCTCAAGCTTTACAATTCATGGTTCAACCCGAAGACAAATAGCGCCGAGCCAATTGAAACCTTGGAATATCCCAAAGAATTGCAATTGGTTTCAGACTGGAATCAACTTGTTTACCGGTCTGCACCCGGCGAAATTATTTCAAAGGAACAGGAAGATGATTTCAAAAAGGAATTTCAAGAAGATTGGAATCGTGATCGTGAAAAACGTCGCCGCGAGTATCGCGATTCCAAACGCCTTGCCTACGTCAGCGAAGCGCCGGTGAATTGGTGTCCCGAACTCGGCACGGTGCTGGCCAACGAGGAAGTCATTGACGGCAAGAGCGAAGTCGGCGGCTTCCCGGTCATCCGCAAGCCGATGCGCCAATGGATGCTCCGCATCACCGCCTACGCTGAGAAGTTGCTCGCCGATCTCGACACGATTGACTGGAGCGATTCGCTCAAGGAAATGCAGCGGAATTGGATTGGGCGAAGCGAAGGAGCCGTGGTCCGATTCAAAGCGTCTCAGAACGACGTTGAACATATCATTCCAGTTTTCACAACGCGTCCAGATACCCTTTTTGGTGCAACCTATCTCGTGCTCGCACCCGAGCATTCGTTCGTTAAAAGCCTAACCACTGAAGCGCAGCGGAAAGCTGTTGCGGCTTATCTTGATTCAATAAAAGCAAAGTCTGATTTGGAGCGAACCGAATTAACCAAGGAAAAAACAGGCGTCTGGACTGGCTCAGTTGCCACCAATCCAGTCAACGGCCAACAAATTCCAATTTGGATTGCTGATTATGTTTTAGCTAGCTACGGCATGGGTGCCATCATGGCTGTGCCGGCACATGACACTCGTGATTTTGAATTCGCACAGAAATTTAATCTGCCGGTCATCCAGGTCGTCCAGCCGCATGATCCGATGAAAGATTGGCGAGGTTATACCGACGATGGTATCGCGATTAATTCGACCGGACCGGATGTTTTCATCACGGGATTATTTACTTCCGAAGCTAAGACAAAAATTATCACGTGGCTCGAAACCAATGGATTTGGTTACAAGACCATCAATTACAAACTGCGCGACTGGCTGTTCAGCCGGCAGCGTTACTGGGGCGAGCCGTTTCCGATCATCTGGAAAAAAGGGCCTAGCGGTCAGCCACCTTATCACGAAGCGCTGCCAGAAAGTGCATTGCCGCTGCTGCCGCCGACTCTGGAAGATTACAAGCCCACACCTGGCGGTGAACCGCCGCTGGCCCGCGCCAAAGATTGGTTAAATCTGCCCGACGGCTCGATCCGCGAGACCAACACCATGCCGCAATGGGCCGGCTCGTGCTGGTATTATCTGCGCTACACCGACGCGAAGAATGCGCAGGCGTTCGTTGGCAAGGATGCAGACAGTTATTGGATGGCCTCTAATGGCAAGGCCGCAGGTGTTGATCTTTACGTCGGCGGCACGGAGCACGCGGTGTTGCATCTACTTTACGCGCGGTTCTGGCACAAGGTTTTGTTCGATCTCGGTTACGTCTCCACGCCCGAACCATTTTACAAACTCGTCAATCAAGGGCTAATTCTCGGCGAAGACGGACAGAAGATGTCCAAGTCGCGCGGCAACGTGGTGAATCCCGACGACGTGCTCGTGGAATACGGCGCGGATGCGTTCCGGCTTTACGAAATGTTCATGGGCCCGTTGCAAGACGTGAAGCCGTGGAACACCAAAGGCGTCGAGGGGGTGTATCGTTTCCTCGGCCGCGTCTGGCGTTTGTTCGTGGATGAAAAGGCTGAGACGGCTTTTGAACAGGCTGAGACCTTGGCCGCAGAGAACGCCGAGCAACGCCAAGAACTGCTGGATTTGATTTTGCTTGATGGCGGGGTGACTGAAATTGACGCCACGGCCGCGCAACTCAAAACGCTCCACGCTTGCATCAAGAAAGTCACGGAGGATTTGGACGCGATGCGTTTCAACACAGCCATCTCCGCGATGATGGTTTTTGTGAACGAGGCGATTACGTGGCAGAACAAACCGTTGCCGGTGATGAAAACATTTCTGCAACTGCTCGCGCCGTTCGCGCCGCATCTCGCAGAAGAGTTGTGGGCGCGGCTCCATTCGACCTTCGGCCTTCGCTCTTCGTCCTTGCCCTATGCGCCGTGGCCGAAGTTTGATCCGGCGCTGCTCGTTGAAAGCGAGATCGAGATTCCGGTGCAGGTCAACGGCAAATTCCGCGACGTCATCAAAGTGGCCGCAGATGCGGACAACGCAACGATTGAAGCGACGGCGAAAGCGGCGGAAAAAGCGCAGCCGTTCCTCGCCGGCAAGACCATCAAAAAAGTCATCATCGTGCCGAAAAAGATGGTGAATTTGATCGTGGCGTAGCGGCTTTCGACAGAAAGCCGCCATTTATCCTTTCCCATGGTGGCCGTCCGCAAGGACCGGCGGTCTGCCGACGCGCCGCTACGATTTTTCCCCGCTCGCCAGAATGGTCTGGAAATGTGGCGGCTGTTCTTCGGCAGCGACGATGCTGATTTCAATCTTCTTGAAACCGGCGGCTTCGAGCCAGCGGTGCCATTCACTTATTTTAGGCCGTTTAGCCGTTGGCGGGAGTGCCCGAATTTCAAATAGGTTTGCAGAACCAAAAGGCTGACGCGGATTCCGGCGCTGCTATGATGCGAATACTAACCACAGAAAACTGCATTGCGCGCCGCTCTGCCTTGGGCTTGCGTTTCGCCAATGACAAAACCTAAAACCAAACCATGAACACCCGCTCCGGCAAACTTAGCTATCGTTTAAACTCCTCCTGGCTGACGCTGATGCTAGCCAGCTTGATGGTCTTGATATTGCAGAGCGCACAGGCGGCGCTCTATTTGACCGAGTCATTCAACTACACCGCTGGTGCCCTTGGCGTCTCGCCAGCCAATGGAACTTGGGACACAACCGCGAGGTCTGCGATCAACGTGACTGCGACTGGCCTCACCGGGCCAACGGGCTTTCCCGCCTCCAGTGGGAATGACGTCACCATCGGCAACACCGGCCACAACCAGCAAAATTTTAACACGTTTGCGAGTTCGGGAACCATCGTTAGCGGGACGGTCTATGCCTGCTTCCTGTTGAAGGTGACCTCGAGCGGCAGCATGCGAAGTGCGGACACCACCACTTCGCCAAATTACAACGATGCCTTTACTTTGGCCCTTCAAAACGCAACTTCGCCCGCCTCGCCTTTTTGCAGTGTTCGTTTGATTAACAGCAGTGGAATTAAAATCGGGTTGGCAAAAGATGGCGGAGCAGGCACCTATCGGAGCACCGCGTTAACGGCGAATACCACTTACATGGTGGTGGTGAAATACGATTTTTCGACCACTCCAAATACCGCGAGCTTTTGGATTCTTTCAACTTACTCGGGCACTGAGGCGGGTGCGGGTGCTGCGGATGTCACGATCAATACCGGATCCGATCTCGCCCCGGGCGCGGCCGGTTTGGGTCAATGTTATCTTTCCGATGCCGCCGGCGGCACTTTCCAAGTGGATGAATTGCGCATTGGTTCGACCTGGCAGGACGTGACGGGCGGAGCGCCCGCGGGACCGGCGGCGAAACTCGCGTTCACCACGCAGCCCGCCAACGCTGCGCCGGGTGCCACCATGAGTGCCGTCGTGGTCCAGGCGCAGGATGCGGGCGGCTTGGCCGTCGCCACCAACAACGTGCCCGTCACGCTCACGTTGACGGCGGGCAGCGGCACGTTGAGCGGCACGCTCACGCAGAACACGGATGCGAGTGGCAAGGCGACGTTCAGCAACTTGAGCATCAACACCGCCGGAACTGGAAAGCAACTGACGGCGGCGGCTTCGGGCATCGGTGCGGGCTTGTCGAGCGTGGTGAGCAGCAATTTTTCAATTGTGGCACCTTCCGTCGGAGTGAAGCTGGGATTCACGACGCAACCGCCTGTAGCGACCTTGGTCAACGCGACCATGGGTGCGGTGGTGGTGCAGGTGCAGGACGTGAACGGGGTTTCAATCGCGTCCAACAATGTGCCCATCACGATGGCGTTGAGCGCCGGCAGCGGAACCTTGAGCGGAACCCTCACGCAAAACTCCGACGCGACCGGCAAGGCGACCTTTGGCGACTTGAGCATCAACACGGTTGGAGTCGGCGACCAATTCACCGCCAGCGCTTCGGGGATTGGCACCGGTTTGACGAACGCGGTCAGCAGCACATTCTCCATCACCAATGGCGTCACGCCGCCGCCTAGCACCAACGGACCGCTCATCACGCAGATTTTATTGATCCCCGAGGGAGTGGTTTTAAGCGGTGTGAATGGAGCGCCCGGATCGAATTACAACGTCCTTACCTCGTCAGATGTTTCTCAGACGGCGACCAATTGGGTTCCGTCCACCTACGCCAATTATGACGCCAATGGAAATTTTATCATCACCAATCCCGCTCCGTCCATTTTGGCCGGCCAATTCTACCGCCTGGCAACCACGGTGAACACGAAGTTGACGCCGCCTTCGATCAATCAGTCGCCAGGAAGCCTGACAGTGGCGGTCGGCCAGACGGCAACCTTCACCGTCGTCGCCTCCGGTCCGCAGTTAATTTACCAGTGGTATTTTGCCGGCAACCCGTTGCCTGGCCAGAGAAGTTCCACGCTGACCATCAACAATTGCCAGGCGGGCAACGCGGGCAGCTACTACGTCATTGTCGCCAACGGCGCGGGCGCAGCCAGCAGTGCGACGGCCACGCTGCGCGTCGGAAATTACGCGCCGACCATCACGCTCCAGCCCGTGGGCCAGACCAACTATGTCGGCGGCACCACGATCTTCCGCGCTTTGGCCGACGGCACCCAGCCCCTCGCTTACCAGTGGTATCACAACGATATTTCCACGCCTGTCACCGGCGCGACCAATGCAACGCTCACGTTGAATAATTTGCAGCCGGGCGACGCCGGAACTTACTTTGTCGTTGTCACCGGGGCAGTCGCGCCCGCCGCGACCAGTGGTTCTGCGTCGCTTGGTGTGAATACCGCGCCGGCCGCGTTGCCCTACACCAACGTGGTGGGCTTTGCCGCGCTGGCCGGCGTGACCGGCGGCGCTGCCGGCACGAACGTTTACACCGGCGACTATTTGACCTTCAGCAATTATGTGCGCCACACCGAGGCGCTGATCATCAATGTGACCAACTTGATCCAAGGACCCGGGCCGGCCGTGGATTCTTATTGTTACGTATACGGCAACAACAAAACCATCATTGGCATCGGCACCAACGCCGGCTTGGCGGGAATTGATCTCCGTATCAATGCCACAAACATCATCGTCCAAAACCTGTTCCTTCCGGTCACGCCGATTGGCACGAACGACGGCATCACCATTGACGGTGGCACCAAGGGCACTGGCAAATACATCTGGATTGACCACTGCACGGTTTCCAACGCGCAGGACGGTTCGATTGACATCACCAAAGGTGCGGACTATGTCACGCTGTCCTGGTGCAAATTTGAATACGCGCCAAAAACGCCAAACTTCACTCACGAACTCGTTGATCTGATCGGCTCCAGCGACAGTGATTTTGTGAACAATAATCCGTTCCACGTCACCATTCATCACTGCTGGTATGCGGACAACGCCATCGAGCGCATGCCGTCCGTGCGCCACGGCCTGGTGCATGTCTTCAACTGTTATTACACCTGTTCCGGCAACAATTATTGCGTCCGCACCCGCATCGGCTCCGAGGTGCTGGTGGAAAACACCTTTTTCTCCGGCGTGCAGAATCCTTGGGAACTCCTCACCACCACCGGCACCACCGGCCTGCTCCGCGCCGTCGGCAACAACGTCACCGGTCCCGGCGACACATCAAACGGGAACACTTGGGCCAACGGCTGGTATCCCGGCCAGTCGCTCATTCCCGGCACCGATACATTGTCCAATCTGATGCCCATTCCTTACGTTTATGTCAACGCTCTGGATACAGCCGCCGACGCCGCATTTTACGTTCCCACATACGCCGGGAACGGAAAATATCCGTATGCGCCGTGAGCTAAAACATACTTGAAATATTGAAGGGCGGGCTACCGTGCCCGCCCTTTTATTTTTCCCCGCTCGCCAGAATGGTCTGGAAATGTGGCGGCTGTTCTTCGGCAGCGACGATGCTGATTTCAATCTTCTTGAAACCGGCGGCTTCGAGCCAGCGGTGCAAATCGCTTTCGGCAAAGCCCAGCCAGCGGTCGCCGTAAAGTTCATGCGCTTTCTCGAAGTTGTGCTTCAACAAATCCAGAATTAAAATCTGGCCGTGTGGTTTCAATAGTTTTGCCGCGCTCGCCAAAGCCGCCGCCGGGTCGGCGGCGTGATGCAAAGCCTGGCTCAGGATCACGAGGTCCACGCTGTTCGCTTCGATGGGCGGATTTTGCAAATCGCCCTGACGAAACTCCAAATTCTTCAGATGGTTTTTCTTCGCCTTGGCCGCACCGAACGCCACAATTTTCTCCGAGTTGTCCACGGCAATGACCTTTTTGCAGCGGCGCGCGAGCAACTCGCTCAACAATCCTTCGCCCGCGCCCAAATCCGCGACGGTGATGGCTGGTAGCATCCGCAGCAACAAATGTCCAAACGCCTGCCACGAACGTCCGGGGCCGTAAACACGGTCAAACCGGCCGGCCACTTGATTGAAATAAACCTGCGCCTGCTCTTTGCGGCGGGCGAGGACACGCTTCAAATTAATCTGGTCGCTGCCGTGTTCGGTGAGTTCCTTCGCGCCGCGGATGGCGAGTTGGATGAATTCACTCGCGACGGAATCCGCCTGCGGATTGAGCCGGTAAAAAGTGCGCTTGCCCTCCCGCCGCGATTTGACCAGCGCACATTCGGCCAGCAGGCCGAGGTGCGTCGAGATGCGCGACTGGCCGAGCCGTGTCACTTCCTGGAGTTCGTTGACCGAAAGTTCGTCCTGCTCCAGCAGCGCGACGATGCGCAACCGCGTCGGGTCGGACAAGGCGCGCAGGGATTTTAGGGTTGAGGTCATGTAATTCCGGCGCGGCGAACTTTTTACAGAAAGCATTTGACGCGCTTCAATTCAGATATATCATCCTATCCAGATACGTCAATATGTTGTTGGCGTAAAACCAAAATAATACATGAGCAATCGTTACATCTTTTCTTCCGAATCCGTCGGCGAAGGCCATCCGGACAAAGTCGCTGACACCATTTCCGACGCCGTGCTGGACGCCTGTCTGGCGCAGGACAAGTTCAGCCGCGTCGCGTGTGAAACCTACGTGAAGTCCAACATCGCCATCATCGGCGGTGAAATCACCACCAAGGCCAAGCTGGACTTCGTGAAAATCGCCCGCGATGCCATCCGCGAAATCGGCTACGTCAATGACGACGACGTATTTCATGCGGATAAAGTTTTTGTCAATGTCATCGTGACGCAACAGTCGCCCGACATCGCGCAAGGCGTGGATGCCAAGAAAGCCAAAGGCAAAAAAACCGCGAAGCAGGGCGCGGGCGACCAGGGCTTGATGTTCGGTTACGCGTGCAATGAAACGCGCGAGCTGATGCCGGCACCGATCATGTTTGCACATCGTCTCGGCCGCGAACTCACGCGCATCCGCAAGGCGGGCGGCGCGGCGTGGCTGCGTCCGGACGCGAAGTCGCAGGTGTCGGTCGTTTATGAAAACGACAAGCCGGTCGCCATCTCCAACGTTGTCATTTCCACGCAGCACGCGGCAGATGTCGAACACGCCGAGATCGAACGTTTTTGCATTGAGAACGTCATCAAAAAAGTTCTCCCAAAGAATCTGCTCACGCCGAAAACGGAATTTCTGATCAACCCGACCGGCCGTTTTGTCGTCGGCGGACCGCAGGGCGACACCGGTTTGACTGGCCGCAAAATCATTGTTGATACTTACGGCGGCATGGGCCGGCACGGCGGCGGCGCGTTCTCCGGCAAAGATCCGACGAAGGTCGATCGCAGCGCCGCCTACATGGGCCGCTGGGTCGCGAAGAACATTGTCGCAGCCGGACTCGCCACGCGTTGCGAACTGCAATTCGCTTACGCCATCGGCCATCCTGACCCGGTCAGCGTGCACGTCGAAACCTTCGGCACGAACACCGTGGACAATGACCGCATCATCAAAGCGGTGAACAAAGTGTTCAGCTTCCAGCCGTCCGACATCATTGACCAGCTCGACTTGCGCCGGCCGATTTACAGCAAGACCACGAATTACGGCCACTTCGGTAAGAGCGACAAAGATCTTACCTGGGAAGCGACGGACAAAGTGGCCGCGCTCAAGAAAGCAATTTAACCAATCAACGATCCACAAATTATGTCCAAAATTAAATTATCTCCTTCGCGCCGGACCGTTCTTAAATTGAACGACAACGGCAAAGCCAACGCCGTCCTCGCTGAAGTCAGTGAAACCTTCGCCAAGTTCGCCGCGCAAACGCCGGCGGGCAAAGATTACATTGTCCGCGATTTCTCGCTCGCCGAGTGGGGCCGCAAGGAACTCAACGTGGCCGAACACGAAATGCCCGGCCTCATGTCCGTGCGCAAAAAATACGCCAAGACCAAACCGCTCAAAGGCGTGCGCATCACCGGTTCGTTGCACATGACGATCCAGACCGCCGTGCTCATCGAAACGCTCGTTGCCCTCGGCGCGAACGTCCGCTGGGCGAGCTGCAATATTTTCTCCACGCAGGATCACGCGGCGGCGGCCATTGCGGCCACCGGCACGCCGGTGTTCGCCTGGAAAGGTGAGACGCTCGAAGAATATTGGGAGCTCACGCTCAAGGCGATTTTGTTCCCCGGCGACCAAGGTCCCGAACTTGTCGTTGACGACGGCGGCGATGTGACGCTGCTCATCCACAAAGGCTATGAACTCGAAAAGGGTTCCAAGTGGGCTTATGAATCCAAGGGCGACAGCCATGAAGTTTCCGTTGTGAAAGCGCTGCTGCGCCGCCTCGCGACCGAGAAGCCCGGCCTATGGACGAAGATTGTGAAAGATTGGAAGGGCGTTTCCGAAGAAACGACCACCGGTGTGCATCGCCTCTATCAGATGAAGGACGCGGGCACGTTGCTCGTTCCCGCCATCAACGTGAACGATTCCGTCACCAAGTCGAAGTTCGACAATCTCTACGGCTGCCGTGAATCGCTCGCGGACGGCATCAAACGAGCCACCGACGTCATGCTCGCCGGCAAAGTCGCCGTCGTCTGCGGTTACGGCGATGTCGGCAAAGGCTGCGCCCATTCGCTCCGCGCCTACGGTTCCCGCGTGGTCGTCACTGAGATTGATCCGATCAACGCGCTGCAAGCCGCGATGGAAGGTTTCGAAGTCAACACGGTGGAAAGCACGCTCGGCGTCGGCGACATTTACGTCACCACCACCGGCAACTGCGACATCATCACCGCCGCGCACATGCTGGCGATGAAAGACCAGGCCATCGTCTGCAACATCGGCCATTTCGACAACGAGATTCAGGTGGACGCACTGAAGAAAGTCAAAGGCGTGCGCATCGAAAACATTAAGCCGCAATACGACCGCTATCATCTGCCCGGCAACAAGAGCATCTACATGCTCGCCGAAGGCCGCCTGGTGAATCTTGGCTGCGCCACCGGCCATCCGTCGTTCGTCATGTCCAACTCCTTCACCAACCAGACCCTCGCGCAGATTGATCTCTGGGCGAACAAAGACAAATACGAGAAGTCGGTTTATCGCCTGTCCAAAAAGCTCGACGAAGAAGTCGCGCGTTTGCACCTCGAAAAAATCGGCGTGGTGCTGACCAAGCTGACGAAGGCGCAGGCTGATTATCTCAACGTGCCGGTGGAAGGACCTTACAAGCCGGAACACTATCGCTACTAAATTAGTCGGGCTGTGCTGCCGCGCGGCCATATCGGATAATTCATCCGGCGAACGGGCAACCGTTCGCCGGTTTTGTTTTGTGAATTGACCTTGTCAATTTTCTGGCCGAAAAAATCTTGCAACCGGCATTCTTCGGCGCATAGTCGAGGGGTCAGCCCACGAGAGGTGTCGGGCACTGATGTTTAGGCTCCTGCACTTTCAGGTTGATGAAAACACAAAACACAACCAAAGGCTCAGCTATGAAATCAAAGGAAGTCTTCGCACTCGTCGTCAGGATCATCGGCGTTCTGGGGATTGTTTCCGTGGTCCGGCATCTGACGGATGACATCACCGTGGGCGGCCAACCGCTTACCGCGATTTATTTTGTCCGCAAAATCATATATCTGGTGCTCGGCCTCTATTTTATCTGGGGCGCGCCGCAACTGGTGAAATTCGCGTATTCGGGCGAAGCCAAAGATTAAACGGAATCTCAGCCGGAATCATAAGCAGTATACCGCCAGCCGGTTCCGGGCGGGGGCCCCGATCCGGCGGTTGAAAGCCTTATGCGATTAAACTGGCTTCCTTATTGGTTCCAGTGCATCCTGCGACATGACTGCTATTAAGCCTGCCCGCCGTTCCGCCGCCCGTTCCACCACTTTGGCCCGTTCGAAACGCGCCGCCGCGCCGCGCAAAACGGTTCGGTCGGTGGCCGTCAGCAAACCGGCGCCCGCGGCAAAAGCGATCAAGCCGGCGCGCATCCCGCTCAAACCGCTGGCCAGCGGCCAGGTCTGGCTCGTCGGCGACG
The DNA here is from genome assembly GCA_903884535.1 of uncultured Verrucomicrobia subdivision 3 bacterium. GTDB lineage: Bacteria > Verrucomicrobiota > Verrucomicrobiia > Limisphaerales > UBA11358 > UBA11358. The sequence goes on from CAISEZ010000047.1 coordinate 33,952, forward strand.
CGCATCTCAAAGTGGAGATGATCGGCAAATTGCTGGTGCATTACAAACTCGCCAAGCCCTCGGCCGTGCGCACGCCGACCTCCATCGCCGGCATTTCCACGCTGATGAAGTTCATGAAAAAGAGCAAGGCGGTTTTGATCCAGGGTTAATCCTTCTGCGGATCCGCTGATGGCCGACAATTCTGTCCGCTGCGCGCTTGAATCCTTGTCCTTGATTGCGGAACATTTGAAATATGTTTCGCATCGGCATGGATCTCGGCGGCACGAAAATCGAAGGCATCGTCCTTGACGCCCACGGCAAGGAACTTTTTCGCAAGCGCGTGGAAACGCAGCGCGAGCAGGGCTATTGGCCGATTCTTAACCGCATCAAAGCGCTGCACGACGACCTCGCCGGCAGCATAGCCAACGCGCCGCACACCTTCGGCATCGGCACGCCCGGCACGGTTTCGCCACGCACCGGCCTCCTGAAAAATTCCAACACGGTTTGCATGAACGGCCAGCCGGTCAAAGCGGATTTGGAAAAACTGCTCGGCCGGAAAATTGAAATTCAGAACGACGCCAATTGTTTCGCACTCGCCGAAGCGCTGCACGGCGCGGGCCGCGGCAAGAAACTGGTTTTCGGCGTCATCATGGGCACCGGCTGCGGCGGCGGCATCGTTTACAACGGCGAGGTAATTTCCGGGCCGCAAGGCATCGCCGGCGAATGGGGCCACATGTCCATCAACCCGCACGGGCCGCGCTGTTACTGCGGCCAGCTCGGCTGCGTGGAAACTTTAATCAGCGGCGGCGGCATGGAGGCGCGCTACGCGGAACAGTTCGGCGTGAACAAATCGCTCCGGGAAATTGAAAAGGGATTTTACGCCGGCCAGCCCGACGCGGTGGCGTTCATGAAAATGTTCTTCCGCCACTTCGGCCGCGCCATCGCCAATCTCATTGACGTGCTGGATCCGGACGTGATCGTGCTCGGCGGCGGCGTTTCCAAGTTCGATGCGCTTTACACAGACGGCTTGGCAGACGTGGCGAAATTTGTTTTCAACGATTCACTCGAAACGCCGATTGTGAAACATCAGATCGGCGATTCCGCCGGCGTGCTCGGCGCGGCGCTGGTGGGCATTTGACGGAATTTATCGCGGCTCCCGCGAATTGAATTCCGATAATTCTGTTTCCCTTCGCCGCTGGTTTCTCACATTTTGTCGGCATGGAAAGCAAGCGTGGATTATTCCTTTGGCAGCTCGCGTGGATGTTTCTCATCGCGCTGCCGGCATGGGCCGAAAACCCCGCGGTCAATCTGGCCGTGGATGCGACCGATGCGCCGAGTGGTCTGTTACATGCGCGGCTGCACATTCCCGCGTCGCCCGGTCCGCTCACGCTGTTTTATCCCAAATGGATTCCGGGCGAACATTCGCCCAGCGGCCCGGTCAATAATGTGACCGGCCTGCAGATCTCGGCGAACGGTGCGCGGGTGGACTGGCAGCGCGACGCGGAGGACATGTTTGAATTCCATCTTGTCGTGCCGGCGGGCGCGGACGCGGTGGACGTAGCATTTGACTTTTTGCTGGTGGCGGACGGCGGCGTTTATTCAGCCGGCGGCTCGTCCTCGGCGCATTTGCTCGTTCTGAGTTGGAACCAGCTGTTGCTTTATCCCAAAACCGACGCCCCGCTGAAGCTTTCCTTCGCCGCGACGTTGACGCTGCCGGCCGGCTGGAACTTCGGAACCGCGCTGCCGATTGGAATTTCGACGCGAAGCAAAACGGGTGAAATCGTGTTTGCTCCGGCACCACTGGAAACATTGATTGATTCGCCGGTGCTGGCCGGGGAATTTCTACGCACCGTCGCGCTGACGCCCGAGGAAAAAGTCCAGCACTTCATTCACATCGCGGCGGACAACGCCGCCGATTTCGACAAGCTGCCGCCGGAAGAAGAACAGTTTCCGCGTGTGACCAAACTTGTGCGTGAAGAAAACGCGCTCTTTGGCGCGCATCATTATCGCGACTACCATTTCCTGCTGACGGCCAGCGACGGCGTCGCGCATTTCGGGCTGGAACATCATGAATCGAGCGACGACCGCGTGGGCGCGGATTATTTGACGGACGCCGACGCGCGAACATTGGATGCGGATCTGTTGCCGCATGAAATGTTTCATTCGTGGAATGGAAAATTCCGCCGGCCCGCCGGCCTCGCCACGCCGGATTATCAGCAGCCGATGCGCGACGAACTGTTGTGGGTTTATGAAGGCCTGACGGATTATTACGGAAAAGTCCTGGCGGCGCGCAGCGGTTTGCAGACGAATGATAATTTCCGCGAGGAAATCGCCCTGAACGCCGCGATGCTCGATCACCGCAGCGGCCGCCAGTGGCGTTCGCTCGCGGACACGACCGTCGCCGCGCAACTGCTTTACGATTCGCCCGGCAACGGCGCCAACCGCCGCCGCAGCGTGGATTTTTATCCGGAAGGCGATTTGATCTGGCTCGAGGCGGATACGATCATTCGCCGGCAAACCCAGGACAAAAAGTCGCTCGACGATTTTTGCCGCAAGTTTCACGGCGGCGAAAGTTCCGCGCCGCGCGTGTTGCCGTATACATTCGACGATGTGGTCGGCACGTTGAATTCGATCGCGCCGTTCGACTGGAAAGGATTTTTCCAAAAGCGCGTTTATGAAATCACCGAGCATGCGCCGCTCGGCGGGATTGAAAACAGCGGCTGGCGGCTGGCTTACACGAATGCCGTGCCGCCGCTCTTGAAGATTCGCGAATGCCAGCGCAAATACACCGACGTGAATTATTCGCTCGGCTTCACCGTTGCCAGCGAAGGCGGCATCGGCGACGTGCGCCCCGGTTCGGCGGCAGACGCCGCCGGGATTATCCAAGGCATGAAACTCATTGCCGTCAACAACCGCAGCTGGTCGGAAAAAATTCTTCGCGCGGCCGTGAAAGCCGCCGTGACCAACCGCGCGGCCGTTGATTTGCTCGTAAAGCGCGATGATTATTACCAGACGTGCAAAGTGGATTATCACGGCGGCGAAAAATATCCCGTCCTCGAACGCGACGCGGCCAAGCCCGATTTGCTGGACGAAATTTTGCAACCCCTCACGCCTGAACCCGGCACCAATGCGCCGGCAGCAAAAAAATAATTTTATGGAATCACCTGGCCAAATTAATTCGCCCGATAATCTCGACACCCAGACGTTCAACGAGGTGCAGTTGTTGCTCGCCGAAAAGCGCACCTCGCTGTCCGCCATGCGCACGGGCATTGCCGTGTTTGCGTTTCCGCTGTCCGTGTTGAGCGTGCTTATTGCCACGTCCAAATCTTACGATGTCCGCGAGGTCCTGCACTGGCTGGTGCCGCTGGTGCTGCTCAATCTGGGACTGACGGTGCTTGGCATCTATCTCATCACCCGCGCCGTGATTCGCATCCAGCGTTACGACCGGCTGCTGGACAAGCTCAAAAGCAAAAGCGCCCGGCTCGCCGAACTGCTCGGCTGAAAATTTCTTTGGTTGCCGGCGGCCGCACTTGGTATTTTCCGCGCGTGATAACGTTCCTCATCGCCACGCGCAACGCCCACAAGGTCGGCGAAATCCGCGCCATCCTCGGGAGCTCATTTCAATTTCTCACGCTCAACGATTTTCCCGCCGCGCCGCCGGTAATCGAGGACGCCGCGACGTTTGCCGGCAATGCGGCGAAGAAAGCCGGTGAACTGGCGCATTGGCTGGCAACGGAGAATTCAAAATTAAAAATTAAAAATTCAAAACCGGATTTTGTGCTCGCCGACGATTCCGGTCTGGAAGTGGAAGCGCTCGGCGGCCGGCCCGGCGTGCATTCCGCACGGTTCGCCGCCGAGGATGCCGCCGCGTCCGGCAACACGCCCGACGCCGACAACAACGCCAAGCTGCTGCGCCTGCTGCAAAATGTTCCCGCTGAAAAACGCACCGCGTGCTTCCGGTGCGTCATCGCCTGCGTGCCAGTGGTGGCGGCCAAAATTGAAAACGCGTCACCGGTTTGTTACGCGGAGGAACCGGCCTGGTCCACGTTTGACGGCGCGTGCGAAGGAAAAATTATTTTCGCACCTTCGGGCAAAAACGGTTTCGGCTACGACCCGCTGTTCGTGCCGGATGGTTTCGCGCAGACCTTCGCGGAACTCGGCGAGGATGTGAAAAACCAGTTGAGCCACCGGGCCAAGGCGCTGGCCAAGCTAAAAATTTTTCTGGATAACCGCGCGGCCTGATTTGCGCTGTTATTTCTTCAACCGGAAAAAGGCACTGGCCATCGGCACGGGATTGGACACCGCGTTTTGAAAACCGGCCAGCGCGGCGGCATTGGTCACGGCCAGCCAATTGGCACCTGTCAGATTGGTGTTGACCTGCAACGCATACGCAAACGCCCAGCTCGGCCAGGCGATGACGTTGTTGGTGCCCGTGTGACTGACCTGCAACGACGGCATCACGGTCAGCGTGTTGCTGACCACGGAAGTGACGCCGAGACCGCTTTGGATCGTGACATAAATCGGAAAGTCGCCGGAATTAGTGTAGGTATGCGCGCCAAAAACCTGCTTGAATTTGGCCGCATTGGTGTTGATGACGCCGGCCGTGATGATGTTATCACCCCAATTGATGGCCGCAGAAAAATTCGTGACGGCGCTGCCGACCACGCCGTTGGTGAACGTGGCCAGCAATAGATTGGTGAACGGCACCAAAGTTTGTGGCGAGATGCTGGCCGGCTGCGCCGTGATCGGCGTGTCGCCAAAAATGAAGGTGCAGTTTTGTTGGCAATATGCCGGCAGCGGGCCGAACAGTGGATAATATTGGTAATAAGTCAGCCAATTTGAATTGGTGCTGACAATGAAATTTACACTCGTCGGACCGACATAATTATTTGTCGGCTTAACTAAAAACTGAAGTTGCCCCTGCGCATTGGTGAGATTGTAAGTCAGTGTATTTAAGATGCTGTTGGCGACACTGCCGGAAGTTGCAGCATTGGTTTGTGAGGCGGCATTGCCGGGGAGTGAAAACCAATATAACGCCTCTCCGTCCAACTCCATGGCGGTGATAATATTTGTCAGCGTCACATTCACCGGTGCCACCAGATTGGTCACCGTGTTGCCGTAAAGAAACGGCTGGCCGTTACTGTTGGTATCGGCTGCGGTGGTCACCGTAAAAGTATTCGTGGCCCGGCCGCTGGCACCATCATCGGCAATGACTGTGATGGTGCCCGTGACGCCCACCCGATTGGTGGCGACGAGCGTCAGCGCCGCGTCGAACGTGTCCGGCACCCAGCCCGCCTGCGTGATGATGACATTCGCCAGCGGCCGGCTGTTCGCGTCCACCGCCGTGTTGTTAATATTCGAAAGAACATTGAACCCGCGCAGCAACTGGCCGAAAATCGCGTAATTAAAATCGCCGTAGCGGTAAGGCGCAACGGTGATGAAAAACTGCGAGCCGTCGGTGTTCTTGCCGGAATTGGCGAGCGCCAGTTGGCCGCTGCCGCTGAAGATCGCCTGCGGATTGAACTCGTCACTGTATTCAAACACCAGACCACCCGAGCCGTTGGTCAGCGGGTCGCCACCCTGATCCATAAAACCGGCAATGACGCGATGAAAAATGGTATTGCTGTTGTAAAAACCGGAGTCCGTCAGACCTTGAAACACCGCGACCGAGTGCGGCGCGTATTCCGGAAACAGCATGAAGGTCAGATTGCCCAAGTTCGTCACCGTCTGCGTGCCGCCCCGGAACGGCGTGGTGAACGCGCCCGGCGCATTCGCGGCGGCGACCTGCACCACGTTCATTTTCCAGAACGGATTGTTCGTGTGCGCCACGATCGCGATGGCGTTGGTGCTGCTGATGAATGTGAAGGTCAGCGGCCGGCCGTTCGTCACGGTGACGGTGACGGGCACGATCAGCGATTTACCGGCCGGAATGACGGCGGCCGGAAGCGGATCAATCACCGGCGCGGCGAAAATGGAAACCGCGACCGTCAAAAACAGACCCAGCAGCGGACAAACAAACGGGTGCTTCATGCGAACCGGAAAAATAATGCTTATTTCAGCAGACTGCCAATCTGAAGTTTTTTCCGCAGCAGACCGTTGTCGGCGCACATGGCGTAGCGGTATTTGCCGGGTGCGGGCAGCGTGTAAAATTCGCCGCCGGCATTTTCCACCAGCAGGCTGCCGGCGGCCACGTCCCACAAATTGATGCGGCGCTCGACGTAGGCATCGAGCCGGCCGCAGGCGACGTAGGCGAGTTCCAGCGCGGCGGAACCCATGATGCGGATTTTTTTGGTGCGCCGCGCCAGCCGCATCAGGTGCGGCATGCTTTTGTCCAGATTCTCTTTGCTCTTGGAAAAGCCCATCGCGACGATGGATTCGGACAATTTTCCGCGCGTGCTGACGCGGACAATTTTTCCGTTCAAGCGCGTCGGCCCGCCTTTCACGGTCGTCCAGATTTCGTCCGTGAACGGATCGTAAATCACGCCGACCACGGATTTTTGTTCATGTTCGAGCGCGATGGAAACGGCGGCGTGCGGCATGCCGTAAAAATAATTCACCGTGCCGTCAATCGGGTCCACGACCCAGCGATACGCGGCATTCATGTCGCCGGAAATACCCTCCTCGCCAAGCACGGGAATTTCGGGAAATACGCCGCGCAGGATTTTTTCGATGAGCGCCTGGCAGCGCACGTCCAACTCCAGCTTGATGTCGTGCGCCTCGGCGCAATTGACGTGCTTGGGCTTGTGCCAGTTGGCGTGCATGATTTTGCCGGCGGCGCGGGCGGCGGTGACGGCGGTGGCGAGAGCGGTTTTCAAGGAAACGGTTTTCATAAAATATTACGGAATGACTTCGCTGCGATTTTCGAGCTGTTGCAATTGTTCGCCGCGCTTGGCGTCCAGAAAATGTTTCTCGGTGGCTTCGAGAACGTGTAGCAGATTGGCAGCTTCGAGCAGACGCGGCGCGGTGACAAAACTCGCGCCAGCCGCGTAAAGCAACGGAATGTCCGACAGCAGTTCGGCGTGGACGACAATTTTGGCGGCGGGGTTTAGCTCGCGCAGTTGCCGGAGCATTTTTAAATTATCCGCGCCCTTGAGCACGGTGTTCGACAGCGAGCAAATGATGATTTCCGCGTGCGAGGCACCGGCGTGATGCAGCACATCGCGGGCGGTGATGTCGCCATAAACGGCGTGGATTTTGCGCTGCTTCAATTTTTCATGGACAACGGGATTGAAATCAATGACCACGATTTCGGGCAATAAATCCGGGCGTTCGCGGCTAATCTCCTCGATGAGAGAACTGGCCGTCCACGAAAAACCAAGGAGACAGATGCGGTGGATTTTTCGCGCGCTGTCGCTGTCGGCGGCGGTTTGATCCAAGTCGTGAAGATCCAGCTTGTTCAGCCACGGAGTGATTTTTTGCAAAATGGAATTGCTGGCGAGCATCGCGTAGGTCGAGCCGACGGCGAGGAACGCGAATGAAAACGCGGCGATGCCAATGGAGTTTTCCGAAACGTCGCCGCTCGTCCGACCGAGCGCCAGCAGCACGAGCGACAGCTCGCTCAATTGCGACAAGTTGATCGCCGGCAGCAGGCTGACGCGATAGCCCTGACGCATTTTGTAAAGGAGCGGGAATACGGTGACCAGCCGGCTGCCGACAAGGAACAGGCAGAAGAAAACGGTCCAGAGCAGATAGCTCCACGTCGGCAGCGGAATGATCATGCCGAGCGAAACAAAAAACAGTGTCACGAAAAAATCGCGGAGGCTGGTGACCTTCGCGCCGACATCGAGCGTGTAGGGAAACGTGGAGATCATCACGCCGGCGATCAGCGCGCCCATCGCCGGAGAAAGTTTCAGAAAATCCGCAAAACCGGCCAGCGCGAAACACCACGCCAGCGCACCGACCAAAACCAGTTCCGGCAGGCGCGCGATGAATTTAAAAACCGGCGGCAAGACGAAACGGCTCACCAAAAAGGCCACGGACAGCAGCAGAATCACATTGCCGAAAGCCTGCGCCAGCGGGCCGGCGGCAGGATTTTTCAAGTTCGGCTGGAGGGCGAGAAACAAAATGACGAACACGTCCTGCAACACCAAAACGCCAAGCGTGATGCGGCCCGCAAGCGTTTCGAGTTCGCGTTTGTCGTAGAGGATTTTGACGATGATAACCGTGCTGCTCATCGCCGCCGCGACCGCGAGATAAAGTGCCTCCAGCCGGTTTTGTGCGAGTCCGCAAAAACCGAACACCAGCCAACCCAGCAGCACGCAGCCGGCGATTTGCACGATGGCCGTGACGGTGATGACCCGGCCGGCGTTCAGCATCCGTTTCAAATCAATCTCCAGTCCGATCATGAACAGCAGCAGCGACAGGCCGATTTCGGAAATGGTCTGGATGTCACGCGCGTCGGTGATGAACTTGAAGCCGTGCGGGCCGATGGCGAAGCCGGCGATGAGATACGCGAGCAGCAGCGGCTGACGCGCCACCTGCGACGCCACCGCCACGACCCACGCGGCGATGATGCAGATGGCGATTTCAGTGACTAAACTTTGCTCCATGCGGACGGGAAATTAGAGGGAATCGGCGGAAGAATAAATCACGAAATACACCAAACACACGAAAGGCCGGAAAAATTCCGGTGAGCTTTTTCGTGCGGTTCGTGTATTTCGTGGTTAAAGCAAATCAGCCCAGCGCCGCCAGCGCGGTTTTCACATGGTCGCGTTTGCCCTGCCATTCGGCGAGGCGCTGCTGGTGTTCCTGCAACACCGTCACCGGAACTTTTTCAGTAAAGCTCGGATTGGCCAGCTTGGCTTCGACCTTCGCAATCTCTGCTTCAATTTTTTCCAAATCTTTGTTCAGCCGCGCCTGTTCGGCGGCGATGTCGATCAAACCTTCCGTCGGCAGATGCAATTCGCCGAGATTATTGCGCGCGCTCAGCGTGCCTTTGCCTGGGAGAAAATCCGCGTTGAGTTCGACCGTCTCGGCGTTGAGCAGCAGCTTCAACACTTCCACTTCGTGCGGCGGCATGAACGTCACCGGCTTGAGGATGTATTTGATTTTCTTGCTCGCGCCGATGTTCGCGGCACGACGCAGATTGCGGCCTTGCGAGACGAGATCGTATTTCGTGTCGCCCATTTCGAGGTAGCAATCATCGAGGCCGTAATGACCTTTGAAGTCGTCGTCGAGCGGCAGCGGCCACGGCGCGAACATGATCGTTTTGCCGCCCTGATTTTCCGGCATGTCGGTCGCGTAACCCATGCCGTGCCACAATTCTTCCGTGATGAACGGCAGGAACGGATGAAACATCCGCACGGTGTGCGACAATACGAAATCGATCACGGCCAGCGTGTTTGCCGCTCGTGGATTCGTGGCAGCGGACGTGAGTCCGCTCTGACTTTCGCCGCCGCTCTCGGAAGTTTGAGCCGACTCACGTCGGCTGCTACTGGACAAGACCGCCTTGCTCGCCTCGACATACCAGTCGCAATATTCGCTCCAGAAAAAGCGGTAGAGCACCGCTGTCGCGTCGCTGAATTTATATTCGTTCAGCGCGATGGTGACTTCGCGCAACGCCGCGTCCAGCTTGAGCAAAATCCATTTGTCATCGGTGGAGAGCAACGTCGGTTCGATCTCGCTTTGCACTTCGCCGCCCTGCATCTGGCGGAACCGGCAGGCGTTCCAGAGCTTGTTGCAGAAGTTGCGGCCCAGCTCGACGTTCTGTTCATCGAACAAAATATCCTGGCCGAGCGGCGCGGCGCGCATCACGCCGAAGCGCAAGGCATCCGCGCCGAATTTAGCGATAAGGTCGAGCGGATCGGGCGAATTGCCCAGGCTCTTGGACATCTTGCGGCCCTGCTTGTCGCGGATGATGCCGGTGAAATAAACATTCTGGAACGGCATCGCATCGGGCAGCCCGAATTTCGGGTCGCCCATGTATTCGTAGCCGGCCATGATCATGCGCGCGACCCAGAAGAAGATGATGTCCGGCCCGGTGACGAGGTCGGTGGTCGGATAAAATTTCTTCAACGTTTCGGTCTGCTCCGGCCAACCCATCGTGGCGAACGGCCACAGCCACGAACTGAACCAGGTGTCGAGCACGTCGGGGTCTTGGGTGAAACCGAGTTTGGAAAGTTCGACGGCTTCTTCCTCATGCGTTGTAGCGCAGAACAAAGTCAATGTGCCGTCAGAATTTTCGATTGGCTTGTGCAGAAAACTCGTTCTTCCGTTGCCTGACAGAGTTATTTCAATCCCGCTTTCATTCGGAGGCGAATCATCCCGCAAAGCAGCAACTAATTTTTGCAAAGGGCCAAAGCCCGCCGGGTAATTCCAGAAGCCCGAAGTAATTTTCAAACTCCACACCGGAATCCGATGTCCCCACCAAAGCTGGCGGCTGACGCACCAATCCTGCAAGCCGCCCATCCAGTGGTCGTAAACCTTCGCCCAGCGGTCGGGATGAAATTTCATCTCGCCCTTGGCGACCACGGCGCGGGATTTTTCCACGCTCGGATATTTCAAAAACCATTGCTCGCTCAAGCGCGGCTCAATCGGCACGTCGGCGCGTTCGCTGTAGCCGACGTTATTCGTGTAAGGCTCCTCCTTTTCCAGGGCACTGAGTGCCACCAACCTTTCCACGGCCACTTTGCGCGCTTTGAAACGGTCGAGGCCGCGCAGGTCCACGCCCGCTGCGTCGTTCATCTGACCTTTCGCGTCAATGACTTCGATCTGCGCGAGCTTGTGGCGTGCGCCGATTTCGAAGTCCGCTTTGTCGTGCGCGGGCGTTACTTTCAAAACGCCGGTGCCGAAAGCAAAATCCACATGCTCGTCGCCGATGATCGGAATGAGTTTCTGTTCGCGCGGCAATTCCACCGGCAGCGGACGCACGATATGCTTGCCGATGAGATGCGCGTAACGCGGATCTTTCGGATTCACGGCCACGGCGGAGTCGCCGGGAATGGTCTCGGGGCGAGTCGTCGCAATCGTCAAAAAAGTTCCCGGCGCTTCAGCAACTTCAACCTTGAAATAATACATGAAGCCGCGCTGTTCTTTCATCGTCACTTCTTCGTCAGACAACGCCGTGAGCGACGCGGGACACCAGTTCACCATGCGTTTGCCGCGATAGATCAGACCCTTTTTATAGAGGTCCACGAACACGCGTTGCACGCAGCGCGAATATTCCGGGTCCATCGTGAAGCGTTCGCGTGTCCAGTCGCACGACGCGCCGAGCTTTTTCAACTGCTGGATGATGATGCCGCCGTGCTTCTCCTTCCATTCCCAGACGCGTTCCAGAAATTTCTCGCGACCCAGATCGTCGCGATGCTTGATCTCGCCGGATTTTTTCAAGGTGCGCTCGACGACCGTCTGCGTGGCGATACCCGCGTGATCGGTGCCGGGCAGCCAGAGGACTTCCTTGCCGTCCATGCGCGCCTTGCGGCAAAGAATATCCTGAATCGTGTTGTTGAGCACGTGGCCGAGCGTGAGCACGCCGGTGACGTTCGGCGGTGGAATGACGATGGAATACGCCGGCTTGGCGGAATGTTCGTTGGCGACGAAGAACTTTCCGTCGAGCCAGAATTGATACCATTTGTCCTCGACGGACTGCGGTTCGTAAGCTTTGGAGATTTCAGACATTTTGGGGAAATTATTTAGCCACAGATTTTCACAGATGAAACACAGATTTGATTCAGATCAATTCTTTATCTGTGTTTCATCTGTGGCTCAGATTATTTCTTCAGCAGCGCGAATTCCATCGAATCTACCAGCGCCTGCAAGCTGGCTTCGATGATGTTTTCGCTCACGCCGACGGTGCCCCATTCGCGCTGGCCGTCGCTGGATTCGATGAGCACGCGCGTTTTCGCGGCCGTGCCGGCCACGCCATCGAGAATGCGCACTTTGTAATCCGTAAGCGTAACTTTTTTCAACTTCGGGAATGACTTTGCCAGCGCCGCGCGCAGGGCGGAATCCAGCGCGTTCACCGGTCCGTCGCCTTCGGCCACTTCGTCGTGAACTGTTTTACCGACGCGCACCCGCACGGTCGCTTCGCAGATGGATTGCTTCGCATCGCGGCGCATGGAGACGTGATATTTTTCAACTTCAAACAGCAACGCCGGATTGTGATCCAGTAGGCCACGGATGATCAGGGCCATCGAAGCTTCGGCCGCTTCAAATTCGTAGCCTTCGTGCTCGCGTTGTTTGATCGTGTCAAGAATCTGGCGCAGTTCCGGCGTGTCGTTCGTGATCTTAAAGCCAAGCTCCTGCGCCTTGATGACAATGTTGCTGCGGCCCGCGAGGTCGCTGATAAGAATGTTGCGTTCGTTGCCGACGAGCTCGGGATTGATGTGCTCGTAACTCGATGCGAGCTTCTGCACCGCGTTGACGTGCGCGCCGCCTTTATGCGCAAAGGCCGATGAACCCACCCATGGCAGACGCGGATTGTGACGCAGGTTCGCAACTTCATCTACGAACATGGAAAGCTCCTTGAGCTTCGCCAGGGACTTCACCGGCACGCTGGTCTTTTTCAGCTTGAGCGCGACGCACGGAATCACGCTCGTCAGATTGCAATTGCCCGTGCGCTCACCGTAGCCGTTGATCGTGCCCTGCACATGCACGGCCCCGACTTCCAGTGCAGCCAAAGCGTTGGCCACGCCGAGGCCGATGTCGTCGTGCGTGTGGATGCCGACCTTGCAATTCAATTGGCCGATGGCGGCCTTGGTGATCGCGGCGATTTCCTGCGGCAGACAACCGCCGTTGGTGTCGCAGAGCACGACAAAATCCGCGCCCGCCTTTTCAGCGGCCCGCCAGGTGTCGAGCGCGTAATCCGCATTCAGCTTGTAACCATCAAAAGCGTGTTCGGCGTCGTAGATGACAAACTTGCCGTGATTTTTCAAAAATTTCACGGTGTCGCCGATCATCGCCAGATTTTCCTCCGGCGTGCAGCGCAGCACTTCCTTGACGTGCAGCATCGAGGTCTTGCCGTAGATCGTCACGACCGGCGTTTCGGCTTCGATGAGCAGGCGCACTTGGTCATCCAATTCCACCGGTGTGCTTTTTTTGCGCGTGGAGCCGAACGCGGCGAGCCTAGCGTTTTTGAATTTCTTCTTTTTGGCCTGCGCGAAAAATTCAATGTCCTTCGGGTTGCTGCCCGGCCATCCGCCTTCAATGTAATGCACCCCGAAAGAATCGAGTTTCTCGGCAATGCGGATTTTGTCCGCGACCGAAAAGTTGATGCCTTCGCCCTGCGAACCATCGCGCAGGGTCGTGTCGTAGATTTCGACTTGGGGTTTCATAATAGCCGTAAAAACGGACGGATACTATTCCCGAATTTGGCGAACGTGGCAAACTCCAAAACAAGGTGATGTGGCGTGGCTGATCCGTGGCAAAACCGATTCAGGGCTGTTGTGAAAACCGGTTTGAAGGCTGGCTCTACGCGAATCGAGCCGTTAAAATAAGCGGGTGGAAATATACGAAGCCATTGCCTGTCCGTTCTGCGGCCAGCCTTCCGAGGTGGGCATAGATACCAGCGTGCCTAGCCAGCGGTTCACCACCGACTGCGAAGTCTGCTGCCGCCCCTTCGAAGTCACCGCCGAATGCGAGCCGGGCGAAGTGTTGAGCCTGAACATCGCGCCGGGTTGACCCTGTTTTCAGTCGTTGAATGACGCGTTTTTATTCAAGTCATTGGTTTTCAACTAATAATGAAGTGGAAACATGCTCCAGATCTGTTCTGGAAATTTGTCAAGGCTGATTACAGGCCGCCAAAACCACGCAACCTATTTAAAAAAAGTGAGTTAATGGGTTTGTTTGTGACCGGAGACGCGATGATTGTCGGAACTGCTTACACTTTTACCGCTGGAGGTTGAGGCTAGGCTAAAAAAACAGCATGTTTAAATATCCTTAAATCAGGATCTTCAGAACACGGTTAGCCTAATAGGTCGCGGTTGGCATTGGTGATGCTGAATTAAGCCGGTTGATTCTAAACAACAAAAAATAAGGAGATCGAATATGAAAAAAATGTTAGTTACTCTGGTTGGAGCCGTGGCCGTTTTGGCTTTGGTTCAGACTGTTCAAGGCGTGCCGATCACCGGGGCAATCGGATTCGCGGGCAATGCCAATTTGAACACTGGCACGGCGGCGACGGCGACCACGGTTGTCTCTTGGTCTGGTGCCTTCACGCCCAATCCGGTTGTCCAGTCGGTCAGCGGCGCTATCGCCGGTATTATTCCGGCTCAAACCCAAATCGTGTTTGCCGCGCCGTGGAACTTCACCGTTTCCAGCGCAATCACTCCATTTTGGAATGTTTTGGGCACGCCAGGGATCAACTTTCAACTGCTGAGCAGCCAGTTCGTGCGTGGCATTCTCGGAGGCAATCCGTATGTGGCCATCGCTGGCACCGGCATTCTGAATGCGACCGGCTATGATGCGACGACGTGGAACTTTTCGGTCACCTTCCAAGATCCGTCCACGGTTCCGGCCAACCAGACGTTCACGTTCTCGGCCTCGCAGGCCAGCGTTCCGGATGGCGGCACGACGGTGATGCTGCTCGGTGCCGCGCTCTCCGGCATGGCGCTCATCAAACGCAAA
>CAISEZ010000048.1 GCA_903884535.1 uncultured Verrucomicrobia subdivision 3 bacterium
ATCCGAAGTCAAACGCTCTATCCAATTGAGCTACGGATGCGTGAAAGTATTTTGCAATTTATCCAGCCTGTGTAAAGGTTCGCGTGGCGGCACAACAGGCTTTGCGGGCCGTTCCAATTTTCGTTAAGCTTGCGCAATGGCGAAACCCAATTTCATCGAACTGCCGGGCTGCGACCCGATTCCCATCCTGTTTGAGGACCGCTCGGTGCTGGCGATTGACAAGCCGCGCGGCTGGATGCTCGTGCCGGATTCGTGGCGTCAGACGAACTGGAATTTGCAGACGGCGATTGATTCCTCCATCCGCGCCGATGATTTCTGGGCGCGCTCGCGCAACCTGCGTTATCTCCGGCACGTCCACCGCCTGGACGCGGACACGAGCGGCGTGATGCTTTTCGCCAAAAGCGAAGGGGCAATGCGCGCGATGGGCGAAATGTTCGAATCGCGGCGGATGGAAAAAACCTACCTCGCGGTCGTCGAAGGTGTGCCCAAAGAAAAAGCCTGGATCTGCGAACTGCCGCTCGGCCAGGACCCGAAAAATTTCGGCCGGATGCGCGTGGACACTTCCGAAGACGGCAAGGAATGCGAGACGCATTTTCGCGCGCTGGTGAGCAACGAGCGGTTCACCTTGATCGAGGCAAGTCCGCTGACCGGGCGCACGCATCAGATTCGCGTGCACCTAGCGCAGTCCGGTTGTCCGATCATGTGCGATGAACTTTATGGTCGCGTGGAAAAAGGTTTTCGCCTCGGCCTGCGCGCGGTGCGGCTGGCTTATAAAGACACGTTCACGCGGCGGCCCGTGACGATTCTTGCGCCGACAGCGGAGTTTTTGAAGGAATTCAATTTCAAGCTCACGCCGGAATTGCAGTCGGAAAAATGGGTGCGCCGCCCGTTCGTGTCGAAAGAAAAAGTAGCAGCGAACGTGAGTTCGCTCAAAAATCAGCATTGAGTTTGAGCCGACTCACGTCGGCGGCTACAAAATATTTCAATTCGCGTAGTGGACGCCGCAGCCGTAGGGCTTGGTCTGCGAAACCGTCACCGGCTTGCCGGCGAGCAATTCCTCCACGGCGGCGCGGACATAATTTTTCGCCGTGCGTGGATCACCTTTCGGCGACGGGCGGTTGTCAATCGCGCCGTCATAAACCAGCGTGCCGTCGGCCGCGATCACAAAACAATGCGGCGTGGTTTTCATGCCGTAAAGATGGCCGATGTCGCCGGAATGGTCGTCCAGCCAAGCCGTCGCGGCGATTTTCAGATCCGCCGATTCCTGGCGCGCCTGCTCCGGCGTGCGATAGCTGAAATTCTTCGTGTTCACGGAATCCACCAGCAGCCAAACCACCCCTTTGGCAGCCAAATCTTTTTGCATTTCCTGCATCGCGCCGGTGGCGTAATGGTTGTGGCAAAACGGGCAGTCGGAATTGTAGGATTCGATGACGACGATTTTCCCTTTGTAATCCGTGAGCTTGACGGTTTTGCCGGTGATGTCTGTGCCGGTGAAATCCGGCGCGGGCTTGCCGATTTCCAGGGCAAACGCGGTGGCGGTCACGGTCAAGACGGCGAGCAGGGTCAGTATTTTTTTCATGATTAAATTCAGTTTGGTTGATGTCTGTCAAAATGGCAGACGCAACTGGCAGGTGTTTGGTTCAAATTATCTTTGGAGCAGCCGGCGTGAGCCGGCTCAAATTGAATGGGTCGAGCGAATTGGCGTTGGATTTATTTCACCGCGCGATCCAGCGCATCCAACACAATTCCCGGCGTTAAAACTTCGGGCAAAACCAGCGCCGCGGCGGCGGGATTTTTTGGATAAACCAACACCAGCGGCACGCCGGCGCGGTTGTAGCGATTCAGTTCCGCCGTGATGCTATCAGGAAAATGCGTGTAATCGCCGAGCAGCGCGACGGCGTCCAGCGATTTTATTTTTTCGCGCACGGCAGAAATCTCGATGCTGGTTTTCTTATTCACCTGACAGGTCAGGCACCAGTCCGCCGTGAAATCCACGAACACGACCTTCCCGGCGGCCCGCGCCTGCGCGACGGCGGCGGCGCTCCACGGTTGCCAATCAATGCCGTCCGCCGATTCCTTGAGCGAAGCGGTGGGGTTGGGTTCCGGCTGCGCGGTGCGCCAGGCCAGTTCTTTTTCCAGCGCGAAGGCGTAGCCGCCGATGAGCAAAATCAAGGTGACGGCGAGCGCGCCGCCTCGGCACTGGCGGCCGCGCTGGAAAAATTCGCCAAAGATCCACGCGGCGAACGCGACGACGATCAGAAAAACACCGAGCCAGAAAATATTTTTGCCGTAGCTGCTGCCCGCGACGCTGTAAAGCCACACCACCGTGGCAAGCATCGGAAAGCCCATCGCGATTTTGAATTGTTCCATCCATGCGCCGGGCTTCGGCAGAAATTTCAGCCAGGCCGGATTCCAGCTCAACAAAATATACGGCGAAGCCAGTCCAAGGCCGACGGTGAGAAAAATCAAAACAATCACCGCTGCGCTTTGCGCGAAAGCGAAACCGAGCGCGGCCCCCAAAAATGGCGCGGTGCAGGGCGTCGCCAGAACCGTGGCGAGCACGCCGTTGAAAAAGGCACCGGCCGCGCCGTGTTTCGAGGCGAGTTCGCCGGCCGTGTCCAGTGCCCGGCCACCGAGCGTGACTTCAAAAATGCCGAATAGATTCAGCGCGACGAGCGTGACGAGAGTGGTGAGGCACACGATGAAAACGGGGCTGCCAAATTGCATGCCCCAGCCGGCGTGATGGCCGGCGGCTTTGACGCTGATGACCAGCGCCGCGAGAACGAGAAACGAAATCAAAACGCCGAGCGCGTAGATCAAGCCGAGTTTGCGGACGTGGCGCGGTTCGCTTTTGGCCTCGCTGACGAAGCCGAGGATTTTCAGCGCGATGACCGGCAGCACGCACGGCATGATGTTCAAAATCAATCCGCCGATGAAGGCGTAGAGCAGCATTTGCCAGAGTGGTTGCGAGGGCAATACAGGTGACTGATTTGAAATGGAAGAAATTATTTCGCCGGCAGGCGCTTGGTCGGCGATGGGCAAATTAACTTCCATTGCGACTGGACCATTTTCCATGTAATATAAAAAAACACCCGAAACTTCTTTCGGCCAATCTCCGGAAAATTTTTTAACCAGTTTTCGCATTCCAATTTCTTCCGCGCGCGATGCCAAGCCGATGGGGAATTCTTCGGATGGAGCTTGAATTTCAAATTGATCGGAAGCATCTGGGAAAAAATCCACCAAGTTTGTTTTGAATGAAACTGGCAATATCGAAAAATCAATGACCAGCGGACGGACGTCCAAGGCGCGAGGTTTTTCCCACCAGGCTTTGATCGGTGGATTTGTTAAAACAATTGGAACTTTTCCTATCCCGACCTCAATCTTTCCCAAGTCAGCAGAAGTTTTTGTTTCCGTGCCAACATTTAATTTCGCTTCGACATCCTGATTTGCCGGAATGCAAACTTCCTTGCATTCCAGCCACGAAACCTTGGCAGCGAGATTTAGCGGGCCAGCCGGCAAATTCGTTGCCAGTTTCAGCGGCACAAGCAAGACAACTTCGTTTTCGTAGCCGTAAGTGGTGACTTCGGCGGGCGGGAGTTTTTCCGGCAGCGGCCACTGAATGTCACCGGCGGTGACGCCGGGCGGCAACTGCCATTTGATTTCCGTGGCCTGACCTGAATCACCGGGATTTTTCCAGTAGGTGTGCCAGCCGGATTCCATCTTCATCTGAATGCCGGCGAGCACGGTGTCGCCGGGTCGCGCGGTGGTGGCAGACAAAATCAATTGCACCGCCGTGTGCGCGGCGCGGACCGGCACGGCGAGAACTGCAAGCAACAGAATTAAATGGACGGCCAGTCGGCGCATGAAAGTTAAATGACACATTTTCCGAAGGTTGGAAACCAATTCCGCACAAATCACTCAATTATTCTTTTGCAGAGTCTGGCCGGTTTCCGGTCGTGGTATAGTCTGAAATATCGCGCGAAGTCAGCGAAGGGAGCGAAGGCAAAAACGGCTTTTCTGACTTCGCTCCCTTCGCTGCCTTCGCGCGAAATCCGTTTTAATTTCAAACAATGCCACCACCCGGTTTCCAGAACGCTTGTATGAGTTGACGCTTTTGTTATCTTGCTGAAGTGATTTCTCCGAATGGATTGCTGGTCATTTATTGCACCTTGCTGCTGCTGGCATCGCTGGCGGGCGGCTGGCTGCTGTTGATGATTCACCCGACGCACGCGCGGCTGCAGATCGCCATCAGTTTCGTGGCGGGGCTGATGCTCGGCATCGCGCTGCTGCATTTTCTGCCGGACGCGGCGGAACAACTACATTCCATGGACCAAACCGCGTCATGGGTTTTGGGCGGTTTTCTGACGATGTTTTTTTTGCAGCGCTTTTTTCATTTTCATCACCACGATTCGCCGGAAGGCGATCCCGAAGACTGCTGCCACGACCATGAGCACGAACACGCGCATGATCATACGCACACGCTGGCGGGGCGGTCGGCGCAGCAGCTTTCCTGGGTCGGCACGGCACTCGGCCTGACGCTGCATTCGCTGCTCGACGGCATTGCGCTGGCGGCAGCGGTCGCCGCCGGTGCGCATGGTCACGCCCAATTCGCCGGGCTGGGTGTGGCGCTGGTCATCATTTTGCACAAGCCGTTTGACGCAATGGCGGTCTCGGCCTTGATGACCGCGAGCGGCAGTTCGCGGTTTTCGCGGCATCTCTTGAATGGGCTGTTTGCGCTGGTGAGTCCGCTTGGGGCGCTGCTGTTTTTTCTTGGCGCGAGCCATTTTGCCGATTCGCACGGAGCTTTTCTCGGCGGCGCGCTCGCGTTTTGCGCGGGAACCTTTTTGTGTATCGCCAGTAGCGATTTGCTGCCGGAATTGCAGTTCCATTCGCACGACCGCTTCAAGCTATCGGTGGCGCTGCTGATGGGGCTGACCGTGGCCATCATCATCAAACAAATCGAAAATAATCCGCCGACGTCTGGCAGCGTGTCTTTTCAACGCCAGCAAAACCAAACGGGCGAACCCGAAGGCTCGCCCGTTGCATTTAAATTTCACCTGCCGCTTACATGTGCGCGATGATGTTGTCACCAAATGCAGAGCATTTGATCTCCGTCGCGCCTTCCATTTGCCGGGCGAAATCGTAGGTGACTTTCTTTGAACCGATCGCGCCGTTGAGGCCTTTAAGAATCAGATCCGCCGCTTCATTCCAACCGAGGTAGCGGAACATCATTTCGCCGGACAACACAACCGAGCCGGGATTCACCACGTCTTTGTTCGCGTATTTGGGCGCGGTGCCATGCGTGGCTTCAAAGATGGCGTGGCCGGTGACGTTGTTGATGTTGCCGCCAGGCGCAATGCCGATGCCGCCGACCTGCGCGGCGAGCGCATCGCTCAAATAATCGCCGTTCAAATTCAGCGTGGCGATGACTTCAAATTCGTTCGGGCGCGTGAGGATCTGCTGGAGCGTGATGTCGGCAATGCTGTCCTTGAACATGAGGCCGGCGCCGCGTTTGCCTTCGGGAATCTTGCACCACGGTCCGCCGTCCACCAGTTCCGCGCCGTATTCTTCGCGGGCGAGTTGATAGCCCCATTGCATGAAGGCACCTTCTGTGTATTTCATGATGTTGCCCTTGTGGACGAAGGTCACAGACTTCTTCTTTTGTTCGATGGCGTATTCAATGGCCGCGCGCACGAGCCGCTGCGTGCCGGTTTTGGAAACGGGCTTGATGCCGATGCCGACAACTTCCGGCGTTTCGCCGAAACGGATTTTTTTGAATTCCTTCGGGAAATTCGTCTTGATGAATTCAATCGTCTTCATCGCCATTTCCTTGCCGGCTTCGAAATCAATGCCCGCGTAAATATCCTCCGTGTTCTCGCGGAAGATGACCATGTTCACTTTTTCGGGATGCTTCACGGGCGAAGGCACGCCGGTGAACCATTGCACGGGGCGCAGGCAGACGTAAAGATCGAGCATCTGGCGCAGCGCGACGTTGAGCGAGCGGATGCCGCCGCCGGTTGGCGTGGTCAGCGGGCCTTTGATGCCGACGAGAAATTCCTTGAACGCCTCGACGGTGTCATCCGGCAGCCAGTTGTTAAATTTCTTGAACGATTCCTCGCCCGCGAAAACTTCCATCCAAGAAATTTTGCGTTTGCCGCCGTAGGCTTTTTCCACCGCCGCGTCGAACACACGCACGCTGCTCGCCCAGATGTCCGGGCCGGTGCCGTCGCCGCGGATGAAGGGGATGATGGGATTATTGGGGACGGTGAGCTTGCCGTGGGCGATCGAGATTTTGCCGCCGGCGGGAACTGAGCAAGTGGTGTAGGCCATGATGTTTATTCAGTAATATAATTTGTCCGCAAAGGAAAAAGCCGAACGCGCCGGAAATCAAGGAAAGAATGCGGGTTCATCACAAAAATCTTGCGGCAAGTGCAGGGCAAAAAAGGGTTGGTGGATTTAAGGAACGAATTTATTTCCCCTGCCGCGGGCTGCGAAATGGCGTGGCTGGAAATGCGATTATTCCGAATCCATTTTCTTTCATTGCGGGTTTCTGTTTTATTTCCGCAATGGACGCCGCCCTGCCGCCGCTCACCGCCAGCACGCTTTACCTCGTGGCCACGCCGATTGGCAATCTCGAGGACATCACGCTCCGCGCCTTGCGCGTGCTGCGCGAATGCGACGTGGTCGCCGCCGAGGACACGCGGCACTCCGGCCAGCTCTTGAAACATTTCGGCATTTCCAAACCGCTCCTGAGCTATTTTCAATTTAACGAGGCCAAGCGCAGCGAGGAAATCATCGAGCGGTTGCGGCGCGGCGAGAAAGTCGCGCTGGTCACGGACGCCGGCAGTCCCGGCATCAGCGACCCCGGCGAGCGCGTGGTCAAAGCCGCCATCGCCGCCGGTTTTCGCATCGAAGCCGTGGTCGGCCCGTGCGCGCTGGTGGCCGGCCTCACCGCGAGCGGTTTGCCGGCCGATGAATTTCATTTCGTCGGTTTTCTGCCGCACAAATCCGGGCAGCGCCGCAACAAACTGGAGGCGTTGAAAACCGTCGCCGGCACTTTGATTTTTTACGAATCGCCTTATCGCATCGAAAAATTGCTCGGCGAATTGAACGAGGTTTATCCCGACCGCGACGTGGTGCTGGCGCGCGAGCTGACGAAAAAGTTCGAGGAATTTTTGCGCGGCAAGCCGGCGGCGTTGCTGGAAATCGCGGGCAAGCGCAGTTTGAAAGGCGAATTCGTGGTGCTCGTCGGCGGCGCGGAACCAGAGCGCGCCAAGGCGCCAATTGAATCTTGAAACGAGTTGCCGTCATTTTGTTCCTGCTGGCGCTAGGTGTCATAGCGAACGCAGGGGAGCGGTCTTCCGCGGACTTTCAACTGAGCGAGGGCGGCATCATCCGCGGCCCGACGGATCAAAAACAGATTGCATTTGCGTTCACTGGCCATTCCTTTGCGGACGGCGGCGAGACGATCTTGAACGAACTGGCGCGGCATCAAGCGCACGCCTCTTTTTTCTTCACGGGTGATTTTCTGACGAACCCCGACTTTTCGCCGCTCGTGCGTCGCATCATCAAGGGCGGACATTATGTCGGGCCGCATTCGGACAAGCATGTGCTGTATTGTCCATGGGCCGGGCCGAAAACTAATCTCATCACGCGGGACGAATTCTGTGCCGATCTGACCGCCAATCTGGAAAAGCTGGAGCGCTTTGGCGTGCGGCGCGCGGGCATGTATTTTTTCCTCCCGCCGTTCGAATATTACAATCGAGCAGTTGTGGATTGGAGCGCCGAGCTGGGCTTGACGCTCATTAATTTCACCCCCGGCACGCGCGCCAATGCGGATTATCTGGCCGACGCGGACAAAAACTTTATCTCCTCGCAAAAGATTTTCGCCAGCATTCTCAAGCATGAGCACGATGACGCCAATGGCTTGAACGGTTTTATATTGTTGCTGCACATCGGCAGCGGGCCGGAGCGCACGGATAAATTTGCGGCGCGCTTTGGCGAGTTGCTCGATACCCTCACGGCCAAGGGCTACGAGTTTGTTCGCGTGGATGAGTTGCTATCTCCCAAGCCAGGTCAACTGTTCGTTCGGGCCAATCAACTTGGCTACGAAGTTCAAGACGCGAAAACGGCGGTGGCATTTTCCCAGGCCGCAGTGCCAAAAAACTTTTCGGTGGTAAGCATTGATTCCGGCAAAAGTGTTTTTAGTGGTGCCGCAAAACAGATTGCCGGCGCGACGTGGGGACAATTTACAAATCACTTTGAACTGGATTATTCCACGCTGAAAACGCCGGGCCATTACTGCGTTCGCTTCGGCGAGCAGCCGTCGCAGCCCTTCACGATTGGCCAGGATATTTACGCGAAGCTGCCGGATGAGTTGTTGGAATTTATGCGCGAGCAACGTTGTGGTTACAATCCGTGGCTCGGCACGAATTGTCATCAGCTCGACGGGCGCACGGCGTTCGGCCCCCTGCCATTGGCGACACCGATGGATGCGACGGGCGGCTGGCATGACGCGGGCGACCTGCTGAAATATCTGCTCACCGCCGGCAACGCCACGGCGCAAATGCTCCTGGCTTACGAATTAAATTCGCGCGAATCGCAAAGTGCCGCCCGCTTTTCCGACCGCGTGGATGCGCTCGGCAATCCCGGCACCAATGGCATTCCCGACATTCTCGATGAAGCGCGCTGGGGATTGGAGTGGATGCTCAAGCTGCATCCTGCGCCCACCGCGTTGTATCATCAAGTCGCCGATGATCGTGATCATGCCGGTTGGCGTTTACCGAATAATGAACTGACCGATTACGGCTGGGGCAAAGCCGGGGCGCGGGTGGTTTACTTTGCCGACGGTCAGCCGCAGGGACTGGGTAAATATAAAAGTGATTCCAGCGGTCTCGCCAATCTGGCCGGTCGATACGCCGCCGCGATGGCTTTGGCTTATGAGATCTGGAAAGATGATTCACAGCAAAAAGCTTTTGCGCTTCGCTGTTTGCAGGCGGGCCGGGAAGTCTATGCGTTGGGCCGTGCGAAGGAAGGCGTGCAACAGGGGAATTCTTACAGTTCCCCCTATCGTTATGCAGAGACGACGTGGGCCGACGACATGGAATGGGGTGCAGCCGAAATGTTCCGCGCCACCGGTGAAAAAACTTTTTTGGCCGAGGCGCAGCGTTATGCGGCGCTGGCTGCCGACGAAAGCTGGATGGGCCAGGAGCAGACCGGCCACTACCAATATTATCCATTCATGAACGCCGGCCACTTCCGGCTTTACGATTTGGTGGATGCGAAGTTTAAAAAGACGTTGGCCGGTTATTATCGGTCCGGCATCGAGCGCTGCGTCAGCGCCGGTGGGAAAAATCCCTATGGCATCGGCGTGCCGTTCATTTGGTGTTCGGATAATCTGGTCGCGGCGCTCGTGACGCAATGTGCCTTTTATGAACGCATGACGGGCAAGCGTCGCTATCACGCATTCGCCGCCAAGCAGCGCGACTGGTTGCTCGGCCGCAATCCGTGGGGCACCACGATGTTCACCGAGATCGGCAGCGTGTATCCGCGCGATGTGCATTTGATGACGACGCAGTTGACGCACCGAACTGTTCGTGGCGCGCTGGTGGACGGCCCGGTTTACGAACGCATTTTCAAATCTCTGAAAGGCGTCACGATTCGTGAACCGGATCCGCTGGGGCTGTTTCAAGGTCCGGCAGTTTATCACGATGATATGAGCGATTATTCCTCTGACGAACCCACGATGGATGGCACAGCGTCGGCGATTTTGATGTTCAGTTTGTTTGGCGAACGGAACTGAAATTTTTGGACGTTGTGCAAAAGTGGAAACCGGTGCTGCCGTGATTCCATAAATGTTAAGTTGGTTTGTCTTGCCCACGGGTGGTTCTAAAAATTATTCTGCGGGCACATTTACGAACGAAAATTAATCATCACATCATATGAAACTTCCTGTCTTCAGCGGTTCCCTTCCCAAAATCGGCATCCGGCCCACGATTGACGGCCGGCTCGGCGGCGTCCGCGAGTCGCTCGAAAAGCAGACGATGGACATGGCCAAGTCTGCCGCAAAATTGATTTCGCAAAATCTGTTTTATCCAAACGGCAAGCGCGTTGAATGCGTCATCGCCGATACCTGCATCGGCGGCGTCGCCGAGGCCTCGGCCTGCGCCGAAAAATTTGCGCGCGAAAATGTCGGTGTGTCGCTCACCGTCACGCCGTGCTGGTGCTACGGCAGCGAAACGATGGACATGACGCCTCAGGTTCCGAAAGCTGTTTGGGGCTTCAACGGCACCGAACGGCCCGGCGCGGTTTATCTCGCGGCGGTGCTCGCCGGCCACACGCAAAAGGGCATTCCGGCGTTCAGCATTTACGGCCACGACGTGCAGGACGGTTCGGACAAATCCATTCCCGCCGACGTGCAGGAAAAAATTCTCCGCTTCGCCCGGGCCGGTCTGGCGGTGGCGTTGATGCGCGGCAAATCCTATCTCGGCATGGGCGGCGTTTCGATGGGCATCGCCGGTTCGATAGTGGATCAGCCGTTCTTTGAGGAATTTTTGGGCATGCGCGTGGAGACGATTGACATGACGGAATTCCTCCGGCGCATGGACAAAGGCATTTTCGATCCGGCGGAATACAAAAAAGCTTTGAAGTGGACGAAAGAAAATTGTCCCGAAGGCAAGGATTACAACTCGCCAAAGACCACGCGTCCGCGCGCGCAGCTTGACAGTGAATGGGAAAAATCCGTCAAGATGGCGCTCATTGCGCGCGACTTGATGGTCGGCAATCCCAAGCTCGCCGAAATGGGTTTTGGCGAGGAAGCGCACGGACACAACGCCATCGCGTCCGGTTTTCAGGGCCAGCGTCAATGGACGGATTACCAGCCCAACGGCGATTTCCTCGAAGCCATTTTAAATACGTCCTTCGACTGGAACGGCATTCGCGCGCCCTACATCGTCGCGACGGAGAATGATTGCCTCAACGGCGCTTCGATGTTGTTTGGCCATTTGCTCACGAACACCGCGCAGATTTTTGCCGACGTGCGGACCTACTGGAGCGCGGATGCGGTGAAGCGGGTTTCCGGCCACACGCTCGACGGGCACGCGGCTGGCGGTATTTTGCATCTCATCAATTCCGGCCCGGCCACGCTCGACGGCACCGGTCAGCAGGAAATTAACGGCCAGCCGGCGATGAAACCGTTCTGGGAAATCTCCAAGGACGAAGCGAAAAAATGTCTCGCCGCGACGACGTGGCATCCGAGCATTACGGAATATTTCCCCGGCGGCGGCTGGAGCACGCGCTTTCTCACGCGTGGCGGCATGCCGGTGACGATGTGCCGGCTGAATCTCGTCAAAGGACTCGGCCCGGCGCTGCAAATCGCCGAAGGTTTCACGGTGGATCTGCCGGCGAAAGTTCACGACGCGCTGGATCAGCGCACGAACCCGACGTGGCCGACGACGTGGTTTGCACCGAAACTCACCGGCCACGGTGCCTTCCGCGATGTCTATTCCGTGATGAACAACTGGGGCGCGAACCACGGCGCGATCAGCTACGGCCACATCGGCGCGGATCTGATTTCGCTCGCGGCGATGCTGCGCATTCCGGTTTACATGCACAACGTGGCGAACGACCGGGTTTTCCGGCCGAGCAGTTGGGCGGCGTTTGGCACGCAATGCCTGGAAAGCGCCGATTATCGCGCTTGCGCAAATTTCGGCCCGCTCTACGCTTGAGCGCGGTTTGCGCTTCATTTTAAAATTATTTTTCCGCGCGGTCATCAGCGTCATCTTGGTGATGACGC
Source organism: uncultured Verrucomicrobia subdivision 3 bacterium (assembly GCA_903884535.1). Lineage (GTDB taxonomy): Bacteria > Verrucomicrobiota > Verrucomicrobiia > Limisphaerales > UBA11358 > UBA11358. The sequence continues at coordinate 11,795 of CAISEZ010000048.1, forward strand.
TGGTTGCCGTTGTCGCTTATTTCTATCCGGAAAAATTTCTGTGCGTGGACAGCGGTCCGGTGGCGTCGGCAGATGTGATCATTCTTTTAGGCGGTGGCAACCACGAGCGTCCTGGTCGTGCGGCGGAATTATTCCGGCAGCAAGTCGCGCCGCGCATCATCCACACCGGCGAGGGCGATGACGACATCAATCGCCAGTTGTTGCTCGCGGCGGGTGTTCCGGCCCGCGCCATCGAAATCGAAAATAAATCCACCACGACGCATGAGAACGCGGAATTCACCATCAAGCTTTTGCGCGCGGAAAAAGTCCGCAGCGCGGTGCTGGTGACGTCGTGGTATCATTCGCGGCGGGCGCTGGCGACGTTTGAGCATTATGCGCCGGAAATAAAATTTTATTCGCGTCCGACATATTACGCCTTCAACCGCAGCGACTGGACGCGGCTAGGCATCAATAAAAAAATGCGACTGGAGTTCGTGAAACTGCCGGCTTATTGGCTTCGTTACGGCGTGAAATGAGCTGGATTTTGCGGGAAGCGGCGGCGTGATTTCCGTGTCAGCCGCAAAAACCTGTAAAATGTTGTTGCACGCGGCGGGAGATTTGTTAATTTCTGCGTTCCGTTTTTCCAGAACTGGAAAGCGATTTATTTTTAACGCAAATGCCGACGATCAACCAACTGGTCCGCAAGGGCCGCACTAAAGTCAATTACAAGTCCAAGTCACCCGCTTTGGAAGGCTCGCCCTTTCGCCGTGGCGTCTGCGTCCAAGTCATGACGCGCACGCCCAAGAAGCCGAACTCGGCCATGCGCAAAGTAGCCAAAGTTCGCCTGACGAACGGCCACGAAGTCATCGCCTACATCCCGGACGAGGGCCACAATTTGCAGGAGCACAGCATCGTGCTGATCCGCGGCGGTCGTGTGAAAGATTTGCCCGGTGTGCGTTATCACATCGTGCGCGGAACATTGGACGCCGCCGGCGTGGAAAAACGCCGCGTGAGCCGTTCCAAATACGGCGTGAAGAAACCCAAGGCCAAAGCCGCCGCCGCTCCGGCCAAGTAAATTTTAACCAATAAATTATGTCTCGCAGACGTCAAGCCACCAAACGCCCGATGCTTCCGGACGGCAAGTTCAACAGCGCCCTTGTTTCGCGCCTCGTCAAAACCGTGATGATCTCCGGCAAGAAGAGCACCGCGCAACGCATCGTTTACGGCGCGTTCGACACCATCTCGGAAAAAAACCCGGCCAGCAACCCGATCGAAATTTTGCAGCGCGCGGTGGACAACGCCAAGCCGCGCATCGAAACCAAGCCCCGCCGCGTCGGCGGTGCGACGTATCAGGTGCCGCTGGAAATTCCGTCCGACCGCCAGGCCGCGCTCGCGCTGCGCTGGATCGTGGATTTCGCGGATGCTAAAAAAGGCATGCCGATGAAAGCCGCGCTCGCCACCGAAATTCTCGAAGCCTACGCCGGTCAGGGCAACGCCATCCGCAAACGGGATGAAGTGCATAAGATGGCGCAGGCGAACAAGGCGTTCGCGCATTTCCGCTGGTAGAAATTTTCGAACTTCGGTTCGACCCAACGCCGAAGCGATCCGCTTCGGCGTTTTTTATTTTGAAGTGAAATTGATTGGTGGTTTAAACGCGAGCCACGCGAACTGCACGCCGGAAAAATTATTTTTTTGGGCTTGATTTCGTGAGGTCCGTGTATTTCGTGGATTAATTAATCCGGTTTCATCGGCCAGATTTTTTATTTGGCGGTGGTTTACTGGCAATCCGACCGAAACGCGGTTGAGGAACAAATCTCCGGCCAATAAATCTTGCCTTTTGCCGCAGGTTTCCTAAATTGTCCGACCGTTTTTTCATTTATGTACATAACCTGTTTCACCGAAATTTTAGCGATGGCAACCCCGCCATCCAACGGCCAGCCCGGCACGCAGCCGAATCCGCTGATGTCGTTTCTGCCGATGATCCTGCTGGTCGTCGTTTTCTATTTCATCCTTATCCGCCCGCAGCAGCAACGCGCCAAGCAGCAGACTAAAATGCTGGCCGAACTCAAGTCCGGCGACAAGGTGGTCACCGCCAGTGGCATCATCGGCGTGGTCATTACGGTCAAAGACAAATCCGTTTCGCTCCGCTCCGCCGATGCCAAATTTGAAGTCACCAAGGCGTCCGTCACTGAAATTCTCGACGCCAGCACTCCCACCGAATAATTTTTAAAAATAGTCATGAAGCAAAATAATCTGGGCCGGTTCATCCTCGTCATCTGCATCGTTCTTTGGGCGCTGTTCGAAATTTATCCGCCGTCGTCGCGCGATTTGATTTCGGAATTTTCGCGCCGCGCGGAAAATCAGGACGCCACGTTCAAAAATATTCAGGCGCGGATTGCCGAGGTTCAAAAAACCGGCACGACCAGCGAGTTCGCCGTGCTGCAAACCGCCATCGGCACGAACGACATCCAGAAATATTTTCCGTTTGTCGCCGCGAACAACCAGATTTACCCGAACACATTTATTTTGAACCGGCTCCAGCGTGATGCTTCCGGCAAGATCAAACTGGGCCTGGATTTGCAGGGCGGCACGTCGTTCCTCGTTTCCATGGACACGAATGTTCTGCTCGCGGCGGAAAGCACCAACAGCGTCCGCAACAGTGCGGATGTGACGAGCGCGGCGTTGTCGCAGGCGGTCGAAGTGTTACGCAAACGCATTGACCGTTTCGGCGTGGCCGAACCAGTGATTCAATCCGCCGGTGGCAACCGCATTTTGATCCAGTTGCCCGGCCTTTCGCAGTCCGACAAGGAAAGCGCGAAACAGCAAATTCAAAAGACCGCGTATCTCGAATTCCGCATGGTCAATGACAACAGCGACGAAATCGTCCGCAACGGCGAGCCAATTCCCGCCGGCTATCAATTGCTCAAACACGTCTCGCAAAAGCCGGACGGCAAGGCTTCCATCGAGCAGGTGATTGTCCGCAAGAAAGCGGAGAACGGTCTGGCTGGCGACATCATCAAAAATTCCATGGTCGTCCGCGGCAACCTCGGCGAACCGCAGATTGACTTCACGCTCACCGACGACGGCGCGAAACGGTTTGGCGAAACCACCCGCGAAAATGTCGGCCACCGGCTGGCGATTATTTTGGACGGAGAACTGTATTCCGCGCCGAACATTCAAAGCCCGATTGAAACCGGCAACGGCCAGATCACCGGCAATTATTCGATTGAAGAAGCGATGGAACTGGCGAATGTTTTGCAGAATCCGCTGAAGGCGCCGTTGCACATTGATTATTCCAGCGATGTGGATCCGACGCTCGGCAAAGACTCGATCCGCAGCGGCGTGCAAGCGTCGATCTGGGCCGTCATTTTTGTGGCCGGCTTCATGTTGATTTATTACCGCCTCGCCGGTATCGCCGCGAACGTCGCGCTCGTCACCAACATTATCATTTTGTTCGGCGTCATGTGCTCGGTCGGCACGACGCTCACATTGCCCGGCATCGCGGGCATGGTGCTCACCGTCGGCATGGCGGTGGACGCGAACGTGTTGATCTACGAACGCATCCGCGAAGAACTCGCCAAGGGCAAATCCCTGCGCGGCGCGATTGACGCCGGCTATGCCCGCGCCTTCGGCACGATTTTCGATTCGCACGTCACAACGCTCATCTCGTCCATCATTTTGATTTTCATGGGCACCGGCGAAATCAAGGGCTTCGGTGTAACGCTGACCATCGGCGTGGCGGCGAGTTTGTTCACCGCGTTGGTGGTGACGCGCCTCATTTTCAACTTCATGCTCGACCGAAATATGATCGCCTCGCTGTCTATGATGCACGTCATCAAGAGCGCCAAGATTAATTTCATGGGCGTGGCCAAGCCGCTGTTCATCCTGTCGTGGGCGTTTGTGGTCCTCTCGCTGGGCTTTGGTGTCATGCGCGGTGAAAAATTGTTCGGCGTGGATTTCCTCGGCGGTGACAGCACGATGTTCAGCTACGCGCAAAAAGTCGGCGTGGACGAAATCCGTTCCGTGCTGACCGCGACCGGCGAAAAAGATTCGCAGATTCAATACCAAAAGGACATCGGCAGCGGCACCGAAACGTTGCGCATCACCACTTCCGCCGGCTCGGAACCGAAAATCGAAACCGCGTTGCTCGCCAAATTCCCGGCCGCGCAGTTTAAGGTGATGAGCAAGCAGCAGGTTGGTGCCACGATTGGCGCGGAGATTCAGCGCTCGGCCATCATCGCGTCGCTGCTATCCCTGTTCGGCATTCTGGTTTATGTGTCGTTCCGCTATGAATTTTCCTTCGCCGCCGCCGCCGTCATTGCCGTGCTGCACGACGTGCTGCTGGCCATCGGCTGCTACTGCATTGCGAATTATATTTCCGGCCGCGAGTTCAACGCCACCGTCGTCGCCGCGATTTTGACCATCATCGGTTTCTCGATCAACGACAAGATCGTCATCTTCGATCGTATTCGCGAACAGCTGAAGCTCGGCGTGCGCGGGTCGTTCGAGGAGATCATCAACATGTCGCTCAACCAGACCTTGAGCCGCACCATCATCACCAGCGGCACGGTATTGCTGGCGACCGGCGCGCTGTTCGTCTGGGGTGGTGGCGTGATCAACGACTTCGCCTTCACCTTCCTCATCGGCATCATCACCGGCACCTATTCGTCCATTTACGTGGCGAGCTGGATTGTGCTCAAGTGGCACAAAGGCGAACGCCCGAACATCGGTGCCTCGCAGGTCACGATTCAAAACGCCGGCTCAGTTGCCGCTTCCGCCAAGCCCGAATAAGCCGCCATGCTTGGTCTTGTTGAAATCACGCCATGGCATTGGGCGGGTTTCATTCTGGCCGTCATTTTTTTCATCGCGCTCGATCTCGGCCTGTTTCATCGCGGTTCAAGCGTCATTAAGTTCAAGGAAGCGATTGTATGGAGCACCATTTGGTTCACGCTGGCGCTGGCTTTTGCCGGGCTGATGCTTTACTGGCGTGGGCATGAGGAGGCTGTGCAGTTCGTGACTGGCTACCTGATTGAACTGTCGCTGTCGCTCGACAACCTGCTGGTCATCGCGGTGATTTTTTCGACCTTCCGCGTGCCAGCGGAATTTCAATATCGGGTGCTCGTCTGGGGCATTCTCGGCGCGCTGGTGATGCGTGGCGCGATGATCATCGGCGGCGCAGCTTTGATTCAACGGTTCGAATGGGTGCTGTATTTCTTCGGTGCCTTTCTTGTTTTCGCCGGTATTAAAATGCTTTTCGCCGGCAAAGATCATGTTGAGCCGGAAAAGAACCTGGTGGTGCGGCTGGCGCGCAAACTGTTTCCGGTCGCGCCGGCGCTGGCCGGAAATAAATTCCTGACGCGGTTCAACGGCAAAAATGCGCTTACGCCGCTCGCGCTGGTGCTGCTGGTCATTGAGACGACGGATCTGTTGTTCGCTGTGGATTCGGTGCCTGCAGTTTTTTCCGTCACGCGCAACGCCTTCATCGTTTTCACTTCGAACGTCTTTGCCATTCTCGGTTTGCGTTCGCTGTATTTTTTGCTGGCCGGTGCGCTGGGCTTGTTCCGCTACCTGAAAATCGGCTTGTCCATCGTGCTGGTTTTTATCGGTGGCAAAATGCTGCTCGACCCGCATGAAACGGCCGCGAAATGGTATCAGCTAGAAATCTCTACCGGCGTCTCGCTGCTCGTTGTAGCGGCCATCATTTCCATCAGCATTGCGCTTTCCGTCACCGCCGCGCGGCGGGAAAAAGAGTTTGCAAAATAATTTCGGACGGGTGGCAGATCAATGCCAGAAAGCGGGATGCCCGAACTAAAATGAACGAATCCATTGACCAACTCTGTCCGAACTGCGGCCTGTGCTGTGACAGCACGCTGTTCGCCGACGTGGAACTGCGCGCGGGCGACGACGCGAAGCAGCTGGCGAAACTTGGATTGACGCTGGAGCAGAAAACCAAAAGCAAGGTGGCCTTCGCGCAGCCGTGCGCGTGCTTTGACGGCAAACTGTGCGGCATCTACCATGACCGGCCGAAACGCTGCCGGACGTTTGAATGCGGCTTGTTGAAAAAAGTGGAAGCGGGCGAACTAACGGCTGGCGCGGCGTTGAAGAAAATTTTCGAAGCCAAGCGGCACGCGGAAAAAGTGCGCCAACTGCTGCGGTCGCTCGGCCAGTGCGACGAGCGGATGGCGCTGACGCACCGTTACACCGAGGTGATGAGCGGTCCAGTGGACTTTTCCAACGAGGACGATGCGGAAAGCCGCGGCGAATTAATGGTGGCCGTAAATGATTTAATGACTTTGCTGCAGCGGGGTTTTCTCCGCTGATTCTCACGCCGTCACGCCGATGTCCTTCGCGATCTTGTCGGCGGAGTCTGGGTCCACCCATTTCACCAGCGCGATGAAGTTGACGAGCGCCGGGCTGTCGGCTTTGACCTTGAACAGATTTTTCAGCGCATGCACGACGCGGGCGTAAGTGGCGGCATATTTTTCGTGCGTGAGCCGGTTGGCGTAGGATTCCAAAACAGCGCGCGCCACCGGGTCGGTCTGACCGTCCGGCAAATAAGGCAACAGACAGAAAACGCGGACGAACACCATCGGGTCGGATTCGGCGAGCGTCAACCAGCTCTGCTTGACTTCGTCGTCGTCAAATTTTGCGTGCAGCCGTTTGCGGATCGCCAAGGTGACATCGTTCGGCGTGGCGCGGTTGGCGATCAAGCCTTTGATGTGTTCCCAACTGTTTTCCTCGACCACGGCGGCGGCTTCTACTTTGGGTGTGATTTCCGCCTCGGGCAGACCGAGCTGTTTCGCGATGGCTTTGCCGAGCGGTTCCGCCTCTTCCTTGCGCACCTTGCCGGAATTCATCATCGCGCGGATGATGACCTTCTGACGGTCGGCGGCCAGCAGGCGCAACACGGCGGCAAAGGTTTCGGGGCGCGGAACTTTTTCCAACGCGAGGAGATGCCGGACGAATTCGGCGGTCAGCGGATCATGCTCGTTGAAACTGGCCGCGCGATAGGTGAGCACCAGCCGCTGCGTTTTGGCGAGTCCGCTGGACTTGCCGAAATTATTGATGACCGCATTTCGATAGTCGGCGCTGACGATGAACGCCAACAACGCCTCCGCCTGCAAAATCAATTTTTCGTCTGGAATATCCGAGTCGCTGCACGTCACGAGCTGTTCGATCAAAGGCGGCAGGCGCTGCGCAAAAATAATGTCCGGCGACTCCGTGTTTTGATTTTCGTAGTAATGCAGCAGCTCCAGCACGAACGACAGTTTCAGAAACGCGATTTTTTGCGCCCGCGCCGAGCGGCTGTTGCGGATGCGCTGGTGCAACGCGACCAACTCATTGCGCTTGGCGGCACAGGCGTTTGGATTTTGCTGAAACAGCGCTTCAAAATCCGGCGCAAAACCGAGCAGCACTTCCGCCAGCTTGGGCCGCGGATTGAACTTCGGGTCGGTCGTCAGGTCCTTGAAAAAAATCAGCGCTTCCTCGCCGAAGTCCTGCACGATTTTTTCGCGCGGAATCTGGCCTTTCACAAAACACCGGCTGGCGCGAACCACGGTCGGCGAAAAAAATGTTTCCGGCTGCGCGACCAGCGCTTGCAGCATCGTCGCGTCCAACGGCGCATCCAGCTTGATGAGTTCCTCGATCAGCGGTTGGATGGCGGCGTTGAGGTCGCGCTTGGTTTTGTCCAGCGCCTTGAGGATGGCGGGCTGGAGCATGGTGTCGTCGTTTTTACCGTGCAACAGCGCGGCGCTGATGTCGCCCACTTGGACGTTGTGTTCCACCAGCCGCGAAACCACCACGCCGATGTCATTGATCGGCAGTTTGCTCACCAGCGTCGTCAGCAGGTTCACCAGATCGCCGTGGGATTTTTTCCGGTATTCAATCGCGCGTTCCACCAATTGGCGCAGCGCCTTGTTTTCGTGTTCGAGCGCCGCATTGCCGGTCTCCAACTGCTCCACGCGCAAGGTCAGGTCGTGCCATGACTTTTGGATTTCATCCACGGACGCGACCGGGCTGGTGCCATTCTCGGTTTGTGCCATGAAGTTATATTCATCCATCGGCGGAATTCTGGCCATCCCTTTTTTGCGCTTTGAAACGACAAATAAAAAAAGCCGCGATCGCTCGCGGCTTTTGGGTTTGATGGGAATAAAATTTATTTCACCAGCGTTCGGCAAAACTTGTCCAGCCGTTCCAGCCCTTTTTCGATGTTCGCCAGGCTCGTCGCGTAGCTGAGGCGGATGTAATCGTCCGCGCCGAAGGCGATGCCGGGCACGGCGGCGACTTTTTCCTGCTCCAGCAGTTTCGCGCAAAACTCGGCGGACTTGAGGCCGGTCTTGGAAATGTTCGGGAACAGATAAAACGCGCCCTTGGCGTTCACGCAAGTGATGCCGGGAATGCTGTTCAGCTTGGCGTGCGCGTAGCGACGGCGCTTGTCATATTCCGCGAGCCAGACGGGCAGATGTTCCTGCGAACCGGTGAGCGCGGCGACGCCGCCTTTTTGCGCGAACGATGTCGGATTGCTTGTGCTGTGGCTCTGCACGGCGTCAATGGCCTTGGCGATCGGCTCCGGCGCGGCGAGGAAACCCAGCCGCCAGCCGGTCATGGAATACGCTTTCGCCAAACCGTGAACGATGATCGTGTGGTCATAATGCGCCGGCGAAAAACTGGCGACGCTTTTCACCTTGGCACCGTCGTAAAGCAGGTGCTCGTAAATTTCGTCGCTCATGATGAGCACGTTTTTCTCCACGCAAATGTCGCCCAGCGCCTTGGTTTCTTCCGGCGTGTAAACCGAGCCGGTCGGATTGCTCGGCGAATTGAGGACGAACAGGCGTGTGTTCGGCGTGATGGCGGCGCGCAATTGCTCGGGCGTCACTTTGAATTCCGTTTTGTCGGTCGTCTGCAAAATCACCGGCTTCGCGCCCGCGAGCTTGACCATTTCCGGATAGCTCAGCCAATACGGCGCGGGGATGATGACTTCGTCGCCGGCCTCGCACGTCGCGAGAATGACGTTGTAGCAGGAATGTTTGCCGCCGCACGAGACGATGATTTGCGACGGTTTGTAAGTGAGGCCGTTTTCGCGCAGAAATTTGGCGGCGATGGCCTCGCGCAATTCGGGAATACCCGCGCTCGGCGTGTATTTAGTGAAGCCGGCGGCAAGCGCCTTGGCGCAGGCGTCCTTGATGTGCTGCGGCGTGTCGAAATCCGGTTCGCCGGCGCCGAAGCCGACCACGTCCTCGCCGGCGGCTTTCATCGCCTTGGCCTTGGAATCAATCGCCAGCGTGAGGGACGGCGCCAGCGACGCGGCGCGTTGGGAGATTTTATAATTCATAATGAGCGCAAAGATTTTAAACCCAAAAAGGCGACGTGCAAGAATGGAATTTTTGCCGCGCCCGTCCGAAATCGTAAAATCCGGGCAGAAAAAGAGCCTGGCTAAAACCCAATAAAAGCCAGGCTCTTCAACCCTAACCCATGAACTCAACACTTAATCAGACCGGGCCGGATGGTTTTTGTTCAAATTATTTTTTGCCCGGGTTTTTATCGCGGATTCCCTTGGAAATCCTGCACAAAGTCAGTTTGCGTCCGAATTCTTGGCCGTTTGGATGAGTTCCCAGAATTTGGGGTTTTCCTGCAGGGTTTCGTCCTCGCCGGTCTTGAGGCCGGAGCGGAAAAAGAAATCCTTCAGTGTGTGCCGGCTCAAAATGCGGTGGATGAGCACGCCGAGCTGATGCCGCTCAAAATAAACGCGATAATCGCCGACGCGAAAACGATGAAGGATGTGGCCGTCGCGTTCGAGCTGGCCGAAATCACCGGTCTGGTCGGCAAGCAGATGCTGGGGCAGGCCGCGAAATTCACCGAGAATCTGGAGCTGCAATTCCTTGGGCATCCGCGCGAGTTCGGCGGCGCTGTTCGGCGTGAAAATGATTTGAAACAGGTTCATTGATTTTGGCGGCGCACTCGAAGCCAACCCGGCTCCGTTCGGCGCATTCCAATGCGCGAAGCATACCCGGTTTCATTTTTGGAAAAACTATTTTTTATCCGCCCGCATTTGTTTTGTCTTGGACCCGGCAAAATTGTTGAATGAGCCGATGACGTCTGAATCCGCTGTCGCCCCGGCGACCGCCGCCAGCCGCCGCGACGCCAACTGGCTGCTGGCCGTGCTGGGGACGCTGGCCGTGCTGGCGCTGCATTTTTATTTTATCAACTCCATCGGCGGCTTGTGGCGCGATGAAGTGAACTCGCTCAGCATCGCGCAAGGCAAATGGAACAGTCTGACGCATGACGCGTTTCCCATCTTGTTTCCGCTGCTGCTGCGCGGCTGGAGTGCGCTGGGACTGGGCGGCTCCGATTTGGCGGTGCGCAGTTTTGGTGTGGGGCTGGGGCTTGGCCTGACCGCAGTTTTCTGGCTGGCGGCTTGGTGGATGCGCCGGACGCCGCCGTTGTGGTCGCTCGTGCTGGTGGCGCTGAACGCCTGGGTGATTTATTACGCGGCTTCACTGCGGGCTTACGGTGTGGGCAGCGCGATGATCGCACTGTGCGCGGCGGCGGCGTGGCGCTATGTCCAAAACCCGGAGAAAAAATCCTGGCTGGTTTTCGCCGTGGCGGCGGTGTTGAGCGTTCAGTCGCTCTATCAAAATTCCGCCTTGATCGCGGCGGTTTGTGCCGGGGCGGGCACGGTCTGCCTGCGCAAAAAAAATTACAAATCCATCCTGGGCGTTTTTCTTGCCGGGCTGACGGCGGCGATTTCGCTGTTGCCCTACCGGCAAAATATCACGGGCATGGCCCAGGGCATTTCGCCGCTCCGCATTGATTTCGACCGGTGGACCGCGCTAACCGACCTCGACACGCTGCTGGCGTTTCCCATGCCGCAATTTGTCTGGGTGTGGATGTTGTTGATCGGATTCGTCGTGATCCGCGCCGTCGCCGGTCTATTTTCCGCGGCCGGCGATGACCGTTCGCTGTTCGCCGCCGCGACGATAATTGTCGGCGCGACCGCGTTTTGGATTTTTTTATGGCGGGCGAATTTCCCCGTCCAGCCGTGGTATTTTCTGCCACCGGTGGCGCTGGCGGCGGTTTGCCTGGATGCGGCCTTGCCGCGTCCCGCCGGCCGTTTTCGCGCCGGACTCTGGGGCGGACTGGCCGCCACGGCCGTGATTTCCGCCGGGTTCGCGGTTCATGTGCTGAACTATCGTTTTACGAACCTCGACGTGTTCGCAAAAAAAACCTCGGCGGTCGCCGGCAAAAACGATCTGGTTGTTGTGACGCCGTGGCAGGCTGGCATCACGTTCGCGCGGTATTTTCAAAATCCCTGCGCCTGGGTGACGGTGCCGCCGATTGGCGACCATGGCAGCCACCGTTATGATTTGCTGGAAGCCCAGATGGCGAACACCAATGCCATGGCGCCGGTGCTGGCGCGCATCACCGAAACATTACAGGCCGGCGGCACGGTTTGGGTTGTGGGCGGAATCAACACTGCGGACGGAGCCACCGCGCCAGCGTCGTTGCCGCCGCCGCCGTTGCCGCACAGCGGCTGGAATGAAACGCCTTATCGCATCACTTGGAACAACCAGCTCGGCTGGCTGCTGCAGCACAGTGCGACCAACATCGAGTGTCTGGACAACGGCACTGACCCGGACGTGAATCCCAACGAACGCGTGCCGTTTTCAAAAGTGACCGGCTGGAAAAATTAGCCGGACGAAATTCAGCCGATGAACGCCGCGTGGACGGCTTTCACCGCCTGCTCGCCTTTCGCCAAATCAATGACAACGGAAATTTTGATTTCGCTGGTCGAAATCATGTCAATGTTGACGCCTTCGTTCGCCAGCGTTTCAAATAATTTACCCGCGACGCCGGTGTGCGATTTCATGCCGACCCCGACGATGGAAAGTTTTCCAATCTTCTCGGCGGTGATGACTTCGCGGTAGCCGACTTCCTTTTTCAGGCCTTCAATCACCTTCTGCGCCTTGAGCAAGTCCGGCTTGTCGGCGGTGAACGAAATATCCGTGGCGGGCGTGCCGGTGCCGTGGCTGATGTTCTGGATGATCATGTCCACGTTCACGGTCGCGTCGCCGAGTGCCTTGAAAATTTTCGCGGCCACGCCGGGTTTGTCCGGCACGCCGACGAGCGTGACCTTGGCCTGGTTTTTGTCGAGCGCGACGCCGCGGACGACGACGCCTTCCATGCTTTTCGTTTCTTCTTTCACAATGGTTCCGGGGTTATCGTTTAAACTGCTGCGGACTTCAAACACCACGCCAAATTTTTTGGCAAATTCAACTGAACGCGATTGCATCACCTTCGCGCCGAGGCTGGCGAGTTCAAGCATTTCGTCGTAAGAAATTTCCGAAAGCTTTTTTGCGTTCGGCACGATGCGCGGGTCGGTCGTATAAACGCCGTCCACATCCGTGTAAATCTGGCAGAGATCGGCCTTGAGCGCGGCGGCCAGCGCAATGGCCGTGAGATCCGAACCGCCACGGCCGAGCGTTGTGATTTGTCCAGCGGCGGTTTCACCTTGGAAACCGGCGACAATGACCACGTTGCCCGCGTCGAGCGCCGTGTGAACTTGCTGCGGCGTGATGTTGTGAATTTTCGCCTTCGTGTGGACGCCGTCGGTGACAATGCCCGCCTGCGCGCCGGTCATGGAAACGGCGGGAATGCCGATCGTGTGCAGCGCGATGGCGGTGAGCGCGATGGTCTGCTGTTCGCCGGTGGCGAGGAGCATGTCCATCTCGCGTTCGCTCGGCAGTGGCGCGATGTCTTTCGCCAGCTTGATCAAGCCGTCGGTCACGCCGCTCATCGCGGAAACCACGACGACGATCTTATCGCCTTGGGCGTGATATTTCGCCACGCGGGCCGCGACATTCTTGATGCGGTCGGTGTTGCCCACCGAGGTGCCGCCATATTTTTGAACAATGAGAGCCATACAAAACTTTTGAGCCTCGCCGATAAAACTTGCGGTGACGCTCATAACGGAAACGGGAGCATAGTCAGAGGTCTGGCGTTTGAAAAGGCGGAATTGGGGCGGGTGGACGGGTTTCGTGCGCCCGGCGCAAGGTTTTGCTGGGCGGCTTTTTTTGGTTCGAACGAAGGCAATTTTCGTTGAACGAATAAATTTGTTTTTCTTAAAATAATTTTAGCATGTTCAAGGAACCTGAATTAGGGTGGAACACAGGGTTGGTAATAAGCCGGGCTCGCAAAGTCAGATAACAAGAGAAAGGAAGAGTTATGACAAATGAAGCAAACATGGAAAAGCTGGGGACAGACTTGAAGAATCTGTCCCATGACGCGGAAGCAGTGCTGCACGCCACCGCCGGGCAGGCGGGCGAGAAAATGACGGAACTGCGCGGACGTTTGGCCTCGACCCTCGAATCCTGCAAGGCCACCTACCGGCGGATTGAGGAAAAGACCGTCGCCGGCGCGAAGGTCGCGGACAAAACCATCCGGGAACATCCGTATGAATCCATTGGCGTCGCGTTCGGCATGGGCTTGCTGATCGGCGTGCTCGTCAGCCGCCGCTAGCCATGGACGACACGCCCCCAACGGACGGCGGACTGTGGTCCGCCGTCTCGCGGCTCTTCAAGACGATGCAAAACGTCGCCGCGAATCGCCTTGAGATCTTCCTGCTTGAACTGAAGGAGGAGCGCCTGCGGTTGTTTGATGCGTTGCTACTCGCGGCGGTGGGAATCGTGTTCGGGCTGATGACGCTGGTCATGCTGACCCTGACGATCCTGGTTTTGTTCTGGGACACGCATCGTTTGCTGGTGCTGACGCTGATGACGGCTGGCTATGCCGTGGCGGCGACGGTGGCGTTTGTGAAATTGCGTTCCCACTTGCAGCGCTGGCAGGCATATTCCGCAACGCTCGAAGAAATCAAAAAGGATTGCGCATGTTTCACAAAACCGAACTAGAACGGCTGCGGATGCAGAAAGATTTGCTCGTGCTGCAAGGCGACCTCAACCGGCTGGTGCTGGCCACTGAATGGCAGCGGCTGCGCTCGCCGGAAAATTGGATACACGAGGCCGGTAACTTGGCGCGTCGCCATCCACTCTGGACGGCTGGGCTGGCGGCGGCAGCGGGTATGTTGGCCGTTAGGCTTGTGCGCAAACCTCGCTCTGTCCTGAGCGGGATAGGGCAATTGGGAGAATTGGCTGCCGCCGCATTCTCGGCTTGGAAGGTGTTTCGTCGAGCAAAATCAGAAGACTGATTTTGGTAGCGAGGTATTGTTCAAAAGTGTTTCGTCGGGCGTCTTCGCAGGCGTTGTCAGCGTCCCAATTCCCGCCGCGCCGTTGCCAAGCCGCGGTCGTAGGCGGCGATGAGTTTGTCCCACGCGATGTTCGCTTCGGCATCAATTTCCTGCCGCGCCGGCTCGGCGTCAAACCACTTCACGCTGCGCGCCATGCCGTCACGGAACCGCGTGGTGGCGACAAAATCCGGCACAAATTTTTTAATCTTGGTGTTGTCGAACACCGCGGAATGCGCCTTGTCGCCGTGCAGGCCGCCGGCAAATTCCGGCAGGCACGCCGTGATGAAATCCGACGCGATGTGCACCAGCTTCGGCTTGGGCGCGCCCGCCGCCGCCGCCACGGTTTCGTAAATCTGATTCCACGTCAGCACTTCGTCCGACGTTATGTGGAACGCGTGGCCGATGGCGCCTTGATGTCCGAGCAAACCCACGAGACCTTTTGCAAAATCTGAGTTGTGCGTCATCGTCCAAAGCGACGTGCCATCGCCCGGCACAATCACCGGCTGGCCGCGTCGCAAGCGATCCACTGCCGTAAAACTTTTCTTGCTGTTCACCGGCACCGTGACTCGTCGTTCGTCATAGGTCCACGACGGCCGGATAATGGTCGCGGGAAAATTTTCCTCCTGCAACGCGCGCAGCAGCCGTTCCTCGCAGGCAATTTTGTTGCGCGAATAATCCCAGAACGGATTCACCAGCGGCGTGGATTCGGTGATGGGAAAATGCGCGGCCGGTTTTTGATACGCGCTGGCCGAGCTGATGAAAACAAACTGCGCCGTGCGGCCGCGAAAAAGCGCGAGGCGCTGCTCGATTTCCGCCGGCGTGAACGCAATGTAATCCACCACCACGTCCCAGGATTCCTTGCCGAGCGCCGCCGCCGTGGCGGCCGCATCGCTGATGTCGGCGATGATTTGCCGCGCGACCGGACTCGCCTGGTGTCCGCGATTCAGCAGCGTGAGGTCAAAACCGCGTTCCAATGCGAGCGTAGTGCAAGCCGAGCTGATGGTTCCCGTGCCGCCGATAAAAAGAATATTCATGGTGATTGAACGGGCTTGTTGGCGGTTTCGCCAAGCGATGACCGTCAGCTCTTGTGTTGTTGAATCAGATAGTCGCGAAATTTTTCGTAGTCCGCTCCCATGCGGTCGAAATCTTCCGGCAATTTCAGCGACGCGAGCATGTTGTTCGGCACATCGGGTTCCCAGCCGACGACCTTTTGCACCTCGACTGGAAATTTTGCGGGATTCGCCGTCTCGATGATGACTGCCGGCGAATTGCCCAGCGGTTCCACGGCGTTCCAGTCCTGGAAGCCCTGCCAAGCGACGGAGCCGTGCGGTTCCAAGAGCAGTTGAAAATTGTCCCAAACTTCGCGCACCCCGGCGACCGTGCGTTCGTCGGAAATCGAAGTCGAAAAAATATCGCGGCGCATCGCGGCGAGGTCCGGCAGCTTGTTGATTTTCCCGGTTTCGTCCATCTGCCCGCCGTATACCGCCACCAGCCGCGCGAGGTTGCTGGGATGCCCGACGTTCATCGCATTCGACAGCGAGTTGCGCGACGGCGAAATTTTTTGATAATTGCCGGTCGCCAGAAATTTTGGAAACGCATCGTTGTCGTTCACCGCGCAGACAATTTTTTTCACCGGCAAACCCATTTCCCGCGCCACCACCGCGCCCATCATGTCGCCGAAATTGCCGCTGGGAATGGAAAACACCACCGGCTCGTCCGCTTGGGCGACGCGCGACGCGGCGTAAAAATAATAAACACTCTGCGGCAACAGTCGGCCGATATTAATTGAATTTGCAGACGAAAGTGGAATGTGCGCCAGGGCCGGATCGGCGAACGCGCGTTTCACCATTGCCTGGCAGTCGTCGAACTTGCCGTCAATCGCCACGGTGCGGACGTTGTCCTTGAGCGTGGTCATTAGCTTGCGCTGGCTTTCGCTGACTTCGTCCGCCGGAAAAAGCACGATGACGCGCACGCCGGTAATGTTATGAAACGCATGCGCCACGGCCGCGCCGGTGTCGCCGCTCGTCGCGGTGAGGATCGTCAGGTGCCGGTTGTCCTCGCGTAAAAAGCGGCCGAACATCCGCGCCATCATTTGCGCCGCAAAATCCTTGAACGACGCGGTCGGGCCTTGGTCCAGCCGCATCAGGAAAACGCGGACATGAATGATTTCGAGTGGCACCGGAAAGTTGTAGGCCTCGTGGCACATGGCTGCGAGCACGTCGCGCGGAATAATGCCGTCGGTGAATTTTGACAGGACGCGAAATGCGATTTCGTGATACGGCAGCCGGGCGAACGCCGCAATTTCGTCCGGCGTAAATTTGGGAAATGTTTCGGGGAAATAAAGCCCGCGGTCCGGTGCCTGCCCGGCCAACAAGGCGGCCCGCAGGTTAACTGCGGGCGACTGGCCGTTGGTGCTGCGAAAAAGTAATGCCATAAAATTATGTGTCGCGCGAAGGACGCGAAGGTTGCGAAGGAGGGAAAAAGGATTTGCCTTCAAGACTGTTCACGATGCGCGTGAGGCCGTCTTTCAAATGGACTTCGTTGAAATTAAGCAGAAAACCCAGTTTCAGCGGAATCAGCTTGATATAGTTGGTCGTGATTTTTTGGAACAGCGGCGTAACTGCTTCAACCGATTTCAATTCAACCAAAACTTGTTTTTCCACAATCAATTCGGCACGAAATCCGACTTCCAGTTGTTCGCTTTCATAGCTGACGGCAATCGGCACCTGCCGTTCGACCCGAAGTCCGCGCTTTTTCAACTCCACAAATAAAGCGGCTTCATAAACTGACTCCAGCAAACCGGGGCCAAGCACAGAATGCACATGAAAGGCCGCGTCGAGGACGGCCTTGCCGGTGCGTTCAATGTCGGAATCGCTCATGTTCTTTGTGTCGCGCGAAGAACGCGAAGTCAGCGAAGGTAAAATTGATTTGGCTTTCCTTCGCCCCCTTCGCAGCCTTCGCGCGACAATTCTTCACTCAAAATTTTCCACGCGGATCATCACCGGTTTATTTTTCACGGCGGGCAGCTTGGCAATTTTCGCCAGCGCCTTGCGCATGGCGGCATTCGGCGCGTCGTGAATCATCAGGATGAGCGGCACGCTTTCGCCTTCGTGGCCTTCGGGCTGGATGACGGAGGAAATGCCGATTTTCGCCGCGGCAAAAATCGCGGCAATTTTCGACAGCACGCCCGGTTTGTCCACCACGCTCAAACGGAGATAATAGCGCGAAACGATTTCATCCATCGGCGCGATGCGGCCACCTTTGGCACATGCGACGAACGGCGCGACGCGGATTTTTCCGCCATTCTTCAAATCAAGCGCGGCATCGGCCACGTCGCTCAAAACCGCGCTGGCCGTGGCATCTTTGCCCGCGCCGCGACCATAAAACAAAGTGTCGCCGACAATGTCGCCGCGGACGAAGCAGGCGTTGAACACGCCGTTGACACTGGCGAGCACATGCGTGTTCGGGATGAGCGTCGGATAAACCGAAACTTGCACGCCGGCTTTGGACTTTGGACTTTGGGCTTTCGACTGCTTTGCGATGCCCAGCAGTTTGATCGTGTAGCCAAGCTTCGCGGCGAATTCCATGTCGATCTTTGACACGTCGCGGATGCCTTCGGTGTGAATCTGGTGGTGGTCCGCCCAAAAACCATGCGCGAGCGAGGCCAGAATACCAATCTTGTGCTGCGCGTCGTGGCCGTCAATGTCTAGGTCCGGCGGCGTCTCGGCGTAACCCAGCTTTTGCGCGTCGGCCAGCACGTCGGCGAAGTCCGCGCCCTCGGCTTTCATGCGCGACAAAATGTAATTGCAAGTGCCGTTGACGATGCCGTAGATCGCGGGAAATTGATTTGCCACAAAACCTTCGCGCAGCGACTTGATGATGGGAATGCCGCCGCAGACGCTGGCCTCAAAATAAAGATTCGCGCCGGATTTCGCCGCCGCTGCAAACAACTCCGGGCCGTGCGTGGAAAGCAACGCTTTGTTCGCGGTGACCACGGTTTTGCGCTGCGCGAGCGCGGCGAGCACCATCGTCTTGGCGATGCCAGTGCCGCCGACCAGTTCGATGACGATGTGGATTTGCGGATCGTTGATGACTTCCTGCCAGTCAGTCGTCATCAAATTGCGGGCGATGGGATACGGCCGGGGCTCGTCAAACGCCTTGACCGCGATCTTGCGGAATTGGATTTTGACGCCGAGTCGCGCGGCCATGAGGCCGCCGTTTTTCTGCCACGCGTGGAAGACGCCGCTGCCAACCGTTCCACCGCCAATCATGCCGAGATTCACTTGCTGCATAGAACGCGCAGTTTGCCGCGAAACGGAGCAGGGGACAATTTAATTTTGAACGCGAAGAACGTTCGTTTACGAAGGCGTAGAAACTTGTGAGAGAATTTCCGCCACCACGTCGGCGACTTTGACGCCGCAGTATTTTTCTTCACGCCGGACAATGAGCCGGTGCGCCAAAACTTTTTCGGCAATGGCTTTTGCTTGTTCGATGGAAACTGAATCGCGACCTTCAATCGCGGTCATGGCCTGCGCGGCGCGGAACAATCCCAGTGAGCCACGCGGGCTGGCGCCGAGCAACAGTGCCGGATGTTCGCGCGTGGCGCGGACAATTTTCAAAATGTAATCACACGCTTCCGACGAGACGTTGACGGCGCGCACAGCTTCCTGCGATTTCAAAATGCCATCCGGTGTGGTCACTGGCTGGATCGTTTCAATCGGATGGCGCAGTTGAAACCGCTCGACCATTTTTTTCTCATCGTCGAAGGACGGATAGCCGAGGCTCATCCGCATCAAGAAACGATCTTTCTGCGCTTCGGGCAGCAGAAACGTGCCTTCCTGCTCGATGGGATTTTGCGTGGCGACCACCATGAACGGTTTTTGCAGCCGGTAGGTGACGCTGCCGGCGGTGACCATGGATTCGCCCATCGCTTCGAGCAGCGCCGATTGCGTGTGCGGACTGGCGCGGTTGATTTCGTCCACCAAAACGAACTGCGAGAAAATCGGGCCGAACCGAAATTCCGAGCGGCCGGTTTGCGGTTCCAAGCGTGCTTCGCCCAAAACATCCGTTGGCTGCAAATCCGGCGTGCACTGGATGCGCTTGAACGTGCAGCCGGCGCTTTGTGCGATGGCGCGCGCGAGCATCGTTTTCGCCACGCCGGGCACGTCCTCGATGAGCAAATGTCCTTCCGCCAAAAAAACGGCTATGGCCAGCACGACCTGCTCATGTTTTCCAACCACGACTTTTTCGACGTTGGCGATGAGTTGTCGCGCGATGCCCGCCACTTCCGCCGTCGAAAGGCCTTTCGGTTCCTCGATCGGCGACAACGTCACCTTCGGTTTTTTGTCGGGTTGTAATTCGGGAAACGTCATGCCGACATTTTTTTTATTCGTAACCGAAGGCCTTGGCGAACGGTTCGAGCTGCGCGAGGTGCGGCTCCAAATATTTTTGGTAGTTGCGCCAGCGGCCCTGCGACGTTTTGTAAATCGGTTTGCCGACGTCGGCGTAGGTGGGCGAGCGGACGATTTTACCCTTGGCGTGCTGGTTGAAGGCGAGCACGCGTTCGTCCCACGGCATACCCAAAAAATCCAGCGTGCGCCGCGCAACGGCGTCGAGGTCGGCAACCATGTCTTCGTAACGGACTTCGAGCCAGGGCGCGGCCATCTTTTCCTTGATGGCGAGCCAGAAGCCCATTACCGAGGCATATTCGTTCACGGTGTCGGCGAGTGTCAGGTAGGTGGCGCTGATGGGATTTATCGGCAAATGCTGCATGAAACAGCTCAGCACGACATCGCGCGGATCGCGCAGGGCGATGAGGAAACGGGCCTCCGGAAAAATCCGCGTGATGGCCGGGATGAGCGGCGTGAGCGACGGATTTTTGTCAATCAGCATCCGGCCTGCGAGCGGCTGGCCGAGGAAGCGTTCGGTGAAACGAAAATAATTGTCACGCGCTTTTTTAATCACTTCGTCGCTGGCGCTGCCCATCGCTTCGAGCAACTGGTCCTCGACCGCGCTTTTGAAAACGGTGCTGAAGGCTTCGTTTTGAAAAATCAGCGTCTCCTCGGATGAAATCATGTCCGGGTGCGCGTCGAGCACTTGTTCCAGCAGCGTGGTGCCAGAACGCGCATGGCCGCAGAGGATAGCCAGCCGATGCGGTGATTGACCTTGCACGCCGCTGTCACGCCATTGGCGGAGCAGGTCGGCGGTGACATTTTGGCCTTGGCGGTCCAAACGTTGCTGCGAGTTGTTTTGAATGGCCAATTCTTTTTCCGCGCGCGGCTTTAACAGAGATTTCGCCTGTTGAAACGCGGTCATGGCTTCGTCATAGCGTTTGACGCGATCTAGCACCAGGCCCAGTTCATACCAGCCGCGCACGCGGGTCATGGCGTTGGTTTTGGGCTGGTTCACAAAACCGCGGAGGACGGCTTCGGCTTCGGGCAGTTGATTGGCGAGGCGATGGATGCGGGCGCGGGCGAGCTGGGCTTGAACATTGGCGCGGTTGGCGTGGAGCGCGCGTTCGATGAGTTCCGTGGCGTCGGCGAGCTGCTGGTGGCGTTCGTGGATTTCCGCCATTGGCACGAGTGCATCGGGCAAGTCGGTGGATTGCTTTAACGCGCGATCAAAATAATTTTTTGCCAGCTCATGCCGGCCAAAAAAAGCGCAATGTTCGCCGGCAATCACCATGGTGTCCGTCTTCTGACTGGTGGCGAGAATCGCCTTTTCAAAATACTGTTGCGCGTCGTCGAATTCGCAGCGCAGCCCGGAGTAACGGCCGAGGCCGAGCAAAATCCGCGGTTCGTAAGGCGCCAGCCGGTGCGCGCGTTTCAGGCAATCGAGGCTCTGGTCGAACTCTTTCAGGTTCCAGGCTTCGTTGGCGGAAGCGACCAGGCCCGCCACGGAATTGGGATCCAGCTTGTCGGCTTCGCCGGTGCGCACGAGCGATTTCACATTCAGGCGTTCGCCAATCAATCGGCCGATTTCCTCAAGTTCGTGGGTTTCCGTCGGCGAATATTGATGAGGCCGCGCCGTGCCGATGCCGAAGGCGCCGATGGTTTTGCCTTCGAAACGCACCGGCACGCAAATCATGCCGCCGATACCGGTAGCCTTGGCGCCGGGCCGCGCCACGCCGCTGGTGTCAGTCTGCAGATTGCACAACGAAACGGGTTCGTTGCGCTCGACGGTCTGGCCGGCGATGCCTTTGCCCACCGGCACCGTGCGAATGGCGTCCAGCACCACTTCAGGCAGGCCGGTCTGTGCCGCGAGCCGCAACACCTGTTTTTCCTTGTCCAGCCAGTGGATCGTGCCGGTCTCGGAATCAAAGTGCAGCAGCGTCGCATTCAGAATTTGCTGCGCGAGCGCGTCGCGGTCGCCGCCGCTTTTGAGCAGCAATTCCACTTCCTGTAAAAAATCATTCATGCTTGGTCGTTTCTTTCGAATCGCCGGAACGATAATGGAGGACGCGCACTTTTTCCAGCGTGACCAATCCGCCGCCCATCATTTTTTCCAGCGTGGGCAGAAAAGTGTTGATTTTTTCCTCGCTGTCCACGATTTCGATGACCAGCGGCAAATCCATGGAGAGTCGTAAAATTTTCGCCGTGTGCAGGCGGCTGGATTTGCCGAAACCCATCGGCCCGCGCAGCACCGTCGCGCCCGCCAGGTGCGCCTCGCGCGCCTTGAGCACGATGGCTTCGTAAAGCGGCTTGTGTTCCCAGCGATCGCTTTCGCCGAGAAAAATCCGCAGCAGCACCGCGTCGTTTGGAATTTGCATATTAATTTCCTTTCATCGAGCTAAACGTCGAGCCGAGCAGCCAGCCGAGCCACACCGCCACCATGCACAGAACCACGGAAAATAAAATGTTGCCGCCGGCATACAGCCATTCGCGGTCGCGCAACAGGTTCAACGTTTGCAGGCTGAACGAGGAAAAAGTGGTGTAGCCGCCGCAGACGCCGACCATCAAAAATTGCGTGGCAAAAATGCGCGACTGCGAATCCAGCCGGCCTTCGGGAATCGCCAGCGCGCCGATGATGCCGATGAGAAACGAGCCGCCGACGTTGATGGCGAGGGTGCCCCACGGAAAGGTTGCCCCGAATTTTTCGGAGACGATTCCGTTGACCCAGAAGCGAGCTACGCTGCCCAGCGCGCCGCCGAGGGCGACCCAAAGATAGGCAATGTTCATAATGTTCCTGCGAATGTTGGTTGATTCGTAGGAGTCATCAGCGCTGAAACGGTCAGGCGGTTTTCCAAAACTCGGACGGCAAACTCCATTGCCGGGCAAATTGTTTAGCGACGGCGTGGTTAATGCAACTGCAATTTATAAAACAACTGGGTCTGCCCGGGCGTCATGGCGTTGGTGAAATTGAAATTGCCGTTGGCATCAAACTGATTGGTGGCGACTGGTGTCCACGCCAGGGAAGTCAGGTTGGTCGCGGCGAGGACGACATACGGCCAATTAATCGCGCCGCCCGCGCCGCTGATGACGAAGTTTGTTCCGGACAATCGGACGTTGGAAATCAACGGAGCCGTGAGCACCACGATGGAAAGCGTTCCGTTGGTTTTAATCGGGCTTGTGTTCCAGGCCAGATTTCCCGCGAGCGACGGCAGAACAAAGTTTGAGAACGTGCCGGAAAAACCGCCCGCATTGAACAGTCTAAAACTGTCGCCAGCGGCAAATCCGCCGGCGCCGCCGTCGGCGACATTGAGCGTGCCGCCTTCGGCAAGCGTGCCGGTGACTATCGCGGCATCGTTCGTGCGGGGCGAATGTCGCACCTGAACCATGGTGGTGCTGCTGCCGGACAGCGTCACATTATTACTGATGATCATTGTGCCAAATCCGGGATTCGGACCCGGCGCGAATATGCCGCCGGAATTGACCGTGACGGCTCCGAAAATGATGCCGTTGCCCGCGAGTGTGCCGCCGAAATTGACCGTGACGGCGCCCGCCCCCGTGGCGCTGCTTGTCGAATTACTGACCACCAGAGTTCCTCCGCTGATCGTGGTGTCGCCGCTGTAAGTGCTGGCACCACTAAGAACCAACAGGCCCGTGCCGGTTTTAATTAATGATGTGACACCGGCATCCGCGATGATGCCGGCGTAAGTGTTGGTGGTGTTTTTTGCGCCGATGCGCCAGGTCGGATTAATTGAACCGCCTGCGCCGATGTAAGCCGCCACCCCGCCGCCGAGTTCGCCGATGTCCGTGGTCTGGCCGTTGGCATTGATGTTGTATAAGTTCACGCCGTTGTTCAAATAAATGGCCGCGTTCGCATAGCCGGCTGAATTGTTAATCCGAAAATCGCCGGTCGTGTAATAGGCGCCGCTGCCGCTGGCCGGCGCGCTGACATTGATTCGCCCGGTGAACGCGGACCAATCACCGCTGAAATAATCACGGATATATTCCACGGTGACATTCAGCGTGCCACCGCCGGTGAGCGGGCTGGAGAACGGCGAAGCGTAGCCAAAGCGCGCCGGCAGCAGCAGGGTTCCGGTTTGCCCCGCCGGCACATTAAAGGTGTTGGTGCAGCCGCCCCAGCCGCTGCCACTGTCACGACTGCCGTAGCCGTTGAACTGCACCGTGCCACCCGCAAGAGTGATCGGGCCGGTGCCCCAGGCCGCGCTGTTCGCGCCAATGTTTCCAGGAATCACCATGCTGTTGCTGATGATGGTGCCGCCGGAATAAAGATTGGTGTTGTTGATGGTCAAGATGCCGCTGCCGGTCTTGATCAATTTGTTGGTGCCGGCTATGGGGCCAATGCCGCCGAGAGTATAATTCTTCGTGGCATTGAACGTGACGAGCGCCGGTTGCGGTGAGCCGGCCACGTAAACCGGCACGTTGTTCGAACCGGTGTTGTCGAACGTCACGGTGTCGCCGTTGTTGAAGATGGTGTCCACGTTGTTGGTCTGCCAATTGGCGTCGCCGCTCGCATCCCAGATGTTTGCCGCGCCGTCGCCGTTCCAGATGAGCGACCGCGGAGTAATGACGATGTTGATGTCCGGCGTGGCGCTCGCTTCTGGCGAATTCGGGCTCAGGCCGGTGCTGTTGGTGGAAGCGACAACATAAAAATAGGTAGTGCCATTGGTGAGGCTGGTGTTGGTGTAAGTGCTGCCCGAATAATTGGCGAGCAACACGTTCGTTTCGTTGCCGCTGCTGGTTCCGCTGAAAAGGTAGTAACCGGACACGCCTGGCACGGTGGTCCAACTCAAGGTCACTTGGGCATTGCCCGGAAAAGCCGAGAGGCTAATAGGAGCGAGCGGCGGCGGCACAATCGTGGCTGATGAATTGGTGGAAACCCCGGCAGCATTGACCGCCGACACTTGATAATAGTAGGTCGTGCCCACATTCAAACCGGTGTCGGTAAAAGTTGTTTCCATTATGTTTTGAATGTAGGTGAATGGGCCGGCGCTGTTCGTTCCACGGCGAATGATGTAACCCACCGCCCCGGGGACTGCCGACCAGTTGAGCCCAACGTTGGCCCCGTTAAAAAGTCCGCTGAATGAACCGGGCGCGCTGGCGGGCGGCGTTGGCAACGGCACGGCGACGGCGGGAACAGAATTGGGGCTCGTGCCGGCGGCAGTGGTGGCCGTGACAAAATAGCGGTAGATGCTGCCATCCGTGACCGCCGTGTCGGTGAAGCTCGTTGTGCTGTTTGCGTTATTTAGAACGATGGTGCCGAGCAC
Organism: uncultured Verrucomicrobia subdivision 3 bacterium; assembly: GCA_903884535.1. Taxonomy (GTDB): domain Bacteria; phylum Verrucomicrobiota; class Verrucomicrobiia; order Limisphaerales; family UBA11358; genus UBA11358. The sequence continues at coordinate 36,685 of CAISEZ010000048.1, forward strand.
ATTTGACGCGCCGCCGCCGTTGTCGAACAAGGTGGAACGATAGACGGTGTAAAAGTTAGCGCTGGATGCTGAAACCCAGTTCACAGTCACACTTTGGTGGGTCGCGCTGCCGATTGTCACCGTGGGCGTGGCGGGTGCGGCGGATGAAATCGCGGCAGACGGAGTGGTGTCGAGACTTTGCGGTGAGTTAGTGCTGATGCCGACCGAATTGACGGATTGGACGACGTAGTAATAAGTGGTGCCATTGGCGACGTTGGTGTCGAGGAAAGTCGCGTTGTTGAATCCGCTGCCGCACACGGGGCCGATGACTTCATTGGTGATGGAAACATAACCGCTGCCGGAAGTCGTCGTGCGTAAAATGTTGTAGCTGGTCGCACCGGGCTGCGCGGGCCAGGAAATCAAATTGCGTCCGTTGCCGGCATACGCATTCACGCTCGCAGGCGCCGGCGGGATGTAGCCGGTGAGTTCCAGGCGGATATAGTCATACATCGCATGGTTCGCGAAATAGCCGCCCTTGCGCATGTTGATGGTGATGGTGTTCGCACCAGCCTGGAGCAGGCTGCCTGAAAACGTGATGCGGTTGTCAGAAAATAATCCATGGATACCTTCGCGGATGGTGGTATCGCTGCCGTCAGCGGAACTGCTGTATGCGGGAAAATATCCCGAGCTGCCGGAAATGTTTGCGCCGTTGACGGACACGATGAGCGGCCCTTGATAATCCGAAGACAACGCGATGTAAAGCGATGCGGTAGCGCCCGGCGCAGAGGCAAGGTTGAAATTAATTGTAGAAGTGGAACCGTTGTAGTTGCCGGCTGAATCCACCACGACGGGCTGGCAGAAATTCCAGTCAGTGGTCCAGCGACTGGAACCGACGGTGTAACTCACGCCACTTGGAAAATCAAACGGGTATTCGAGAAACTTAGTCCACACGGGCATCGGATTCGTCGGCCCGGGACCGATGTCGCCCACCCACCAATCATCGCCGTGGCGAAACTTCGCGCCGGTGCGATCCGGATAGCCGATTTCAAAAACGGTCGGGCCAACGCGCGTCGGTGTCCACGTCACGGTGCCAAGATTATTCGTCGCGCCGCCGGTGACGGTCACACTGAACTGCGGCGAGGGAAGGTCCAATTCGTTTGGCGCGCTGCCGCCGGTCTGTGCCTGTGATTGAAAGGTTCCCGCTGCGCCGGAGCCGAAGGCGTAAAGCGTGTAGTTCGCCCCAGCAATGACGTCGGGAATGGTGAAATTGCCAATCGCGTCCGTCTTCACCCAAAAGTGATACGGCTTATACCATTTCTGAAAATCGTAGGTGACGGTCGAACCGGGGTTGGGTTGTTGTTCGACCCCGACCCACAAATTTGAAGTGCTGGCGTTTGGATTGTAGATGTCGTTGATGACGATTTTGCCCTTGACCGTCCCGCGGCTGAAGGCTGGTGCATAATTCGCATTGGTGAACCAAAAATACGGCCAGGCACTCGTCTCAGCGTCGGCTTGGGCGAGCGCGTCGGTGAACAGCGCTTGGGCGGCGGCGTTTGTCGCAGTGATGGTGTTGGTGATGGCGTTGCAATAGATGAAATGTGGGCCGCAAACTTTGGCCCAGGCTTCGCCCGCTGCCCAGGTTGAATCGGAACAGAAGCCATAGTGCGCACCGTGTGGCGTGTTCAGGATCGTAGTGCCCATGTGGCTGGTCAGTTCGCGCCGCATGGGTCCGCTGGCCATGTATTCAAAGCTGGCGGGCACATCCCAAAGGCCGATGTTTTTGCCGCCCGTGCCGACGCTGCTCCAGCCCCAAGCGCGCAACGTGCCGTAGTCGGCGGTGTATTTGTATTTGTCCTCGTAACGTCCGGCGTAGATGCCGTTCGTCCACAGCGAACATTCCACCGGCGCGCCCTGAACACCCACGGCACTGTTATTCGGATCCATTGGCATGAGTTTGGTGCGCTGGGCGTCCACGCTCATCCAGTTGAAGATGGCACCGGAATAAATATTGTCGCGGCATTCACCCATGCTCATGGCGCTATCCGTGCTGCGATGGATCCAGATCGGCGTGACATAAAATCCGGTCGAGCCGCGCACCATGGAGAAATGGATGTCCACCTGCCCGCTGCTGGCCGAGTCGAACAACATGCCGACCTCGCAATAATCCGCCGTGTTGGCCACGACCGAATACGTCGCCGCGCCGGTGCTGAAGCCGCCGAACTCCCAATAAAGCTGGCCACCGTTGTTGCCGCCGGACAGCACCTGTTGCGTCGTCGTCGAGCCACTGTTGTTGTAGGTATAATTAACTTGGTCAATGACCGCGCTGGTCTTGTTGATATGGATGGAGATGATGCCGTTGGCCATCGTCACCGTGCCGTCGCCATTGTCGGTGAGCGTGACGGCTGCGCCGGTGCCGGTGCCGCCGCCGGGCAGATTGGCAAAAACAGGGGTTGTCCAGATCAGCGCGCAACCCAACGCAAACACACTGGTAGTGGACGTAAAAACACATTTCATAGTGGACGCAGTGCAAGTTACAACATCCGCGGTGGTTAATCCCTCAACAATTCTGGTGACGTCAGTTGACCCGCTTAACATTGCTTCCGCACGCCTTGGCCACCGCACACGCTGGCGCGACCCTTTGCCGCGTCGTGTTAATGTTCAATTTCACTTCCGGTTAAAACTGCTGGTGCCACAAGGCAATTCTTGACTCGCCGCGCACGAAACTTATGATTCCCTTTTGATTTTGACGGTTCCAACAACAAACAACTCGGTCACAAACTATTTATGAGCAAAATTCAAAACATTGAGGCGCGCGAAATTCTTGACTCGCGCGGAAACCCGACGGTGGAAGTGGACGTGACGCTGGAATGCGGCTCGGCCGGTCGCGCGGCGGTGCCCAGCGGCGCCAGCACCGGCGAACACGAAGCCATCGAACTCCGCGACGGCGACAAAAAACGTTTCGGCGGCAAAGGCGTGCTGAAAGCTGTCGCCAACGCCAACACCAAGATCAAATCCGCGCTCATCGGTGTGGACTCCCTGGATCAGCTTACGGTGGACGCCATCATGCTCAAGCTTGACGGCACGGAAACCAAATCCAAGCTCGGCGCGAACGCCATTCTCGCCGTGTCGCTCGCGAATGCGAAAGCCGCTGCCGCCATGCTCGGCCAGCCGCTGTTCAAATATCTCGGCGGGCCGAACGCCAAGGTTCTCCCGGTGCCGATGGCCAATGTTATCAACGGCGGCGCGCACTCCGACGCGCCGATTGATTTCCAGGAATTCATGATCCAGCCGCATGGCTTCAGCACTTTCAGCGAAGGGTTGCAGGCCATCACGGAAGTTTTTCATGCACTGAAATCCGTGTTGAAGAAAAAAGGTTTGTCCACTGCCGTCGGTGACGAAGGTGGTTTCGCGCCGAAACTCGAAAGCACCGAAGCCGCGATCGAAGCGATTCTGCAAGCTGTGAAAGATGCCGGCTACAAAGCCGGCAAGCAGATCAACCTCGCGCTCGACGTCGCCGCGTCCGAATTCTACACAGGCAATGAAACCTACACGTTCAAGAAAAGCCACGGCCGCAAATTGACCGGCGACGAGATGGTGAGCTTCTACGCCGAACTTTGCGCCAAGTATCCGATCGTCTCCATCGAAGACGGCTGCGCGGAAGGCGACTGGGTGACGTGGAAAAAATTGACCGACAAACTTGGCAACAAGGTCCAGCTCGTCGGCGACGATCTGTTTGTGACCAACGTGAAGTTTCTGCAAAAAGGAATTGATACCGGCACGGCGAATTCCATTCTCGTGAAAGTGAACCAAATCGGCTCACTCACCGAAACGCTCGACGCCGTGTCGCTCGCGCAAAACAACGGTTATACCGCCGTCCTCTCCCATCGCTCCGGCGAAACTGAGGATGCGACCATCGCCGACATCGCGGTCGCTACGAACTGCGGTCAGATCAAAACCGGTTCCTTGAGCCGCACCGACCGCACGGCCAAATACAATCAACTGCTGCGCATTGAACAATTGCTCGGCAAGAACGCGGTTTACGCGGGCTTGGGCGCATTGAAGAAGAGCAAGTAAATCGTAGCAGTGTCTCGGTAGAGCGCCGCAAACTAAAAATTAGCGGCTGTCTCCCGACAGCCGCTACGTTGAAAAAACTTAAACCGGAAGTCAGACAACTGGCTTCCGGTTTTTTATTTGGCAAGATTAGTAGCCCAGTTTCACCAGTTTATAAACCGCCGCCATCGTCGCGATGGAAACCACGGTCATCGGCAGCGCCGGCAAAAAACAGGCCAGCGACATCACCACGCCGCCGATCAGCGGGACCGACGCTTTTTGTCGCCAGCCGTAAATCAGGTAGCCGCCACCGATTCCGCCCCAGAGCACGGAGGCCCAGAGCTGGTTTGAATCCAAGTGCAACAAATCCATGCCGCCACTGTGCCGCAAACGCGTCCGGCTTGCCACGGAAAATCGGTGTGGTAGATTTTGGCGTGAGCCGTTTTTTTCAACCGAACATCAAGCGTCATGGCCGCATCGCGCGCGGCGTCACCGGCGCGCTCTGCCTCATCGCCGGCATCATCACGGTGGATTATGTGCTGTGGCTGGGATTGGTTTTGGTGGCGGCCGGCTTGTTTGCGATTTACGAGGCGTTGAGCGGTTGGTGCCTCGCCCGCGCCTGCGGCATCAAGACGAAGATCTGACGGAGCTTTTGACAGAATGACAGAATTTACAAAATTGGATTCTGAAAATTCTGTCATTCTGTCAAACACGGTTCAGCCAAACGCCCCGAACAGCGCCTGCATCTCCTCGTCCACCTGCGATTCGTCCGCCAACGTCTGCGAAATTTCAGCGCGCAATAAAATGCGATAACGCTTCCGCAGCCGGTGGACCGCCACGCGCACGGCGGTTTCATCCATGTTTAAAATTTTTGCGGCGTCCGCGTGCGACAAAACCCCTTTGCCCGCGGTGAGGAAAATCTTCAACTGCTCGAACAAGTTTGCCTTGCCGTCTGCCGCGCATTCGTTTTGCAGCCGTTCAATCACTTTCGCCAGCAGCGCCAGCGCCCATTCGCGGTCGAATGCCTTGTCGGGACTCGGCTCGTTCGTGGCGGCGACTTGAAACTGCGTGTCCGCCGTCTGCCAGTCGAGCGACAGCGGCACCGCACCGCCGCCGCGTTTTTGCCGCTGCGATTTGTCCCATTCGTTCGCCAGAAAATATTTCAGCGACGCCAGCAGAAATGCCCGGAAACGTCCGCGCTCCACACTCAATCCATCGAGATAATTTTTTTCCAGAAAGCGCGCGAAGAAAGCCTGCGTCAAATCCTCGGCATCTTCCTTGGTGTGGCCGCGCCGCCGGACGTAGGCGTAAAGCGGAAACCAATAGGTGCGGCACAATTCTTCCAGCGCGCCGTCGGACTGCGGCGTGGAGCGATTGCCCGCCGCGAGCACGACCGTCCAATGCGTCGTGGCGAAGATGTCGCCGCGCCCGGTCGAGACTGGCGTGGAATGTTCAGAGGTCAAATTACTTTTGTTCCAAAGCTTTTATTTTGGCCAGAGCTTCCTGAACGCGCGGATTTTGTTCGACGTAATCGACGCGAAGTTCCGCCAGATGCGCTTTGGCTTCGCGCAAATCCGCAGGCGCATTCGGTTCCTCTTTCGTCATACGAGTCAGTTCGTTCGCTCGGGCTAGTGCTCTTTGAAAAGTTGGATTCTGTTCAAGATAATCGATGCGCAATACTGCGAGTTTAGTTTTAGCCTCACGCAAGTCGGCGGGCGCATTCGGTTCTTCTTTGGTCATCCGCTCCAATTCCTTGATACGAGCGACTTGTCTTTGAACCACCACGTTATTCTCGGCATAATCCAAATGCAATTCGGCCAGTTTCACCTTTGCTTCCCGCACATCACTGGGCGCGTCCGGCTCTTCACGGGTCATTCGTTCCAATTCCTTAATCCGAGCAAGTTGTCTTTGGACTGGCAGGCTCTTGATATCACAATTAATCTCTAATTCAGCGAGCTTGGCTTTGGCTTCGCGCAAGTCCGAAGGTTCGACTGTTTGGGCGTTTGAAGTTGTATCTGGTTGCGCCAGCTTAAAGTGGGTTTTCTTTTCCGCATCATCAACGGCGGTTCGTAACCGCGCGTCATCCAGCAGGGTCAGCGCCTGTGCCTGAATTTTTTCCGCGTCGGCCTGATGACCGGTGGCCACGAGGATTTCGACGAGCTTGCAAATCTGGCTGACAAAATTATTGGTGGCCATCTGTCCCATGTCCGGCGGATGGAACGCGCCGGCGTAGCGCGGGGCAGGCACCGGAAATTGTTTCCGCATTTCCGCCATGTGCCGTTGCGATTCGATTTGCATTTCAAAACCGCGGCGGGCCGACTCAAAGCGCGCCTGCGGATCGCCGACGCAGTTTAGGCACAGCGTGTATTCGCCTTTCTGCATCAGCGCATTTTCGACATAATAATAACATTGCCCGGCAAGTTTTTTGTCCTGTTGGTAAATGGTTTTAAACAAGCGAGTCGTCGCGTCATCGGCCTGCAATTCACGGTTCAGACTTTGGATTTCCAGAAACAGTTCCGAATAACCCCGGCCGCCCAAAAAGTCCCGCATATCGCGATCCCGGATTTCGGTGAGCGCTGTTTTCGCCTTGGGATAACGCTGGCCCAACTCGCCCCAGTTCATGATGCCGAAGGACAAGCGGACAGGATTGCTCTCGCCGAATTTCACTGCATGATTGAAATACCAGAGCTGCCGCTGCAACGCCGCTTCGTAATCGGTTTGTTCCATCAAGGTTTTGATCTCGTCGCGGATTTTTTGCACGTCCGGTTTTTCTCCCGGCGCGACCGGGGGCGACCAGGTTTCAGCGGAAGCCGATTCGTTGGTGATCCAACTCGCCTGGCTTTCTGCCAGCGCCTCGGCTTGGTTGCCGAAATAAATCGCGGCGAACGGCGTGCCGTTGGTGGCATACAGGCTGAGGTGCGGCAAGCCCGGAACAATGTGCGGATCAGTTAGTTCAAAATCACCCCGGCCTTTGGAAATTTGCAGTTGTTGTTTTGAATCGGTGGGAACACGAATGTCATTCGTCGTCGTGATGTAAAGCGCCAGCAGCGCCTGGTCATGGCTGGCGAGGTTGTAAAAACCTTTGACGGTTATCGCGGTGGCGGACCGCTCCACCGAAGTGATTTCAAGGTGATCGCCTTGGGGAAAATATTTCTGGCCGATGTAGAATGGCCTTTCCGGATGAAAATGGCCGGCCACCAGAACGGTCGCTGCGAACACCGTCACATTGGCAGTCACAACTCCGATTGGAATTTTCCAGCCGGGCCCGGCGGCCGCTGCTGAACCTTTCGCGGGCTTATTCAATGCCCACCAGATGCGGCGAATGACCGCGTAATTGCTGCCAATCACCGCAGCGGTGGCGAACAGCAGCCATACTAGGAAATGGGGATTGTTGAGAAACGCATGTTCATCCAAAACGGGATACCACCACGCCAGCACCTGGACATTGAAAAACTTATTGGCGAGGAGTAGGGCAAAAATCAGCGCCACGTTCAGCACCAAGCCGGGAAGCAGCAGGCCGTCAAACAGGGCCAGCCACAGGCCGCAAAGACGTCCGCCGGAACGCCGGATTTGCACGGCCGCAACCCAGCCGAGCACCGTTGTGACCAGGATGGAGATAAAACCGAGCGTGGCCATGATGGTGCCCACCAGCGCCTGCCAGCCGCCCCAATGGCCAAAATTCCAAAATGCGGTTGAGGCAAAAAAGACCGGGATCAGCATCGCGCCCAAAATGGCCAAGGGTGAAAAACGCGGGGCAATTTCTGATTTCTGATTTCCGCTTTCCGATTTTTCAGTTTGAGCCTCCTCACGTCGGCTGCTACCGGGCGGCGGGATTCCTGCGCTGCCTTTGTTCACCGCGCACCAGACACGGCGGATGATGAGCCAGTCCACCCACACCGAAATGAGCGTTGCCAAGCACAACCATAAGGCAAAAAACATTCCGAGTTCATAGCCGATGGTCAGCATATCTCCGGGTTGACCGACAACCAAAAGTTTGATTGCCAGCCAGACCAGACCAAAGATAACCGCATCCAGTGCCAGCAACGGGAACAGCAGCCCGTCAAACAACGCCAGCCGCATCCCATAAAGTTTTCCCGCCGAGCGGCGAATTTGCGAGACGGCAATCCAGCCGTCAACTGTTCCAAAGACAACCAATCCTAGTGTGCCACAAAACTCTAACCCGCCATAAAACGAATCGAGCGTGGAATATTTGTCGTGCCTAACAAAAAAATCCAAAAGAAAAATCACAGACATCGCCAACGCCGCCACGCCGCCGATGGCCGTGCGGGAGAAGCGCGCCTCTGGATTCGTAGCAGGCGACGTGAGTCGGCTCTGACCAGCTTGATTGCGTTCGGCTTCAGCTTGAGCGGACTCGCGTCCGCTGCTACTGACGATGGTCTCCACGCACGTCTTCACTTCGCTGACCTGCTGGTAGCGAAGTTCAGGATTTTTTTCTAACGCGCGCAAAACAATTTCATCGAGGCGCACGTCCATTTGGACTTTCGTGGACGGCGGCATGATTTTTTTGCCCGGCAATTCGCCGGTGAGCATCTGGTAAAACACCACGCCGAGCGCATAAATGTCCGCCCGATTGTCCACTTCGCCCGGCGCGGTGATCTGCTCCGGCGACATGTATTGCGGCGTGCCCATGACGCCGGTAGGGCCGTGCTGCTGCGCGGCCCCAATGATTGGGCTGACCGGCAGGTCAGCCCTACCAGGTTCAATAATTTTCGCGAGCCCGAAATCCGCCACTTTCACACGGCCACGGCGGTCGAGTAAAATATTTTCCGGCTTGATGTCGCGGTGGACGATGCCCTGGTCGTGCGCGAATTGCAGCGCGTCGCAAATCTGCGGCACGATGGCCAGCGCCTCGCGCGCGGAAATGCGTCCGGCGTGCAGCAACTGCCGCAGGTTCACGCCGTCCACAAATTCCATCAGGAAGAAAAATAGCCCGTCCGCTTGGCCAAATTCGTAAAGCGTCACGATGCCCGGATGATTCAACTTGGCGAGCGCCTTGGCCTCGCGCGTGAACCGCTCCGCGAACGCCGCGTCATGGCCGGTGCCGGGCGGCAGAATTTTCAGCGCGACGACGCGGTCGAGCTGTCTCTGCCGCGCCTTGTAAACCGCGCCCATGCCGCCTTTGCCGATGAGTTCGAGAATTTCCAGTTGCGGAAACTTGTCGGCGAGTTCGGCGACGCTCGGCGGATTGAAGGTCGGTTGTTTTCCGCCGGTCACGCTGTCCGCCGCTGCGCCCATTTTGAGCAGACAGGCGGGGCAAAGGCCGGCCAACGCGCCGGTCGGGAGCGGCGTGCCGCACTGCGGACATTTGTTTCCGTCGGCCATGGGTGCATTCATTTTTACAGTGTCCATGCCCACTTCAGAAGCAAAACCCGCCGGATGTTACCGGAAAAATTTAACCGCAGAGAACACAAAGATTTGAAACCGATTTGTTTTCTTTGGGTTCTTTGCGTTCTCTGCGGTTAAATATTTTTAAAAATCACCGCAGTTTGAAGCCGCCTTGAAAAATAATTTCCGCCGCCACGACCACCAGGAACACCACGCCGATCAAGGCGTTCAGGCGAAAGAAAGCCAGGTTAATCCAGTTCACGCTGCGCCGCCGCGCGATCCAATGTTCCAGCACGAGGCAACCCAAAATGATCAGCCACCCCACGAGATATGCGAGCCGGAAATGGCAGAGCAGGCCAAAGCCCAGCAGCAATCCGCACATGACCATGTGCGCCAGAAACGCGGCGGCGAGCGCGTTTTGCGGACCCCAAGCCACGACCAGCGAGCGCAGCCCGTGCGCTTTGTCGAACTCATAATCTTGCAGGGCGTAAATGATGTCGAAGCCGATGAGCCAGAAAATCACGGCGCACGCGAGCAGGCTCATTTGCAGGATTTCGAGCGGGGAAACATTTCCGCCGCGCACCGCCAGCCAAGCGCCGATGGGCGCCAGCGCCAGCGCGATGCCAAGAAAAACATGCGTGTAATCCGTGAACCGTTTTGTCAGTGAATAAAAACAGACCATTGCCAGCGCGACGGGCGAAAGATAAAAGCAGAGCGGATTCAGAAAATAGCTGGCCACGATCAAACCCGCCGCTGACAAAAGGCAAAGTGTGACGGCGCTGGCCAGGGAGATTTCTCCGGCCGGCAGATGTCGGTTTTTGGTGCGCGGATTGAGCGCGTCAAATTTGCGGTCCACGATGCGGTTGAAGGCCATGGCGCAGGTTCGCGCGCCGACCATCGCCACCAGAATCAGTCCAAAAGTTTTCCAGCCCGGCCAACCGCGGTTGTCGCGTGCCGCCACGATCATCGCCGCCAGCGCGAACGGCAGCGCAAAGACGGTGTGCGAGAAACGGACGAAGCTGGCCCACTTTTGAATCGTTGAAATCATACCAGTCACCTTGTGAATTTCTTTGCCGCTGACTCCAGCAGCGCATAAATCGCCGAGTGGCGGTGTCGGGCCCGATCCAATGCGTTCAGATTCATCATGCCGCGAATGGTCGGATCGGCGCCCGCTTCGAGCAGCATTTCAATCATGACAAATGAGCCGTCACCGGCAACTTCGTTGAGCGCGGTGTTGCCAATCCTTCTGGCGTCATGAGCGTTGACGTCGGCGCCGGCTTCGATCAGCAGCTTTACCGCCTCGACATGCCCGGCCATCGCCGCGCGCATGAGCGGCGTCAGGCTCAATTCGTCAAAGATATTGATCAATTTCACATGGTCGGTTTGCAGCAGCCGCCTTATTTCATCAAGGTTTCCGTCGGCGGACGCCTGATGCAGTTGGCCCAGTTCGAAGCGTTCTTCCAGCGATAAATTGTCTGTGAAGCGAATGACCATCATTCTTTTTCTTCCGCCCAGCGCGGCGCGAGTTTATTGGGAATGCCCATGTGGTCGAGCACGCGGGCGACCACCGTGTCCACGATTTGCACTACCGAGTCCGCGCCGGAATAAAAGCTCGGATTTGCCGGCAGGATGATCGCGCCGGCGAGGAGGAGCAGTTCCATATTTTTGACGTGAATCAAACTGAACGGCGTTTCGCGCGGGACCAAAATCAGTTTCCGCTTTTCCTTGAGCGTCACGTCGGCGGCGCGCAGCAGCACGTCCTCGCTGTAACCGTGTGCGATGCGACCCATCGTGCCCATGGTGCAGGGGATGACGACCATAACGTCCGGCGGATTCGAGCCGCTGGCGAACGGCGCGTTCATGCTCTTGAGATTGTGTGTTTGCACGCCCGGTTGCAGTTTCAAGCCGTCCGGCAGTTCCACCGCGATGACCTGCTGGGCGTAATTGCTCAACACGACGTGGACTTCGTGTTCGCACGGATTCAAATTATCCAGCAACCGCTGCGCGTAAAGCGCGCCGGTGGCTCCGGTGATGGCGACGAGAATTTTCAAAATGCTGCGATGGCTCGCAAAAAAATTATGGCTGAATCTGCCGCCGCAAACAAGTCGCGCGCAAAACAGCTTGAGTCCGCTTCGGCCTTCCGCACAATTGCCGCGTGTTCAAATTTGCGGGAAGCCTCGTTTGCGCCGCGCTGGCTCTTTTTCTGGCCGGCTGCGCCACCACGCCCGATTCCGGCGAAGCCCTGCCGCCGGACTGGTCCACCAACGGCATACTGGTGAAACCGGTTCTGCCTCCGCGAATCCAGCCGATCCCGCTGGCCGTGAAGACCAATCTACCGGCCGTCATCCTCCACACGAACCAGCCCGCGACCGCCGTTGCCAAACCGATGCCCATCCTGACGTGGACCTCGCTGGACCGCTGGGCGGCGGAAAATAAAATTGGCGCGGTGCGGCGGCTGTCGGGCGGGCCGACCACGCGATATTACTTGGATGCCAAAAACGGTTTGCTGGTGCTGGAGATCGGCAGTCGCGAGGCTATCTGGCATGGCATGCAATTTCATCTCGGTTTCGCGCCGGAGATTATTGATAACCAGGTTTTCGTTCACGGACTTGATCTGCAAAAAAATCTCGTGCCGCTGATGCTGGGCGAACTGCCCGCGTTTGGCACCAACCGCGTCATCGTCATTGATCCTGGCCACGGTGGCGCGAACGGCGGCACCATCAGCGTGCTGGACAAACGACCGGAAAAGGAATTTACGCTCGACTGGGCACGGCGCATCAAGCCGCTGCTGGAGCAGGAAGGCTGGCAGGTATTCCTGACGCGCACCAACGACGTGGACATCGCGCTTTCCAACCGCGTGGCGGTGGCCGAGAGCCATCGCGCGGACTTGTTCATTAGTCTGCATTTCAATTCGGTCGCCCCCGATCAAAAACCGGCCGGCCTCGCCACCTTCTGCCTGACGCCGCCCGGAATGCCTTCGACCATCACGCGCGGCTACCCGGATTACCTGTTCCAAAACTTTCCCAACAACAATTTTGACGTGCAGAATTTGCAGGTTGCCGCGCGCCTGCACCACTCCTTGCTGCATGTGACGGGCATGGAAGATCGCGGCGTGGGTCGGGCGCGTTTCGTCGGCGTCCTGCGCGGCCAGCGGCGGCCGGCGGTGCTCATCGAGGCGGGCTTTTTATCCAACCCGGCGGAAGCCAGGAAAATTGAAAATCCAGACTTCCGGCAGAAACTGGCGGAAGGCGTGGCGAATGCGTTGAAATGAAAAAACAAAAAATTATCCTGGTGACGGGCGGCGCGGGCTTCATCGGCGCGCACTTGGTCGAGCGGTTGCTGCATGATGGCAAAAGCGTTGTCGTCATTGACGATTTTTCGACCGGCAGCCTGGAAAACCTCCGGGCGGTGGCAAAGCATCCGCGTTTGAAAATTGTCCGCGCCAAGATTTCCGAATGCAAGGAACTGCCGAAACTCGCGGCAACGGCGGAATTTATTTTTCACCTCGCTGCAACGGTCGGCGTGGAACTGGTGGTCAAATCCGCGTTGCATGTTTTGGAAGCGAGCTTCAATGAGACGCAAGTATTGCTACGCGCCGCCGCGAAAAATTCTACGCCGCTGTTGCTGACCTCGACGTCGGAAGTCTATGGCAAAAGCGCCAAACCGGAATTCAGCGAGGACGATGACCTGCTCATCGGGCCGCCCGGCCAGTCGCGCTGGAGCTACGCCTGCTCGAAGCTCACGGATGAATTTCTGGCGCTCGCCTATGCCCGCGAAAAAAATCTGCCGGTGATCATCGCGCGGCTCTTCAACACCGTCGGCCCGCGCCAGACCGGGCGTTATGGCATGGTGCTGCCGCGATTCATCGCGGCGGCCAAGAAAAATGAGCCGCTGAAAGTTTTTGGTGACGGCAAGCAAACCCGCTGCTTCGGCTTCGTCCATGATGTCGTGGAAGCGCTAGTGCGGTTGCAACAATGCGAAAAAGCGCGCGGTGAAATTTTCAACATTGGCGGCACCGAGGAAGTGTCCATGCACGAACTCGCCAAGCTGGTGGTGAAAACGCTAGGCTCAAAATCCAAGCTTGAACTGATTCCTTACGACCAAGCCTACGCGCCCGGTTTCGACGACATGCGCCGCCGCAAACCGCTGGTGAAAAAACTGGAACGGTTCGTAAAGTTCCATCCGCGCACCTCGCTGCGCGACATCATCCGATTGACCGCGGCGTGAACCACCACGGCACCGTTAGCCGGTGAAAACTTATTCCCTCGGCTTGATTTGAACCGGGCCGTTCGTGGCAGCCGAGAAGTTTTCTTTTTCAATAGGTGATACCATCGCGCTGCCAACATTTGAGTGCGGAACAAACTCTGTCCACGGCGATTGGCTTTGTTGTAGGCGCATGATTTCTGGCGGCAACCCCAGGATATTGATCCAATCCGAAACGGCAAACGGATCGGCCTTCATCCATAACTGCGCCATTATTTTGCTGCGCCAGTTTCCTTTCGGAAGTGATTCAGCCAGTGTCAGGGCTTCGGGAATATCCGTTTTCGCAAGTTCGTCAATAATGGTTTCCAGCGTTTTGTTTTTGGATTCAGAATCCGGCTGGGTTTGCAGCCAGTGGAAAACTTTGTCCAAGGCGCGTTGCCGGGAATCAGCGTCAGGTAACTGGCGAACCCAGTTGTATGCTGCCTGCAAATCGGTCTTCATCCAGTTGTCCAGCACGGCGAGTTGAAAGTAGCTGCTGAAATCAATCAAGCCCTCGTCGTTTACAATTTTACCCACAATGGCGCTGGCATTGGTCATGGCGGATACGGGATTTATCCAGCCCAGCCGCACCAGAAGCCACTTCTGAAAATGGCTGCGCTCCTCATCGTTCACAATGACCGAGGCCGCCTGCAACGCTTCGGGAATTTCCGCGCGCGGAATCCCGGCGGCCAGTTGATTGAGACTGCGCCGCCGATTTTCATCCGCCGCCGCTCCGCCGATATTCTGCAGCATGGGCTGAATCTGATCTTTGTCCAATCCGCCGGAAGCCGGATCGAAATTCCCCACCTTTTCGGCATCAGCCTTGGCCAATGCTTGGCTCGCGACCTTGCGTTGCCGCATGGCAAAATTAGTGGCCATGCCGGCGGCCAGTAAGCCCAGCACCGCCAGCAGCGCAAAAATTTTGGCAAGCCGGCGAGCCGTCCGGCCTTGATTTTGTAAGGTCTGAACTTGATCGTGGGCCGCTTGAATTTGGCTGCGCACGTCTCGGGTCTGATTTTGGATTTCCTGGACTTGGTGTTGCGCTTCGCGAGTCTGATTCTGCGTCTCCAAGACCTGCGATTGAGCCGCGCGCACTTGATTGCGGGCTTCTTCCAGTTGATTTTGAGCGGTCCGGGCCTGGTTCTGTAATTCCTGAATCTGGCGTTGCGCCTCCAAGAATCTTTTATGGGCATCCTCAGCTTGCAACCGAATTTCTTCGAGTTGCTTTTGAGTGTCCTGCGCCTGGTTCCGCGCTTCCAGGACTTTGTCTGATGTTTCCTGGATCTGTTGCGGAGCTTCTGGGTGCGAATTTTGCAATTCCAGAACTTGGTTCTGCGCCTCGCGGGCCAGATTGCGAGTCTCCTCGAGTTGATTCCGGGCTTCCCGCGCTTGATTCTCCGCAGCCAGAACTTTGCTTTCGGCAGCGACCGTCCGTTGGCGGGCTTCTTCCAATTGGTTTTGCGAGTCCCGGACTTTTTCTTGAAATTCCAGAAGTTGCTTTTGAGTTTCGCGAACCTGCTGCTGCGCTGCTTGGGCCTGGCTTTGCGCTTCCTGGATCTGGCCCTGGACGTCGCGCGGCAGGTTTTGCAATTCCAGAGCCTTTTGCTGTGCCTCGCGGATTTGACGCTGGGCTTCCTCGACTTGATTTTGCGCTTCCCGGATTTGGTGTTGGGCTTCGGCAAAGTCAAAGAAGTGGCGTCTTTGTTCACGCCACCATAATCCATTGAAGCCGACGCCGATCAGCAACGCGATCAGTTGGATTTTGGCCATCTCTAAATCGGCTTCGGCGTTGCGGTGATCGCTGGCCAGAATTTCCCGTTTCTCCGCGCCGTGCCGGGCGTCCACAAAAATGAATTTGCTTGCCCGCCGCGCGATGTCCAGCGTTCCATCCAGCCGCACCGGGTGACGCAGCGCGGGCACAAAACATTCTGCTTCCGGTGAATTGCCCGGCGTGTGGCCATGGCTGACATTGGGTTCCCCGGCCACCACAATGGGCAAAATATATTTGCCGCGCCCGAGTTGCTTGAAATAGCTCACGGCCTCATTCACCCGGTGGCTTTGGGCGGAACGGGGCGAACAGATCACAATCAGACAAAGGGATTGCTCCAATGCCTTGCGGGTCCCCGCGCTCAGGCTGGCATCCGCGTCCGGCTCATCCCGGTAAAGGGGATGGATGCGTTCCGGAATCAGTTCGCCACGCCCATTGACCTGGCCGATGAATTCCGCCGGAATGGAAAACGTCTTCAGCGCGTCGTGCAGCCAATTGCCCCAACACCGGTGGCTCACCGCCAGTTTGTCTGGGCGTTGCTCGCCATTGTCCTGGTGACTATAACTCAGGAACGCCCAATATTTATTTTCGGTGTCGGTCATAAGGACGCGCTTGCTTTCACTGTGGAAAATTTTGGGAGCCTTGAATTAAAAGTGTTCCATGCCATCGGTCGCTTTCCTGAAGCGGAACGCGGATGTGTGCCCTGGCCGCCGGGCGGCGTCCAGCAAAACGCCGATGCCTCCGCCCAGCCCGAACGCCGGCCATTGGCTGGCGCGACGAATTTCATTGTTGCGATTGATTTGGTCATGCGCAGCGGAACAGAATAGGTCCTTTGCGCGGAAGATTCAATTCTCCGCCGAAGATTTTATACGCCTGTCAACGCGGGGCGCGGAGGCCGTAAGGCTGGTTGCGTCACCCGACTGCAATCCGCAGGACACCCTGCTGGCTTCATCGTCATGCGGTCGAAATAATTCCCAGCGCCACGGCTTCTTTGGCGATCGCCTCGCCGATGGGGCGTTTCAACGCGTCAATCTGCGCCAGACGCTCCCGTTCCAAACCCGCCTCCACCAGGCATCGTTTGATTTGCCACCAGCCCGCGTCCCAGTGTTCAACTTTGCAAGCCGCCGTCGGCAGGTCTTTGAAATGCTCGAAAAACGATTGGTAAATCTCCCGCGCCACCGCCAGCAACGCCTCGCACGGCGAATCCAGTTTCTGCGCGGCCAGCCAGTTGGCCATGAAACGATCTTCTCCGTCCTGTTTCAGCGACCGGGCGATGTCGGAATCGGAGATTTTACACAGCTTGATTGTAGCAGTCTTGAACGGGAAAAAGTGGTTGACGATTTGATACGTCTCGCCTTTGTAAGCGACATTTCGCAGCGACGCCGTTTGGTTCGAGTCCGTGAACAAACTCCACACGACACACTGCCGAATGAAAGCGATGCCGGGCTTGGATGCCGGCATCAAAAATTGGTCGCGATCGTTGAGCCACGTCTTTCTCACATTTTTCCGAACGGCGTGAACGACCATCGCCTTGTCGAAATTCTCCGGCACGACCGACAATGCGCCCGCGCTGACATACGGGCCGGAAAGCAGCGCGACGTTGTTGTGGTGTTGCACATCATTGCCATTGCACATCAATGAAGCCAAAAAACCATTGGCAATCCGATCACGGACATCGGCGTTGTTGCCCTTGACGGTGATCGCCCCGCCAAGTGGTGGGAAAATTTCGGTGGCCGGCACGCGGTCAATCCACTTGCTCAAAAACCGGTCGCGGTGCTCGGACACAAACCGCTTGCGGCCGATTTTGCTGGTGTCATCGTCCAGCACCGTGACTTCCAATTTCTGGTCTTCGAGATTCTTTTGTTTGGCCAAATCCCACACGAAAAACCCTACGGGAAACGGATTTGCCGCCTGCGTGCCGGAAAAGTTCGCCGACGAAAATACAAAGCCGTTCTCGAAAGTGAACTGGAAAACTTGGTCGCGGAATTTCTGGTCGTTGTTCGAGTTGACGTATTTCAACGTGGAGAAAAGTCCGAGATGCGCTTCCTTGCCGGCAAATTCCTTGCGGATGCGGAAGAGAAACTGCGCGAACAATTCACGCGAAACTTCGCCCAAGTCCGCCCGGTGCATGAGCGGCCGGATTTTTGTGTCGCTCACGCTTTTCTTGCTTTCGCCGGAATAGCCGGCTTTTTGCGACGTGGCGAACGGCGGATTGATAAAGATGATCCACTTGATATTGGGATCGTAAAGATCGCGCAGCAGATTTGCCGGCCGCTTGCTGACGCGGTCGAAAAGCGACTGGTCGTCGAACACGGTTTCCACGTCGTCGTTCAGGTAGTCGTATTGAAAAACCGTTGCGCCGGGAAAAACCCGTTTGCAGTGCTGCACGTCTTCGGGTGCCAGCGTCGAGAGGTAGATGCTTTGGTAGGCGTCCGCCGGCAGAAACCACTCCAGATTTCCCGTGCCGGCGGCCATGTCCCACAGCCGGTAATTTTTCGTCCACCACTTCGGGCCGATGACCTTTTCGAGATAGCTGTGTGCCTTGCGCGCAAACGCCACGGGCGTGAAAAACTCGCCGGTGAAACGGCGGATCGGATCGTCGGTCAACCGGTCCACCTTCGCCAGAATGTTGCGGATCGCGACGGTGTCGGTGACTTTTTCATAGTTCGACCAGAACCATTCGTATTCCTTGGGCAGGATTTTCTTCGCGCGGTTTTCGTCCGGGCCAATGTGAAACACGACCTTGTTTTCCGACCGGTCGTAGCTGGAACCGTCCGGGCGAATGTCGCACAAAAAATAGCGCGACGACTTGGTGCCGTTGCGGACGGCGTCGCCGAAACATTTGTTCCAGTAATCAAAAACCGCCTCGAAGTTTTCCTCGGTGATCAGTTTCTTGACGCGGAAATCCAGCGTGAGCTGCTCCGCGCGATGCGCCGCGAGGTGCTGGCTGAACAAGGCGTATTCGGCTTCGTCGAGGACGTTGAAAACCTTGATGGCTTCCGTGCCCGCAAACGCCGCGAGGTCGGCCACCAGTTTTTCGTCCGGCTGGCTGGGTGCCAGTTCCCAGTCGTATTTGCCCTCGTTGTCGTAAAATTTCTGCCACGTTTTGGTTTCGGTGAAAAACGCGTGCTGGCCGTCCGCGATGCAAACCACCGGCGGGACGATTTTGTCCGCGTAACCGAGCCGCAACCGCCGGACGTAATACAGCACCTGCGCCAGCACGGCGGCGCGGGAATTCCGCTTTTGCAAACTGCGGGAGAACTTGAATTCAAAAAAGATTTCCGGCGAATAAAGGTCGTGATGAAACTCCGTGTCATAATCCAAACCGAAATGGCCGGCATAGGCGTGTTTGACTTCCTCCTCGGTCTTGGCCTTGAGCAGCGCCTTGCAGAAACTGGAAAAGTTTTTAGCCATTTAATCGCGGCTTGGTTTAGCAGGCCGCACCACAAAGCGCGAGCGGGAAGTCACTGCTTTCCCTTCACCAGCGCGTCCACCACCTGCGGGTCGGCCAGCGTGGAGACGTCGCCGATCTGGTCGGTCTGGTTCTCGGCGATCTTGCGGAGGACGCGGCGCATGATTTTTCCGCTGCGCGTCTTCGGCAGGCCGGGCGCGAACTGGATTTTATCCGGCACGGCAATCGCGCCGATTTCTTTGCGGACGTGATTCGCCAGTTCCTTTTTCAATTCATCGCTTTCGGAAATTCCATCCTTCAACGTCACGAAGGCATAAAGCGCCTGGCCCTTGATGTCGTGCGGCATGGGCGCGACGGCGGCTTCGGCGACTTTCGGATGGCTTACGAGCGCGCTTTCGACTTCCGCCGTGCCGATGCGGTGGCCGGAGACATTCACGACATCGTCCACGCGGCCGAGCAGCCAGTAGTCGCCGTCGGCATCCACGCGGCAGCCGTCGCCGGTGAAATACATGTTCTTGAATGTGGAAAAATAGGTGTTGATGAAACGGTCATGCTCGCCCCAGGTCGTGCGCATGATGCCGGGCCACGGCGTTTTGATGCAGAGCTTGCCGCCTTCGTTCGGTTTGCATTCGCTGCCGTCGTCGCGCAACACCACCGGTTCAACGCCGAAAAATGGACGGCCCGCGCTGCCGGGTTTGAGTGTGTGCGCGCCGGGCAAGTGAGTGATAAGGTGTCCGCCCGTCTCGGTCTGCCACCAGGTATCCACGATGGGGCAGCGCTCGTGGCCGATGTGCCGGTGATACCACATCCACGCTTCGGGATTGATCGGCTCGCCGACGGAGCCAAGCACGCGAAGCGAGCTCAAATCGTATTTCGCCGGCCATTCGTCGCCGAGCCGGATGAGCGCGCGGATGGCGGTGGGCGCGGTGTAAAACGAGTTTACCTTGAACTTCTCGACAATTTTCCAGAAGCGTCCCGCGTCGGGATACGTCGGCACGCCTTCGAACATGAGCGTGGTGCCGCCGTTGCACAGCGGGCCATATACGACGTAGCTGTGGCCGGTGACCCAGCCGATGTCGGCGGTGCAGAAATAAACGTCGCCTTCGTGGATATCAAAAACATATTTGTGCGTCAGTGCGGTCCAGAGCAGATAACCCGCCGTGCTGTGCACGACGCCCTTGGGTTTGCCCGTCGAGCCGGACGTGTAGAGGATGAAGAGATAATCTTCAGCCTGCATCTTCTCCGGCGCGCACGCGGCGGGAGCCTTCGCCATCAGATCGTGATACCAGACATCGCGCCCGGCGACGGTGTTGCACGGCTCGTCGTTGCGTTTGATGACGATGACATGCTGGATGCTCGGCGTGTGCTGGAGCGCATTGTCCGCGAGCGCCTTGAGTTGAAGACTCTTGCCCGCGCGCAAGGAGACGTTCGCCGTGATGAGCAATTTACATTCGGAATCGTTGATGCGGCCCGCGAGGGAATCCGAGCTGAAGCCACCGAACACGACCGAATGAATCGCGCCGATGCGCGCGCAGCCGAGCATGGCCACGGCGGCTTCAGGAATCATCGGCATGTAAATCGCCACGCGGTCGCCCTTCTTGATGCCAAGCGATTTTAGCACGTTCGCAAACTTGCAGACCTCCGCGTGCAACTCCGCGTAGGTGATGTGCTTCACATCATCTTCCGGTTCGCCCTGCCAGATGATGGCGGTTTTATTGCCCAGCGTTTTGAGATGGCGGTCGAGGCAGTTGACGGTGACGTTGAGCTGGCCGTCCTCGAAAAACGTGTGCTGGATTTTCCGCGCGTCCGTGTTCCAGTCAAACTTGCGGGCGACGGTCGGTTTTTTAGACCATTCCAGCGACTGCGCCTGCTCCAGCCAGAACTTGTCCGGCTCGCGGATCGAACGCGCATACATCGCGTCGTATTGGGGCGAATTGATCAGCGCGTGCTTGACGACTTCGGGCGACGGCGGGAACGTGCGGCCTTCTTGTTGAAGTGAATCCGTGGAAATGGTTTTGTTAGGCATCGGTTTGTGAAATTGCTTCCACCCATTTCCGCAAAATTGTCCGTGCGTGTCAATTCACTGGAAGAATATAATTTAGGTCGGCATTTCCTCGCAACCGTTGCAAGCGAATTCCCTGCGACCTAAGTGGTCAGCTAGTCCTTTATTGCTTTAGACACACCATTTATCAATAATTTCATGCCTCGTTTTTTTTCTGGTTCATGGCCTTGGATCTTGAAGCTTGAGGCATCGGTTAAACCAGGTCAAACCTATTACATCTTAGCCTCCACCGATATGACTTTGCCATAGAGTCAGTGGATACCAATTTATACCAATACTTTTGATTTCAGCGGCAGTTGCAGCTTTACCAATCCGCTGACGCCGGCTCCGGGGGTTTATTTTATTCTCGAAGTGCCTTGATTCCTCGGCGGTTTTCGCGCTGAAATCTGCGGTCGCCTTTGGCAACCATCCGTTGCTGCTGAACTATCGTGTCCGCATATTTTCACTAAAGTTCCGGCCAATTCCGCCGAAAATAGTTCGTGGCATTCCCAGTCGGGAGTGTTCGTGCACCGCCAATTGATAATCCGACCATGAACGGAACCTCCATTTTACCAGGAGAGAAGGCTTTCATCCTGATCGTCGAAGACAGCGCGCCGCAGGCGAACTTTTTGCGTTTGCTGCTGGAAGCGGCCGGTTGCGAAGTGGCGCACGCCGTCCATGGCGCGGATGCGCTCGACTTGCTGGAACTGCGCCGGCCGGCCCTCGTCATCAGCGACGTGATGATGCCGGTGATGAACGGTTACGACCTGTGCCGCCAGATCAAGGCGGGCGGAAAATTCCAGGCTGTGCCCTTCATGCTGCTCACCTCGCTTTCCGAGCCGCAGGATATTTTCAAGGGGTTGGAATCCGGTGCCGATTTTTACAGCATCAAACCCTACGACGGGACCGTGCTGATGAATCGCGTGCGAAATATTCTCGCCGGGGCCGGCGCGCCGCCGGCGTCAAACGCCCAGCCCGGCATGGACGTGAACTATGACGGCCATAAATATTCCATTCAAGCCGGTCGCAGCCAGATTCTGGATTTGTTGCTGGCCACGTTCGAGAACATTGTTCGCAAGAACAACGAACTCGTGCAAACGAATCAGAAGTTGTCTGAGGCGCTGGAGGCGAACAAGACTCTGCGGGGTCTGATTCCCATTTGTGGCTATTGTAAAAAAGTCCGCAACGACGGCGGCTATTGGGATCAGGTCGAAAGTTTCATGGCCAAACATTCCGAGGCCCGGTTCAGCCATGGCATCTGTCCGCAATGCTTCGACAAAACCATGGCGGAATTGGGACTCAAAGAAGAAATCGGTAAGTCCCAAACTTAACTATTTCCGTCCAGCTGGCTGTCGTCCAGTTGTTGTCACGGCCCAGTTGACTTGCCGACCGGCAACTTAACACCGATTATCCAATCGCCTCGCGCATGGCGGCGAACAAACTTTTACCGGATGCCTGTTCCACCGGCTGTTTGGATTTGGCGTCCGAATGCTCAACGAGTTCCTCCGGCAGCTCTCGCAAAAATGGTGATGGTTGGCAGGGCAGCGACTGGCCGTATTTTTTGCGCGTGCCGCAATGGCTGATCGTCAGCGTCAGCATTGCGCGTGTCACCGCGACGTAAAATAACCGCCGTTCCTCGTCGAGTGTGCCTTCGATTTTTGAGCGCGAATGCGGCAGCAGCCCGTCCTCCAGCCCGACGATGAAGACGTGCGGAAACTCCAACCCTTTGCACGAGTGCATGGTGATGAGCGTCACGGCGTCGGCGGTGTTTTCCTTTTCTTCCTCGCGGTCGCTGTCGAGCGTGATGTTTTCCAGAAAATCATCAAGCTGATCCGCAAGCGTGCCGCCGCCGCCGCCCATCGTGGCGACCAATTCGCGCAGATTGCGAATGCGACTTTCGGCCAGCTCGGGATTTTTTTCCACGCGCCGCAATTCCGCGAAATAACCCGTTTCGTCGAGAAAACCTTCCGCCCACTTCGCGAGGTTCATTGCGCCGGCGACCTGCTGCAACTCCGCCTGCGTCTGCTCGACAAATTCCACAAACGCCTCGATGCACTCGCGAGTGTTTTTTTGAAGCGTGGTCGTCACGAGCGGATTTTTCATCGCGGTGAAGACGGAACATTTCCGCTCGTGGCTCGCGCCGAGCAGCCGTTCCATTGTGACGTCGCTCAAACCGCGCGCCGGCACATTCGCGATGCGCAGCAGGCTGATGTCATCGTGCGGATTTAAAAACGCCTTAGTGAACGCGATGAAATCCTTGATCTCGCGCCGGTCAAAAAAACTCTGCCCGCCAATCAAGTGATACTTCACGTTCGCCTTGCGCAATTCGATTTCAATTGGCCGCGACTGTTGATTCGTGCGGAACAAGATCGCGCATTCCTCCCAGCGCACGCGGTGCGCAATGCGCTTGAACTCGATCTGCGCCACGACTTCGCGCGCCTCGGTCTCGTCGTTCTCGTAAGTCTGCAACTGGATTTTCGCGCCCGTGCCTTTCTCCGACCAAAGCGATTTGCCGCGCCGCCGCACATTGTTTTTGATGATCGCATTCGCGGCGCTGAGAATCGTCGTGGTGCTGCGATAATTTTGTTCCAGCTTGACGATTTTGATTTCCGGAAAATATTTTTCCATGTTCAGCAGGTTCGCCACCTCCGCGCCGCGCCAGCCGTAAATGCTTTGGTCATCATCGCCGACCACGCACAGATTCCGATGCTCCAATGTCAGCGCATGAACGAGCTGAAACTGCGCCGCATTGGTGTCCTGATATTCGTCCACCATGACGTAGCGAAATTTCTCGCGGCACGCGGTGAGCGCATCGGGATGCTCGTTGAACAGGCGCAGCGTCAGCAAAATCAAATCGTCGAAATCCACCGCATTGCACGCGTGCAGCGCGGATTCGTAACGCTTGGCGATGTGCTGGGCCAGCGCGCGGACGCTCGGATCCACAAACGCGCCGGTGTTTTCGCCGCCGTTTTTGAATTTGCTCAACAGCGCGAGAATGGCGCCGGGATCGGTCTTCTCTCCTTTGGCCGAAATGCTGGAGAGGATTTTCTTCACCGCTGCAAGCTGTTCCGATTCGTCGTAGATGACGAAATTCTTTTTGTAACCGAGCTTCTCGATATGCACGCGCAAAATCCGCACGCATAGCGAATGAAAAGTGCAAATCGTCGGACGATTTTCTTTGTCGGCTTTGGACTTTGGACTTCGGCAGCAGCTTGTTCACGCGCTCCTGCATTTCGCGGGCGGCCTTGTTGGTGAACGTGACGCCGAGAATGTTGCCGGGCGCAATGCCGCGCTCAACCATGTGCGCGATGCGGAAGGTGATGACGCGCGTTTTCCCTGTGCCCGCGCCCGCGAGGATCAGCACCGGGCCGCGAATGGTTTCGGCGGCCAGGCGCTGCTGCGGATTGAGCGTGGACAAATTCAACATCGGGCGCGGAGTTTAATTTGCGGCGAAGCGAACGCAAGCGCGCAGGGGGAATTCTTTTCATAGACGATTGGGTAGAGCTGACCTGCTGGTGCGTCTAGCGGCGGCGCTGTAGCAGAGCCCTGCCGGCCCAATGAGTTGGTGTTGCTGTGTCCACATAATCTTTTGCCCGCCATATGCAATCGTTTAAGCTGTAATTCCGGCATGTCGGGCAAAGATTGGTTATTTATTGAATAAGCATGTGGAATATATGCGTTTTAACGTATTAATTCGATTGCTTTCGCGGTTGAATTTTGATGAGATACAAAAGAGGTTAAACTTAAGAGTGCTGAAAGCACAAAAACATGAACCAATATGAAACACTGCCAACCAATAGCGATTGAATCCGGCGCAATTTTGCGCGAAATCACCTGAAAAGCGAATGCGAAAATGAAAAGGCGGTTTAAGAATGCGAGGTTGTGGCGCGGTGGCTGTCCCACAGGATCAGCCAAAGCCCGG
>CAISEZ010000049.1 GCA_903884535.1 uncultured Verrucomicrobia subdivision 3 bacterium
AACACACCAGCCCGCCATTGCGCGGCTCCTTCTGAAGACTACTTCCACGCAGGAGGGCTGGAGGCTCGGCTTTTTCGCGAACAAGGCGACCGACGGATGAGGGGCGAGCAGTGCCAAAAAAAAAGACTATGAAAACTACATCACAAAAAAAATCGAACAGGCTCCCTCAAGAATCGAAGCTAGTAGTGCCGCAGGCGCAGACACCGGAGGCACCGCAGCCAGAGCGCGTTGACACGCGTTTGCCGATTGATTCGGAAGCGCGGAAGGCTAACCGGACTTTGCCCACCGAGAAGGTTTTGACCTTGCTCCAGCAGCATGACCGCCGCTTGTGGGAATTGGCCGAGGTTGTCGGCAAGTGGATTTGGGTTTCATTCAGTGAGCAGCCCGCGCCCACCGTCCGCCAGACTTTGGCGCAGCTTGGCTTTCACTGGAATCGCACCCGCCAAGCGTGGCAGCACCCGTGCGGCCAGTTCCGTCTCTCCAGCGCAGGCGACCCGCACGAGAAGTATCCCACCTACAGCCCCGCCGACACGCGCACCAACTAACCCACACGGGCACGGTGACAGCGTGCCCACCTTTTTTATGACTTCTCTTTCCGATACTTCCACCCAGCCAGCCGCCCGCAAGCATGACGGCGAGATCATCACCGCCCGTTACCAAGCCGCTTGGCTTTCATTCGAGGCAGGCATTCACCAGAACGACAACTTGCGCGCCCGTGTTTCGCGTGCCCTAGACCGCTTTGGTTTGGGCAGCAGCACCGCCACCGTTGACGAGGCGCTCGACTATCTCATCAACAAGGAGCTTGGCCAGTCGGCTAGATATTTCAACCAGACCGGCAAGGCGCAGTTCAATCAGCAGCAAATCACCCACGCCGTTTTGAGCTTCATGGCCGGCAAAGAGCAGCAGCGCCACATGACCGACTTGGCGATTCACGAGGAAGACCACGACGACGCCAGCACCGAAGGCGTCCGCGCTTGTCACTTGGCCGACCCCGGACACATCCGCCCGGATGAATACGCCGCCCGTCGTGATGCCCTTCGCGCCATTGATGCGATGATTCCCGACACCGAGCGCGAGCTTTACAGTCTCATGCTCGCCGTCCGCGAGCCTGGCATGCTAGACCGGATTCATGCCTACGCCGACCGCCACCAGATTGGCCGCAGCACCGTTTATTTCCGCATCAAGAAATTGGCGGAGGCAATCCAGCTCCACCCGTGGTTCGACGAAATCACCGCCCCATTCCGCACGGCCAGTCGGACAGCGTAACCGGCCACACACGCGCCCGGTGCCGAAAGGTGCCGGGCGTAAAATTTTTTCGCGGCTTCGCCTTGATGGCTCGCCGCGATATTTTTTCCATCGGGGATTGCGCATCCCCGAACCCCAACGCCAAAGGTCAGCGACCTCTGGACTCCATGCCTCAAAATTCTCGACAACGCAGTTTCAGCGGCGCAGCCTAATCACATGAATCCGCGCGTAGATTTAGTGTGCCTCAAGTGTGGAAAAGCAACGCAACTATTGCGAATGCCTTTGCTGAATTATGCTTGGATCTGCGACGATAAATGTCTTCCGCCAGTTGATACTGGTGTCCCCGCAGTCGAAGAAATTGCCGACCTTGAAGGTCGTTCGCCGGTTGAAATAATCTTTTCGGACAAACTCAGCGATGTCCAAATCAGGACGTTGAAGGTTTATTCGCCACAAGTCCTCATTCACTTCATAGACTGCTATACTCCGGGATGCTATATGCAGATACACAATAAATTCCTTGTTCCCCATTTCGATAGTGTCGCTGTCCTGGATTATGTTTTAAGGACGCCAATTGTCAGAGGTGAAAACATTCTGATGGATGGCATTCCAGAGCCAAAAATGTATGGGCAGTTATTGAGTCGTCTCCAAGAAGTCAAATCATCCAAAATCCAAGAATACCTATTGAAGCAGTTTGGTCATCGCCTTGAATGACATAGTGACCGGTTGCGTTTTCACAACCTCCGCAATTTCCGTTGCGTCACCGCTCGCAATTTCGACGCCACCAGAAACAGCAGCGCATCCAACTTCCCCAGCCTCAATCGCCGGCCAGGCTCCTGCTAATAGTGTTCGCGTTGCTCAATAGTGACGGCGCGCAACCCATCCCCGGTTTCCCTTGGCGGATGATGTGGGCCGCGCGCGGTTGCCGACGCTCATGCACGGCCAGTCGGCTAACGCCGACTGACGCCGTGCACCGGCCAGCCATCGCAGGTGTGCGAATGGTTTCTCACGGCTGGCCTTTCGCTACCCCGCGCGCGCCATGGGCGTCGCAGGTTATCAAATGGTTTTCGTTCCTGCCGACCGTTCAGGTTGGCGGATGATTCAGGCGCGGGGTCGGCAAGAAAAGTCAGTGAATTGCTGACTCGCCGCTGCGCGGCTCGCGGCGGCGAACCGTCGCTGTGCTCCCGGCTCGCCTTGGTGATATTGGCGCCAGGCATCCGGGGCGTGGTCCCGGACGCTTGGCGAAGACGGGAACCTCGACGCTGGCGCGTCTCGCGCCGGCGAACGGCTCATACTTCGCCGCTCGCCACTGGCGCTCGACTTGCCAATCACGCTGCATCAAAACCCTGGCGTCACAGAGTCAGCGCTTAAGCTCGTGCCTCGCTTCAAGTGCCGACCCTGTTCCGCCCGCGGCCTGGCCGGACTCGGCAGTTTGCCGCCTCTCCATTCCGCTCCATTGCGGCTACAAAGATTCCGCCTCCATCCCGAAACCAACTGAGGAGCCACCTTCACTGGTCAATCATCCGACTCACTTCCCCGCCAGCTGCCGCAGAAATTCCGCCGGGCTGACAATCGGGATGCCTTGATATTGCCGCAGCACGAGCAGATGTTTTTTATCGCCGCTCACGATGAAGTCGGCTTCCGCCGCCAGCGCACATTCCAAAATCATTTCGTCGTCGGGATCTGGTGTTGCGCCGGACGCGCGTTCCACCGGAAAAACCAGTTCGGCAGCTTCGGTCAGGGCGGCCACCCATTCCACGCATTTCAGGTTGGGATAATCCAAACGAAGTTCTTCAACGGTTTCGTGGTATTCGGCGAGCAGGGCGGAACTGACCACCGCCACACATCGGCCTTGCGCCCACGCCGCCAGGCAGTCAAACGGTGCCCCCCGCCAAAAACTGGCGCTGGCCACGACATTGGTGTCGAAAACAACTTTCACGCGGCGACGCGGCGACGAACACGTTGCACGGCCGCCGCGACCGCCGTTTCATCCTTCGCCGTCATTGCTGGCAGTCCGCGACCGCCCAGCAGCAGTGACCGCACCCGCGCCGGCGTGAGGGATTGGCGTTTGCGCATGACAATGAGTCCGCCGGAAAAGCCGACATCCAGCTGGTCCCCGGCTTTGATCCGCGCCATTTCGCGGATGGCTTCCGGAATGACTGTCTGGCCTTTGACTGATACTTTTGCAATCATGTGGTAAGACTAGCCTTACTTTGGAAAGAATCAAGCTGTTTCCGCTCAGCGACGCTGACCGGCTTGACCGGTTTCTGGGCTTGGGGTTGTGGTCGCGGGACACCAGAACTCGGCCGCAGCGCATAAAACTTCTTTGTGTCCGCGCTCGTGACGCGGCCCTGGTAATGTTTTTTGATGATGCCTTCCGAGTTCCCGAACTGTTCCGCTGTTCGGCCATAGCTGCCCGTCAGGCGGAAGTAATGCGAGATTGCCGTGTGCCGCAACACATCCGGCACCCATGGCTTCAAGTCCGGCTGCGCCTCCGTCTTCGGCCCATAACCGATGCTGGCGCGCACCTTTTTGAGATCGGCATCATACGTCGAGCGGTAAATCTCACCGGCCTTCCGATACTTGGATAACCACGCCTTGAGCGTCTTGCAGATCACCACAACCCGGCCCTTGCCGGTCTTGGTCTGTATGCCTTTCAAGCGGATTTCGCCATCAGTCAAGTTGACTTGATCCCAAGTCAATCGCGCCGCCTCAAACGGCCGCAGCCCGCCGAACAGACACAGCGACACATACGGCACCAGATGACCTTTTTCAAAGTTCTCCGCCGCGCGCAGTAACGCCTCACAATCACTCAATGGCAACACCACCGGCTCGCGATCATCATCGCTTGTCAGCCCCTCGATCTCGACGGCATAACAAGGATTATTCACGCACCAATGCCGCTTACCCTTCATGCACCAGGTGAAGAAACTTGAAATCGCCCGGCAATAAGCATCCTTGGTGTTCGCTGAAACATTCTGCTGCGCCAGATATTTCTCAATGTGCTCCGGCAACACATCAGTCACCCGCAGGTTGCCGACGTTGTTCACGAAGTGCGTCGCCCGGTTGCGCAGATGGTATTTGGTCAGTATCCGCAAATCGGTGGTGGTGGTCAGCCAGTCCACATAAGTTTTCAACGCCTCATCCAACCGGGGAGATTCCTTGATGGTTTTCGGCTTCCCAGTTCGCAGCCAATGATCCACCGCCGTGATCAAATCCCCATCCTGTTCCAGCCGCTTGAAAGCCGCTTCGGCGATGCCGACTTGCTCATCAGTCAGCCGCGTGGCTCGCAGCGCGGCCACCCCGTTGGCCGCATGAAACTCGCCTTCCAACTCCGTGTGCCGATACTGCGCCTCCTCGGCGCGGGCAAAGTTCTCGCGGATGCGTTCCCCGTTGCGGCGCGTGCCGGTGACCCGCCAGCTTGGGGTGCCCGTCCGGGGATTGGTGTAGGGCAAAATCTTGAACCGTGCCTTCGGTGTTTTCATTGCCACCCAATATACCCGATTTGAAAAGCATTGGCAACCGTCAGGCAACTATTTTTTATAGATTAGTATTATATTGATTATAGCAAGTTTTATCAAATCCCGTTGGGATTGTTAGTGGCCACGTCGAATCTCAGAGTCATTTTTGAACGCAAACCGCATTTTCCCGCTCCATTTCCTTGCCCAAGCTGATTAACTGTTTGCAAACGTGCATGCGGTTTGTAAGCTATTCGGAAGTTCATGCGTCAATTTAGAAACATTGCGGTCAACGCGTTCATGGAACTCATCCGGCAGCCGATTTTTCTGCTGCTGATGACGGGTTCCGTGCTGTTCGAGATTTTTCTCGCGGTGCCGTATTACTTCGCGTTCGGCGACGAAATG
Source organism: uncultured Verrucomicrobia subdivision 3 bacterium (assembly GCA_903884535.1). Lineage (GTDB taxonomy): Bacteria > Verrucomicrobiota > Verrucomicrobiia > Limisphaerales > UBA11358 > UBA11358. The sequence continues at coordinate 5,106 of CAISEZ010000049.1, forward strand.
AAGCTCGTCAAAACCAGCGCGCTGGCGGTGATGCTGCTGACCGGTTTGTTCGGCGCGGTGCTGAGCGCGTCGGCTTCGCTGGCGCGGGAAATCCGCTCCGGCACGGCGCTCACCGTTTTGTCCAAGCCGGTGGGCCGCGCGCAATTTCTTTTCGCCAAATTCGCCGGCCTGGCGGGCGCATTGACCGTGCTGGCGTATGTCAATTTCATCGGTGTGCTGCTGGCGAGTTGGCTGGCGTTTGACGCCTACGGCAAAACGGACGTTTCGGCCATCGGCATTTTTGTCGGGGCCATCGCGCTGGCCTACGCGCTGGCCGGCTGCAGCAATTTTTTCCTGCGCCGGCCGTTTGTAAGCGACGCGGTGTTCGGGGTCGTCGTCATGTCCACGCTCGCGACGTTCATTATTTTGCAGTTCACCAGCCAGATGCAAAGCCTTAGCCAGATGGCGACGGTGGACTGGCGCCTGTTGCCGGCCGGCATTTTGATTTTGTTTGCGCTGTGGATTCTCGCGGCGCTCGCGCTGGCGTGTTCCACGCGGTTCGACACAATTCCCACGCTGGCGATCTGCTCCGCGGTTTTTCTGGTCGGCTTGATGTCGGATTATTTCTTCGGTTTGCCTGCGGCCAAAGGCAGTTGGTGGGCTTCGACGCTTTACACGGTGGTCCCGAACTGGCAGCTTTTCTGGCTCGCCGACGCGCTGGAAACGGGTAAAAACACGTTTCAATGGGCCTACGTCGGCAAGGCGCTCGGTTACGCCGTCTGCTATGTCGGCGCGGCGCTGGCGCTTGGCGCGGCCTTGTTTGAAGAACGCGAACTGAATTAAATGAAAAGTTCAAAATTGAAAATGCCAAACGGCGGTCCGGTCGGCGCGGCCCGCGTCGCCCCATTTTTAATTTTTAATTTCTAATTTGGCATTACTTATTCCTGTGGAACGCAACACCCAAAAAAACGGACTGGTCAATCTTGGCGCGGCGGCGGTGATCTTTCTTGCCACGTTCGGCGTCACAATTTTCGCCCGCTCGCTGGCAGGGCAGGTGGCGGTGGTGTTTCTCGGTCTCGGCGTGCTGGTCGCTTTCATGAGCTGGTTCCAGATGCGGCTTGAAGAAAATGAGCGGCTGGAAAAACTGGAGCTCGACGAGCTCGCCCGCAGCCGCACCGGCGTGTCGCTGTTTGAGAACAAGGACGAAGGCAGTTTCCCGGCGCAGAACGCGCGGGTGCAGTTTGAGAAATTTTTCGTGCCCGGCTTCAGCGTTTTATTGCTGCTGCTTTCCAGCGGCGGCGCGTGGCTGCTCTGGCGCTGGACGGCCAAGACTCCGGCCGGTTTGATTCCCGAACGCGCGATGGAATCGCTGTCGCTCTTTTCGATTTTTGCGCTGCTGCTGTTTTTGCTCGGCCGTTTTTCCGTGACGATCGCGCGGCTGGAAAATCTCCGGCTGCTCCGGCCCAGCGCGAGTTTTCTGTTGGCGGGCGCGTATGTTTGCGCGTTCACGGCGCTCGGCATCGCGGGTGTCGAGGCGAAATATCTGAACGCCGATTTGTGGGTGGCGCGCGGCTTGTGCCTTCTGCTCGGCCTGCTCGCGGTGGAAATCCTGCTGACGCTGCTGCTGGAAATTTATCGGCCGCGCGTCAAAGGCAAGATCGCCCGGCCGCTTTATGACAGCCGTCTCGTCGGTTTGCTAGGCCAGCCGGAAAGTTTGTTCGCGACCGCCGCGCAGACGCTGGATTATCAATTCGGCTTCAAGGTTTCCGAAACCTGGTTTTTTCAGGCGCTCCAAAAAAATCTGGCCGGCCTGGTCCTCGCGCAACTCGCGGTTTTGCTGCTTTCCACGTGCGTGGTGTTCATTGACGCGGGCGAACAGGCCGTGCGCGAACATTACGGCCGGCCGGTTGCGCCGATTTTGGAAGCGGGCGTGCATTTCAAATGGCCGTGGCCGGTGGATAAAATCTACCGCTACCGCACGGATCAAATCCAGTCGTTTGCCGTCGGCTACACGCCGGACGAAAAAAGCCCGGATGCGAATATTATTCTTTGGAAGATCAGCCACATGAAGGAGGAGAATTTCCTCGTTGGCAACCGCGCCACGGCGACCGTGAACAGTTCCACCGCTGATGCGAGCGACACCAACGACCTACTCAAAGCGCCGCCCGTCAGTCTGATTTCCGTCAGCATTCCCGTGCAGTTCCAGATCACCAATGTGATGGACTGGGCTTATCGCAACGGCGATCCGGCGACGCTTTTGGAAAATGTGGCGACGCGCGAAGTGGTGCATTTCCTCGCCGGCACGGATTTGAATGACGTGATGTCGAGCAACCGGTTGGAAGCGGCGCAGTCGCTCTGCGATAAAATCCAGACTGCAGCCAATGCCCGTCAGCTTGGCGCGAAAATCGTTTTCGTCGGACTGCAGGACATCCATCCGCCGACCACGGTGGCGGAAGATTATGAAAAAGTCATCGGCGCCGGGCAGACAAAGCTGGCGACCATTCTGAATGCGCAGGCCGCGGCCATCCGCACGAACGCCTTAGCCGGCGCGCGGTCATTCACGACCACGAACATCGCCGACGCCACCCGCCAGCGGCTCGAAGTTTCCGCCCTCGCCCGCGCCGCGCTGTTCACGAACCAGATTCCGGCATTCGCCGCCGCGCCGTCGGTTTACCGGCAGCGCGCGTATCTGCTGAATTTTGCCGCCGCGACCGCCAACGCGCGGAAATATGTTTTGCTCGTCACGAACACTCAAGACGTGATTATTTTCAATCTGGAAGACCAGATTCGTGCCGACCTTTTGAACCTGAACGTGCCCACTGATAACAAGCCATGAAACGAAATTTATTAACCATCATCATCGGCGCCTTGCTCGTCGTGATTTTTGCGCTGCTACTGTTCACTTTTCAAGTGCGCCAGTCTGAGGTCGCCGTCGTGATGACCTTCGGCAAGCCGGTGCGGAACATCACCGAGCCGGGCGCGTATTTCAAATGGCCGTGGCCCATCCAGAAGGTCTATCGCTTCGACCAGCGCGTGCAGAATTTCGAGGACAAGTTCAGCCAGGGCCTGACGTCGGATAATAATAATCTGATCGCGAGTGTTTATGTCGGCTGGCGGATTTCCGACGCGGCGGTGTTCGTGCCGAAATTTCCCGGCGATGCCGCCGTCTCCATGCCCAACGCCCAGAGCAAGCTCGAAGGCATGTTGCGCAGCGCCGCGCTCGCCGTCATGGGCAAACATCCGCTGTCCGATTTCGTGAATTCCAATCCGCAGGACTTGAAGTTCGACGCGATTGAAAATGAAATCGAGTCGTCCGTGCAGGCGCAGTTGCAGGCGAATAATTACGGCATCAAGATTGAATTTCTCGGCCTCAAAAAGCTGGGTCTGCCGGAAAGCGTCACGCAGACGGTGTTCGACCGGATGAAATCCGAGCGGCAGGTGCTCATCAGCCGCGCGCAATACGAAGGCGAAGCCGAGGCGCAGAAAATCAAATCCGCCGCCGACCGGCAGGCTGCCGAAACCGTGGCCAACGCCGACGCCGCCGCCACGCGCATCCGCGGCGAGGGCGAGGCTGAAGCCGCCAAGACCTTGCCGGTGTTCCAGCAAAATCCCGAGCTGGCGAATTTTCTGCTGCGCGTGGACGCGCTCAAGCAGTCGCTCAACTCGCGCGCCACTTTGATTTTCGACGAGCGCACGCCGCCGTTTGATTTGTTCCGCAACCTGCCGGCCAATCCGGCTGACAAATGATTTGCGATGTATATTTAATAGATATACTTTTGAGAGACGATGCCGCCGCCTGAATTCAACCCGCTGGAGTTTGAAGGGTTTGACTGGGATGTCGGCAACGTGACGAAGAACAGCAAGCATGGCGTGGAACCGGAAGAGGCGGAAGCGGTTTTTTTGAACGAGCCGTTGCTGGTTTTGCCGGATGCAAAACATTCGAAGTCGGAAGCGCGCTGGCAGGCGTTGGGGCGGACGGCTGAAAGACGGTTGCTGGTGGTATTTACGGTTCGCCGGAAATTGATCCGCATCATTTCCGCGCGGGCGATGAACAAGAAAGAAAAAGCGGTTTATGAAAAAGAAACTTTACGTTCCGGACGCAAGTCCTGATGAGGCGCGGGATGCCGATTGGGGCAGGGCGCAGCGCGTCGTGTTTCCCAATTTGAAGCCGTCGCGCCAGCCGATCAGCCTGCGTGTGCCTGGTGTGACGCTGCAAAAGATCCGCCGCGTCGCCAATCGCCAGGGTGTGCCGTATCAAAGCCTGATCAACATCTGGCTGGCCGAACGTGCCGAATCCGAATGCAAAATTGCTTAACATGAGCCACGATCACGATCATCCCGACCATTCGCCGGAAATCCAGGACGCCGGTTCGCAGGCGATGGCCGAGGCGCTGAAGAGTAGCTTCGCCATCGTCAAGGTGGCGATGGTGCTGCTCGTGGCCGTGTTTTTCGGCTCCGGATTTTTTCAGGTCGGCTCGTCGGAAAAAGCCGTCATTTTACGTTTCGGCAAACCGGTCGGCGAAGGCCAAAAGGCGCTGCTCACCGCTGGCCTGCACTGGTCATTTCCTTATCCGATTGATGAAGTCGTCAAAATTCCAATTTCCGAAATCCAAAAAGTTTCGTCCAGCGTCGGCTGGTTTTTGACCACGCCAGAGTTAGAGCTCGCCGGCACCGAGCCGCCCGCCGGTCCGTCGCTCAATCCCGCGATTGACAGCTATGCGATCACCGCCGACCGCAACATCATCCATACCCGCGCAACGCTGTATTTCCACATCAAGGATCCGATCCGCTACATATTCGAATTCGAGAATGCGTCCAATTCCGTCCAGAACGCGCTGAACAACGCACTGATTTACACCGCCGCGAAATTCAAGGTGGACGACATCCTGACGCGCGACGTCGCCGGTTTTCAAGACGCCGTGCAGCAGCGCGTGACGGAACTGACCGACCGCGAGCAGTTCGGCATCAGCATTGATCAATGCCAGGTGCAGAGCATGGCGCCGCGGCAGTTGAAGGATGTGTTTGCGCAGGTCACGACCGCGCGCGAAAATCGCAACAAGTTGCTCAACGACGCGCACAGCTACGAAAACAAGGTGTTGAGCGAGGCCGGCGCGCAGGCGTCGTCCATCACCAACGTCGCGGCGTCCGACCGCGCGCGGTTTGTGGAATCGCTCACGGCCGAGGCGAAACGGTTCAGCGCCTTGCAGCCGAATTACGAACGCAATCCCGGCCTGTTCGCGCAGCAGCAGTTCGTCGAAGTCATGGGCCAGGTGCTGACGAACGTGCAGGACAAAATCTTTTTGCCTGAGCGCGCCGATGGCAAGCCGCGCGAACTGCGGCTACAGTTGAACCGCGAACCGCCGCAGCCGAAAACGGCGGCGAATCCGTAACAAAAATTTAAATTTGTATGCAAGTCACGTCCCTTTTAAGCCAGCACGAACACGATGACAATTGCGGCTGCGGCCACGACCATGAACATTCCGTCGTGCATCTCTGGCAGGCCGTTCTCGGTGTCGTTTTTGTTCTCAACGCCTTTCTTGTGGACTGGCTGTTTGAATCCGGCACCACCCTCGCCAGCGCCAGCGCCATGATCGGCTCGCTCATCCTTGGCTATCCCATCATCGTCACCGCCGTGAAGGATTTGCGGCGCGGCAATCTGAGCATCAACGAACTCGTCGCCATCGCCGTGCTCGCCGCGTTTGCGTCCGGCAATTATGAAACCGCCGGCATCGTCGCCTTTTTCATGCTCACCGGCGAAATCATCGAGACGCGCACTGCCCAGGGTGCCCGCGATTCCATTGAATCTTTGATTAAATTAACTCCGACCAAAGCGCGCCGCATTTTGAAGGACGGCAGCGAGGAAGAAGTCGCCGCCAGCCAGCTCGCGGTCGGCGATGTCATCCGCATCCGTCCCGGCGACAACGTCGCGGCAGACGGCGTCATTTTGAAAGGCCAGGGTTCATTCAATCAGGCGACCATCACCGGCGAATCCTTGCCGGCCGAGAAAGCTGCCGGCGACGAAGTTTTTGCCGGCACGCAAAATCTCACCGGCGTTTTGGAAATCAAAGTCAGCCGCGCCGGCACCGACACCACGCTCGGCCGCGTTCGCGAACTCATCATCGCCGCCGAAAAAACCAAGCTGCCGATCCAGAAAATCGTGGATCAATACATGGGCTTTTACACGCCGCTGGTGCTGGTCATCGGCGCGCTGGTCTGGGCGTTCACGCACGATTTGAACCGCGTCATCGCGGTGTTTGTCGTGTCTTGTCCGTGCGCGTTTATTTTGGCGACGCCGACCGCAATGGTCGCCGCGCTGTCTGCCGCCGCGCGTCTGGGAATTTTGATCAAGAACGTCGCTGACATTGAACTCGCGGCAAAAATCAATGCCTTCGTCTTCGACAAGACCGGGACGCTGACGACCGGCCAGCTCGCCGTCAGTCGCCTCGCCCCGATTGGCGAAACGAAGCCCGCTGAACTTTTGTTGCTCGCCGCCTCCGCCGAAAAATACAGTAATCATCCAACGGCCAAAGCGCTGGCCACGCTTGCCGGTGAAGCCGGCGTGCCGCTGGCCGAGCCGAAAGATTTTTCCGAAACCGCCGGTCGCGGCGTGAAGGCGGAAATCAACGGAGCAAAAATTTTGGTTGGCCGCGCGCAATGGCTCAAGGACAACGGCATTGACGCGAGCTTCGAAAAATCCGTGGACTTGAAAGAGACAGAAGGCTGGAGCCTGATTTTCGTAGCGCAAAACGGCCAGTGTGTCGGCTGGGTCGGCATGCAGGACCAGACGCGGGCCGATGCGAAGGAAGCTTTGGCGGAATTGAAGGAAGCCGGCGTCCGCCGCATTGCGATGATTTCCGGCGACCGGCAAGTGGTCGCCACGCGCGTCGCCGCCGAGATCGGCTGCGAAGAAGCGAAGGGCGATTGCCTGCCGCAAAACAAAGTGGAATTTGTCCGCGCGATGAAAGCGAAAGGCTACAAAGTCGCGGTCATCGGCGACGGCGTGAACGACGCGCCCGCGCTCGCGGCCGGCGACATCGGCATCGCGATGGGCGCGGCCGGCAGCGAAGTGGCCATCCACAGCGCCACGATTGCGCTGATGAATAATGATCTCCGCCGCCTGCCGTTTTTGGTGAAGCTTTCGCGCAGCACGCGCGCCGTCATCAACCAGAATTTTCTTTTCGGCGTGGTGTTCATCATTGTCGGCCTCGGGGCGACGGCATTTGGTTACATCGGCCCGATCGTCGCGGCGCTGCTGCACAACGTCGGTTCGTTGATCGTGATTTTCAACAGCGCACGGCTCGTGCGCAAAGGCGAGGAACTGGAACATTTCCATCCCGAAGCTGTCGCCGGCAAGCACGACCACGGTTCGCACTCAAAACCAACCGGCGAACTGACGCCGAAACTGGCGTAGTGTTTCCAAATAGAAATTATGTCCGCCGCTCAAACATCCAATGGTGAGGTCGTCGTGTCCGTGCGTGGGCTGACGAAAGTGTTCAAGGACTTTTGGAATCGCCCGAAGGCGCGCGCGGTGGACAACGTGGATTTTGAAGTGCGCCGCGGTGAAGTCTTTGGCCTGCTCGGGCCGAACGGTTCCGGCAAGTCCACCACGGTCAAGCTGCTGCTTGGCTTGTTGAATCCCACGAAGGGACACATCGAAGTTTTCGGTCATTCGCCGCGGCATGTGCAGACGAAAGCGCGCATCGGTTATCTGCCGGAAGAATCTTATTTGTATCGCTATCTCAATTCGCGCGAGACGCTGGATTTTTTTGGCAACCTGTTTCATCTCTCGAAAAGCGACCGCGAAAATCGCGCGGAACAATTGCTGGAAATGGTTGGTCTGGGCAAAACGCAGACGCGCGCGGTGGGCGAATTTTCCAAGGGCATGCAGCGCCGCATCGGCTTGGCGCAGGCGCTGATCAATGATCCTGACCTCATCATTCTTGACGAGCCGACGGCGGGCCTCGACCCGATTGGTTGTCGCGAGGTGAAAGATTTGATTGTCGCGCTGGCCCGGCGCGGCAAGACGGTGATTTTGAGCAGTCATCTTTTGTCGGATGTTGAAGACGTGTGCGATCGCGTGGTGATTTATTATGGCGGAAAAATTCAAGCCGCCGGCACGCTCAAGGATTTGCTGGCGACGCCGGATACGCTGCAAATCACGACACCGGTATTGCCGCGCGAAACGCTGGAACGTGTTTTGGAAATCATCCGCAAGGATGTTTCCGCCGGCGAAGTGCGCGTGGACAATCCGACCCAGAATCTCGAAAGCTATTTCCTCGACGTCGTGGCGAAGGCGCGCGCGGCGAATGAAACCAGCGGCGCGCAGTCCGGTGCGCGCGTGGCCGAATATTTGCGCGGCGGCATGGAAGCCGCGCCGGCGGCGGACAAAATTTTGGAGAAGCTGGCCTTGCCGCAGGTTCATACAGCGGCTCCGGTTGCCGCTGCGGAAACCAACCCGTCGGTGAACGAAAGCAAACTAGCCGCGCTGGGCAAAGCCGCCGAAGTGTCGCTGGCCAAAGCGGAATCCGTGGCCGCCGTAAAACCGGCTGATCTGGCAAAGGTGGATGAAAAATTGTCGTCGCTGCTCGGGAATAAAAAATAGCCACGGCTTGACGGACTTTCGCCTCACCGAAAAAAAATGCAAAGACTGCTCGCCATCGTTTGGTTGACCTGGAAGGCCGCGCTGCGGTTCAAGCTGTTCCTGGTCATCGCGGTGTTGTTGCTGGCGGCGGTAGTCGGCCTGCCGCTGCTGATCAAGGACGACGGCACGGCGAGTGGTTTTACCCAGATCATTTTGACTTACACGTTGAGCGCGGTGACGGGCTTGCTCGGCATTTCAACCTTGTGGCTTTCCTGCGGAACACTCGCCCGCGACATCGAGGAATGCCAGATTCAAGTGGTGGCGACAAAGCCGATTGCGCGCTGGCAGATCTGGCTAGGCAAATGGCTGGGCATCGTTTTGCTGAACGCGGTTTTGCTGGCGCTGGCGGGCGCGTGCATTTTTGGATTGCTGCAATGGCGCGCGACAAAATTGCCGCCGGACGAGCAGGCCAAGCTCCGCAGCGAAGTGCTGGTGGCACGCGGTTCGGCCAAAGAAGCCAGCATGGATGCGGACATTAACACGGAGACGGAGCAGATTTTGCAGAACCGGCTCAAGACCAGTCCGGTGGAAAAGGCGGATTTGCCGGAGGTTCGCAAACAAATCCGCGAGCGGGTGAAGGCGGATTTTCAGCTGGTGCCGCCGACCTATCAGCGCGTCTGGCAGATTGACCTGGGCTTTGCCAAAAATTATCTGGCCGGCAAACCGCTCCAGTTGCGGGTGAAATTTAACACCGCGCAGAAAAACGCTTCCGGGACTTTCCTCGCGATGTGGCAGGTGGGCCTGCCGGAGAAAACCAAATTCTGGCAGAGCGAGCCGATGAGTCTCTCGCCGGATACGTTCCATGAATTTTCCATCCCGCCAGATTTGTTCGACGCGAACGGCCTGCTCACCATCACGGTTGCCAATCCCAACAACACGGCGCTGCTGTTTTCGCTCGATGAGGGCATGGAAGTTTTGTATCCCGAAAGTGGCTTCCCGCTGAATTTTGCGCGCGGGCTGGGGATCATTTTTTGCTGGATGGCGTTGCTCGCCGCCGTTGGTCTGTGCGCCGCCAGTTTTCTGTCCTTTCCCGTGGCCACTTTTTTCGCGCTGTCGCTGATGCTGGTGGTGATGTGCAGCGGCACGCTGGCGGAATCGGTGGACTCCGGTTCGGTGGCGGCGGGGGATGAAGAAACCGGCACGGCTGGGCATTCCTTTGCGGATGCGTTTTTGATTCCGGCGTTCAAAGGCGTGCTGGTGGTGGTGGAACTGGCCAAGAATTTTTCGCCGATTGATTCGTTGAGCAGCGGCCGCAGCATCACCTGGACGGAACTGGGCACGGCCTTTGCGCAAATCGTCCTGCTGCTCGGCGGGGTTTTCGCCGTGGCTGGAATCATATTCTTCAACCGGCGCGAACTGGCGATGGCCCAGGGAACGCAATGAACGCGCGTCTTAAAAAAATTATTTTGCTCGGCCTCGCCGCCGCGCTGCTGTTCGGCTCCGGCCGGATGCAGAACGCGTTGAACCGCGACCGCGACATGCTCGGCTTGACGCACACGGCGGTGTTGGAAAATGCGCCGCCGGTGCTGGCATTCACCACGGTGGCGCTCGGCGGCTTTCGCGGCTTGATCTCCAATTTTCTCTGGATCCGCGCCAACGATCTGCAGCAGGACGACAAGTTTTTCGAAGCGGCGCAGCTCGCGGACTGGATCACCAAGCTGGAGCCGACGTTCACCCAGGTCTGGCTGTTTCAGGGCTGGAACATGGCCTACAACATTTCGGTGAAGTTCAAGGATTTTCCCGACCGCTGGCGCTGGGTGGAGCGCGGCATCGAACTGCTGCGCGACGACGGCCTGCGCTACAACCCGAACGACATTTTGATCCACCGTGAGCTGGCGTGGTTTTACCAGCATAAGATGGGGCAGAATCTCGACGACGCGAACATCTATTACAAGGAACAGTGGGCCGGGGAGATGATGCCGTTCTTCGGTCCGGACGGAACCAATTTTACTGAACTGCTTTCCGCGCAAAATACCAACGCGGTGGTGCTCCGGGAAAAATTCAAGATTGATCCCGCGTTCGCGGAAAAAGTGAACGAGAAATACGGGCCGTTCGACTGGCGGCTGCCCGAAGCGCACGCCATTTATTGGGGCGCGCAAGGGTTGGATGCCGCCGCCAAACATCCCGACAAGGTGAAAGCCGATGACCTCATCACGCTGCGCCGGATTGTTTATCAGTCCATGCTACAGGCGTTTCATCACGGCCACATCATTTCCAATCCGTTCACGCACGGGTATTCGCTCGGCCCGAATCTGGACCTGACCGCCAAGGTCAACGAGGCCTACGAGGAGATGATGCGCGACGACGCGCAGATGCGTGAACACATTTCGCTCGCGCACCGGAATTTTCTACGGGACGCCGTTTATTTTCTTTACGAGGACAACCGCATGGCCGAGGCGAACCAGTGGTTCAAGGTGCTCGGTGAGCGGTATCCAAACAAACCGATCATTGACGACGAACCCGATTCCTTTCCGAAAAACGTGACGCTGGACGAATATGCCGTGGCGCGCGTGCAGGTGGACATTGGGGAAACATCGCAGGAACGCGTCACCGCCGCGTTGCAGGGCCTGATGGTGCGGTCTTACTACGAACTGGTCACCGGCCGCGAGGACCGCTATCAAAACTTCCGGCTCTTGGGTAAAAAAGTTTATCAGCGGTATGTGGACAAAGCTTACGGCTTCAAAGGCAACACGCGCATTCCGCTGCCGCCGTATGACACGTTGAACCGCGAAGTGGTCACCGGCCTGCTGGATCAGCAACGCGGCTTGCCGTATGCCGCCCGCGCCATTCTGCGCACCCAACTCGGCCTGCCGGCGGAAACGGTGGCCACCAACGCGCCCGCCGTCAGGACCAACGCCGTGGCAGAAGTTCCGACCAATTCCGCCGCGAAATAATTTTGGCCGCAAATTTTTGGTGGGGCGAGCGTCCCCGCGAGCCGTTCCGCAAGATTGCTTCACGCCGAAACTCTGCTAACCTCCGCCGACTGTGACGAAGAAAATTTCCAGTTCCCGGCCGTTGCGTGTCGGCTTGATTTCCCTCGGCTGCGCCAAAAATTTGGTGGACGCCGAGATCATGCTCGGCTCGCTGATGAAAAGCGGCGTCGAGATTACCAACGACGCGTCGTCGGCCGATGCCGTCATCGTCAACACCTGCTCCTTCATTGATTCCGCGCAGGAAGAGAGCGTGGACACCATTCTCGAATCCGTCGAGTTGCGCGATGCCAACCAGCGCGGTCAGGCGGTGATCGTTTCCGGCTGTCTCTCGCAACGATTTCGCGAAGAACTGCCCAAGCTCATGCCCGAAGTGGATGCGTTCATGGGCATTGACCAAGTTGCGCAAGTCGGCGACATCGTGGGCCGGGCGATTGCCAGTCGTGCGTCCAAAGTCCAAAGTCCAAAGTCCAAAGTTGAAAAAGGCAAAGTCGTTTCGCGCCTGAACGAATTGGAAAAATCCCGCGACCTCTCCGATCACGACAAAGAAGAATCCCTGCGCGGCTCGGAAAAATTCGGCAAAACCAAAACGGTTGTCGGCGCAAAATCCCCAACTTCCAACTTCCAACTCCCAACTGCTCCCATTCTGGACGTCACCGCGCGCCCCGTTTTCATTCCTGATTTTGAGACGCCGCGTTTTCGTCTGACGCCAAAGCATTTTGCGTATCTGAAAATCGCCGAGGGTTGTAATCATCCGTGCAGCTTCTGCATTATCCCGCGCATGCGCGGTTCGCATCGCAGCCGCACGCAGAAGGACATCGTGGCCGAAGCCAAGGCGCTCATCGCCGACGGCGTGAAGGAGATCAATCTCATCTCGCAGGACTCGACTTACTACGGTCTTGATTTGCGTCCGAATCATTCGCGCGCCATTTCTTCGCCCGAAAAATTCAACGCCGCGACGAAATCCCTTTCCGCCGATGCCACGACCATTTGCACGCTGCTGCGCGAACTGAATGCGCTCAAGGGCGATTTCTGGATCCGCCTGCTTTACACGCATCCCGCGCACTGGACCGACGAACTCATTGCGACCATCGCCGCGTGCAAAAAAGTCGCGCGCTATGTGGACATCCCGCTGCAACATATCCACGAAAACATGCTCGAACGGATGCGCCGCGAGACCTCGCAGGAATACATCGTCGATCTCATCCAGCGCATCCGCGCGGGGATTCCCGGCATCGCGCTGCGCACGACCTTCATTGTCGGTTTTCCTGGCGAAACCGAGACGAGTTTTAATGCGCTGCTGGATTTTATCCGCGACACCAAGTTCGAGCGGCTCGGCGTATTTGCGTATTCCAAGGAAGACGGCACGCGCGCCGGCGCGATGGCCGGCCAACTTTCCGATAAGGTGAAACAGAAGCGCCGCGAATTGGCGATGGCCGCGCAGCACAAGGTCGCCGTGGCGGTCTCGGAAAGTTTTGTGGGCCGTGAAATCAAAATTCTTGTCGAAGGCCAAGCAAATGAAAAGCAGTTGCAGTCCGCCAATGTGAGTTCGTGGGAACACGGCCTGATGCGCGAGAAGGAAATTCAAAATTCAAAATTCAAAATTCAAAATTTCCTTGTCGGCCGTGGCGAAGCCGATGCGCCGGACATTGACGGCCGCGTTTATGTGCGCGGCAAATTGCCCGTCGGCAAATTTGCACAAGTCAAAATCATCGGCCACACGGATTATGATTTGATTGCGGAGCCGGTTTGAACCATTTAGCGTTGGCTCATGCAACCGGAGCTTGCGCCAAAAACTTCAGGGCGTCGGGGGAGATATTTTCTTCTCGGAGCGGCGGTGGAACTGTTCCTCTTTGCCTGTTTTTTCGCGCCGGAAAACTGGTTGTCGGTGGAGGCTCGCAATTTTGCAATGGTGACGCATTCTCCGCTCCTTTTTCTGTTGGAATCCAAGCTGGTTAGGGGGCTGGTTAGAACTGGCGACGCTGAATTTTTGACTATGCTCGCCGGATTCGTGGTGATGTCTTGCCTTTGGGGCTTCTTGATTTTTTTCATCAAAAATGGTGTGGGCCGGTTTCTGGCGCGGTTGAGCCGAAACCAAAAAATTGCTGCCGGGTGTGCCGCTGGTGTCGCCGGACTGGCGTTGCTGGTTGATGCAACGATTTCTTTGCTGCCGCAAACCACCGTCCCGTTTGCGGCTTCGGTGGAGACTAAATCGGTGGTGACGGCCAACAACGCCTTCGCGCTGGACTTGTATCAAAAGCTCAAGGATCAGCCGGGCAATTTGTTCTTTTCGCCCTACAGCATTTCGGCGGCGCTGGCGATGACCAGCGCCGGTGCGCGCGGCCAGACGGAAGTGGAAATGGCCAACACGCTGCACTTCGGCCTGCCGCCGGACAAGCTGCATCCGGCCTTCAAAGCTCTGGCTGGGCGGATGGACAAAATTCAGCGGTGGAACCGGATTGTGCTTAAATCCGCCAACTCGCTCTGGTGCCAGAAGGATTATCATTTCAACGATGCCTTTTTAAAGCTCGTCCGGGAAAATTATTTTGCCGAGGCGAAGCCCGTGGATTTTCAAAACGGTGCCAGTGCGGCGGCGGATGAAATCAACCGCTGGATGGACGAGAAGACAAATTACAAAATTCCCAATGGCATCGGGCCGGAACAGCTCGCGCCGGCCACGCGGCTGGCCTTGTGCGACGCGATTTATTTCAAAGGCAAATGGCTGTATCAGTTCAAGCGGAAGGACACCAAGTCGGCAACATTTCAAGTGGCCACCAACGAAACCGTGACTGTGCCGATGATGTGGCAGAGCGCACGTTTCAAACACGCGATGACCGAAGACAATTCGGTGGAGATGCTGGAACTGCCCTACATCGGCCAGGATTTGTCCATGGTGATTTTGCTGCCGAGCCGGATCGAATACATGCCCGACGCCGAACACAACGACGTGCATGATTTGGAACCGAAGCTGACCGCCGAAAATCTCCGCACCTGGCTGGCAAAATTGGATCAGGCGGAACCGCACAAAACCTCCGTCCGTCTTCCGCGTTTCACCACGTCGAGCAGTTTTAATCTGGTGACCGAGTTGAAAGCGCTGGGCATGAATACGGCATTCGACGACACGGCTGATTTCTCCGGGATGGACGGGACGAAAAACCTTTATTTGTCCGATGTTTTTCACAAAGCGTTTGTCGAAGTGAATGAAACCGGCACGGAAGCGGCGGCGATAACTGTGGCGATGGCCTCCATGGCGGGCATGGACGATCGTTTCATCGTGGATCATCCGTTCATTTATTTGATTCGCGACAATGGCAGCGGCAGCATTTTATTCCTCGGCAGAATCATTGACCCCACCAAATAAATTTATGGCCACACTCGTATTCGACATCGAAACCTCCGCGCAACCGCTGGAAAATTTTGACGAGGCGCAGCAGGAATATCTCTTTCGCGAGACCGAGAAGATCGACGACGCCATCGCCAAGCAGGCCAAGCGCGAGGACATCACCCGGTTCATGAGCTTGTGGCCGCTCACGTCGCAGGTCGTCTGCATCGCCATGCTCAACGCCGAATCCCAGCGCGGCCAGTCCCTCTTCGTGGCGGATGATTTTGACGAGGTCGAAGAGGAAAATGCGCCGGTGAAATTCATTCCCTGCGCGGATGAAACCGAATTGCTCACGCAGTTCTGGGACGTCGCGAAAAAATACGATCACATCGTCACCTTCAACGGCCGCGGTTTCGACGTGCCGTTCATCTACCTGCGCTCCGCGCTGCTCAACGTGCCGATCTCCAAGAAGAACTGGCTCGGCTACCGTTACGCCTGCGAGCCGCACTGCGATCTTGCGGAACAGTTCACGTTTTATTCCGTGGGCGGGCAGGGCGGCGCGGCGCGGCGGTTCAATCTGGATTTTTACTGCAAAGCCTTCGGCATCGAATCACCCAAGAGCGCGGGCGTGACCGGCAACGATGTGTCCGCGCTGATGGCGGAGGGGAAATTCCGCGAGATCGCCGAATACTGCCTGCGCGACGTCCGCGCCACCGTGGAGCTTTACAAAATCTGGAAGGAACGGCTGGCGGGGATAAAGTGAAATGATGAAATCAAAACTAATCATCGCTCTGGTGGCTTTCGCTGGCGGAATAATTCTGTTTACAAATCAAATCTTCGTAGCAGATTCGGCTGCAAATTCTGTTGCTGAACCGTTCAAAGTCACCGTGGTGCCATCGAAAACACGCCTGCGAATTCAAGAACCTTTCGAGATTAATTTTGAGGTAAAAAACATCACTCATACAAACTTACAGTTCATAATAATGAGCGACGATTTATATTCGTCGTGGCGAACAGACAACCCAGACATTCGATTGTTTCGTTATCAGGAAGTTTGGCACAACAACAACAACAATCATCCGTTGGAAATCATTTTAGCTCCCGGCAAATCGTTTAGGAAAAGCGTGAAGGTTTGGACGCTGTCCTCGGTTCAAACCAATCAAGCTTCATTTAGAATGGGATTTACACCTTTTGTTGACAAAGAGCGGCCTTATTCCAATCGCTTAAAGAGAAATTCCTACTGGAGCAACGAAGTGAAAATTGTCTTGGATGAACCGGCCAAAGAAATCGCACCTTTCAAAATCATTGTGACGCCGGCAACCAATCAAGTTCACATCGGAGACAAATTCAAAGTTCATCTCCAAGTGAGAAATGTCACGAACACGAATCAGTATTTTGATACGATGACTTGCAGTTGGGATGAAAATTGGACCACCGATAGCCTTTTTGTAGGTTCTGAATCTTGGGGCTGTGACAGGAATGTTCCAGTGCATGTTGAACTTGATCCCGGCAGACCGGGTAGAACATGGGCGAATGATATGGATCTAGTAGTAAACCAATCTGTGCGAACCAACAAATTTACATTTCGCATGGGATTTACACCTATATGTCATCATGCGCCTCATGATTCAAATCCAGAAAAGTGGAAATTTTACTGGAGCGACTTTGTTGCAATGAATTTGATTCCAAATTAGGCTCATGTTCACGATCATTTGCTTCGCCGTGAAAGAAAAAGCCGCGCCGTTTCGGAAATTGGCGGCGGGCAAGGCGGTCAGTCCGCGCTTGCGGTCTGAAAACAACCCCCGTAGTTTGACCGCATGAAAGAACTGGTGTTTGAAGTGACCCAAGAAGAGGACGGCGGCTATTGCGCCGAATGTCTGACGGAAAACATCTTCACGCAGGGCGACACTTGGGAAGCCGTGCGCACAAATGTCCAGGAAGCCGTGCGCGGATTCTTTTTTGATCAACCGGCAACTCCGCGCCGCATCCGCCTGCATCTGGTGCGCGATGAAATTCTGGCCGACGCATGAAAGTCCCGCGCGATTTGAGCGGCGCGCAACTGGTCAAAGTTTTGTGCCGGGACTGGGGCTATCGCATCGTGCATCAGGAAGGCAGCCACATCATTCTGCAAACCGATACGCCGGCGCATCAACGGCTTTCCATTCCGAACCACAATCCACTGCGCGTCGGCACGCTGAACAGCATCGTGCGCGCCGTCAGTGCCCACAAAGGTGTGGAGCGCCAGCAATTGCTGGAGGCTTTGCGCTGAAAATGTCCACGCTTGTTTGCTTCGCCCTGAAAGAAGCCGCCGCGCCGTTTCGGAAAATCTCCCGTGGCGAAAACCTCTCGACAGCCGATTTCTGAAGCGCCAGAGTTGATTCATGAAGCGCGGCAGCGGCTTTACGCTGGTGGAACTGCTCGTGGTGATCGCCATCATCGCCATCGTGGCGGCGTTGTTGCTGCCGGCTTTATCCGGCGCCAAAGCCCGCGCCCAACGGACGGCGTGCTTGAACAACCTGCGGCAAATCAATCTCGGCGTGCATTTGTATGCCGGTGACAACTGTGACACCTTGCCCAACTTGGGCACCACCACCTACATTTTTTTCAAGGAGGCGATGCAAAGCTATCTCGGCCTCAACCCAACCTCATCGCCGGCGGATACGATTTTCGCCTGTCCCGCCGATACCTATTATTATGCGGACGATTTGTTCGTCATCTATGTGCCGCACGGCCGGTATGAACAGGCGGCGTTTGATTATTCGAGCTATGTGTTCAACGGGCTGAACCTCGTCACCAATTACGCGAATGCTGCTTACAACGGCGTGTTGCCCGGCCTAGGGGGCAAGAAGCTGAGCGCGGTCAAAAATTCCACCCGCTCCGTTTTGGTGGCCGAAGCGCAGGCCATTTATCCCTATTCCTGGCATCAGCCCCGGCTGGCGGCGACCGGCCTGCCGATGTTCAATGATGCAAAAAATCTGGTGGGCTGCGTGGATGGCCATGTCAGTTACCTCAAGATTTATTGGAACAGCGCGCTGCGTTATCCGAACGGCAATTATTCCTGCGCCGGATATTACGACCCGCCGAATGGATACGAATATCAATGGAGCGAAAATTAGGCGTCCGGTTGAGTGCTGTTCATCAACCCAGCCTTGAAAGGCCTGATAATAATCGCAACACTTCGCCAACTTATGCCGTCCACGCTGGTTTGTTTTGCGCTGAAAGAAGAAGCTGCGCCGTTTCGCAAAACGGCATCAGCGGCATCTGTCGACATTCTCATCGTCGGCATCGGCCGGCAGAACGCCGAAACATCCGTGCGCGAATTTCTGGCCACGCATGCACCGGAACAGGTGTTGACCTGCGGGTTCGCAGGCGGCCTAAATTCAGCATTGAAGATCGGCGCGGTTTGTTTTGAAACGCCGGACGCAAATCTTCGCGCCAAGCTGCTTGCCGCCAGCGCGAAGTCGGCGAAGATTTTCTGCGCCGACCGCATCGCCACGACCGTCGCCGAAAAGAAAAAGCTCCGCGCCGAAACCGGCGCGGACGCGGTGGAGATGGAATCGGCCGCGATTCAGGCCGTTTGTGCGGAGCGCGGGATTCCGAGCGCCACCGTCCGCGTGATTTCCGATACGGCGGACGAGGACCTGCCGCTGGATTTCAACGCGCTGTCCAAGCCGGACAAGAGTTTGGATTTCTGGAAATTATTTCTGGCCATCGCCAAGTCGCCCGGAAAGATCGGCGCGCTGATGCGGTTGCAGAAAAAAACCAGCTTCGCAGCCAACCAGCTTGCCGTCGTGCTGGAGAAAATTATTTTCCCATGATTATTTTTCGGTGACCGGTGCTTGAACCGCCGGTGGCGCCGGTTTTTCCTTGGCGTGTTCGCTGTAGCTGATGAACGCCGCCCCGATCACGATGAACACCACGCCAATCCAGCGTGCCGGCGCGACGTGCTCGTGCAGAAACCAGATGGCGGAAAAAGTGGTGAAGACGAAGCTCAACGCGGTGAGCGGCCAGAGAAAGCTGATATCGCTCTTGGCCATCAGCACCAGCAGGCCGATGAAAAACAGCGCCTCAAAAAAGATGCCCAGCCAAATGGTTGGGCTGGTCAGGCCGGATTTCACAACGCGGAAAATCTCGGCGGCAGTGTAGCCGTTCACGTCGCCGATCTGGTCGATGCCTTTTTTCAACAACACCACGCCGGCAGATTCGCAGACGAGGCCGGTGAGCAAAATCAACAATAGTTTCAACATATCACAAATCCTGGTAACGTATCAGTTCGACGCCGAGTTTTTTTATTTCTTCCCGCACCCGCGGACTGACCAAGGCGTCGAATTCAGGTTTAAATTTGTCGAGCGACGGGTGGGAGTAAAGCTCGGAATCGCCGGGCGGCAGCTCGGGCAACAGCTTTAAAATATAATCCTCGTCCACGCGGGAATCTTGCAGCAGGCCAAAAGTGATCTGTGCGTGCCGGATGCCGCGCTGGCGGAGCGGTTCGCGGACACGCCGGGAAAGGATTTCGTAAATCGCCGCGTGCGAAATGCGGTAAAACCAGCGTCCACCGGCCATGCGCCGGCTGCGGGCGAAACAGTCGCGCGTGAGTCGCAAATGCCGAATGCGCAATTCATCCGCGTCAGCCATTAATATTTCAAAAATGACCGGATGCAGGTGCAGATGCAAGTGGCCGTTGACATGGTCCAGCGGCAGGCCGATGGCGTGGAATTTTTCAAACTGCGCGTGGATTTCGGCGCGGAGTTGCTCACGCAGGCTGCGTTTGAAAAAATAATTCAGGCCGGCACCGACGGGCGAGTTGCTAAATTCGCCGCGTGCGTTGACGAGACCTGGAATTTTTTCTGCCGGCAAAGTGGCGTGGCCCATCAGCAACGTGAGGTGCAGGCCGACGCCGAGTTTTGGATTTTCCTTCGCCAGCGTCACCGCTTCGGCGAAGCCGGGTTCGTTGACCATCAAGCTCGCGGTGGTCAAAATGCCTTCGCGGTGCGCGCGGATGACGGCGGCATTCACGCAAGCAGAAAGGCCGAAGTCGTCGGCGTTGACGATCAGCCGGCGCGGTTCAAGGCTGGCCATAACTGGACGCGGTGGAACCCGTCGCGTAACGGACCCAGGAACCGAAAATGAGCGCGAGCTTGTGCGGCTTGCTCAAGCGCACGGGTTGCGGACCAAAAACATTAAAACGGTTCGCCTCCAATTTTTGCAGGAGCTGCCAGTAAACCGACGCCATCAACTCGGCAGCGACCATGGATTTACGATCTTCAGCGGGCAAAGTTTTTCGGGCGAGTTGGTAAAAATATTTTGCGCGATCGGCGATGCTGGTGGCGAGCGCGAAATAATTTTCCGAATATTTGGAGTTTAAGATTTCCGCTTCCGTGACGTTGAATTTTTTGAGTTCGGCCAGCGGCAGATAAATCCGGCCGCGCGCGGCGTCATTTTTCACGTCGCGCAAAATATTGGTGAGCTGCAGCGCCTTGCCGAGCTGAACCGCGTAGTCGTGGCACGCCGGATTCTGGTAGCCGAAAATCTCAATACTCAACAGGCCGACGACGGAGGCAACGCGGTAGCAGTAAAGTTCAAGCGCCTCGTCATTTTCGTAACGCAGCGTGTCCAGGTCCATTTCACAACCTTTGATCAGCTCGTCAAACAGCGCGAACGGCAATTTGAATTGGCGGATGACCGGCTGGAATTCCTGGTTGAGGATGAATTCCGGTTTTTGCTGGTCGCAGGCGCGGCGGATATCCGCGCGCCAGGCGGCCAGCTGTTCGCGTCGATTTTCGGTGGGCACGGAATCTTCGTCGGCCACGTCGTCCACCGCGCGGCAGAAGGCGTAAAGCGCGGACATGGCGTCGCGTTTTTCGCGCGGCAGCAGGATGAAAGCGAGCGCGAGATTGGAGGCGCTTTTTTTGGTGATCGCGCGGCTGTGCTGCATGGTTACAAACCGGCAGGCGGCTGGTTTGGATCGCGCTTGGGCGGCAGGCCGCCGGTCTGGGCGAGCGTGGGATTCCGTTGGCGGCTGTGCCGTTGCCGGCGTTTGCGGTGCTGTTTTTTTGTTTTTTGGCGGAAAACCGCCCACCAGATCACAAAGCCGCCGACAGGCAGGGCGATGGCCAGCAGCATGGCGCCGAAGATCAGCCAGTCGGACGATTTGCCGGTTGCGGGCAGTTCAAAAGGATTCATCAGTGGGTCGGGCTGACAGCGGCGTCACCGGCCGCGGTATGGGCGAATTTTATGTTCAATCGTTGCATCCGATAGCGGAGGGCATGCCGGGTAAGCTTAAGCTGTTCGGCGGCGTGTGTCAGGTTGAAATTATTCTGTTCGAGCGTGGTCTGGATGACTTCGCGTTCCAGCCGTTCCAGCGCGGTGTCGAGCGATTCGCCGGGCGCGGGCGCGGCCCCGTCGGTTTTTTGCAGCCGCGTTTCCGCGGCGAACACCGGCAGGCAGCCGGGCTGGATTTCATGGCCGGTCTCCAGAATCAACGCGCGTTCCACGGCGTTGCGGAGTTCGCGGACGTTGCCGGGCCAATGGTGCGCCAGCAGTTTCTGCCGCGCGGCGGGCGTAAAGCCGCCGATATTTTTGCCCATCTTGGCCCGGAAGATTTTCAGAAAATGATCAGCGAGCTGCAGCACGTCCTCGCCGCGTTCGTGCAACGGCGGCAGGTTGAACTGCACCACGTTGAGCCGGTGAAACAAATCCTCGCGGAACTCGCCGGCGGCGATGGCCTGGACGATGTCGCGGTTGGTCGCCGCGACGAGGCGGACATTCACGCGCAATTCCTCCGTGCCGCCGACGCGCGTGAACGAGCCGTCCTCCAGAAACCGCAGCAGTTTCGCCTGAAGCGGCTTGCCCATGTCGGCGATCTCATCCAGGAAAATCGTGCCGCCATCCGCCTCCTCGACGCGGCCGAGTTTCTGTTTCACCGCGCCGGTGAACGCGCCTTTTTCGTGGCCGAACAATTCGCTTTCCAGCAGCGTTTCCGGAATGGCGGCGCAGTTGATGCGCACATAACTTTCATTTCGCCGCGCGCTCAAACTGTGCAACGCACCGGCGACCAGTTCCTTGCCGGTGCCACTTTCGCCGAGCACCAGCACGCGCGCGTCCGTGGCGGCCACGGTGCGGACGAGCTGGCGGATTTCGCGCATCTTTTCCGAGTCGCCGACGATTTGTTCCAGACTGAAAACTTCGCCGGCGCGTGAGCGCAGCGCGGCATTTTCGCGGAGCAGACGATGGCGTTCGGCGCAGCGCGCCACGGCGAGAAATAATTCCTCCGGCGCGAACGGCTTGGCGAGATAATCCATCGCGCCGGCCTTGATCGCCTCAACCGCGAGCTTGGGCGTGGCGTAGGCGGTGATCATCAACGCCGGCAGGTCCGGCCAGTGGCTGCCGATTTTGCCCAGAAATTCGTAGCCGGTCATGCCGCCGAGCCGCGCGTCCGTGATGACCATGAAAAAATCCTCCCGGCCCAGCAGTCCCAGCGCCTCCTCGGCAGATTCGGCGGTCCGCACGGCGTAGCCTTCGTCGCCGAGCATGGTTTGGAGCGAACGACGCATGTTATTTTCGTCGTCCACGACCAGAATGGGTGGCAGCGGCAGGCTCATGTGATGAAGGGTTTGGGCGACGCCTTCGCCGGAAAGACTACCGTAAATTTCGCACCCTGTCCAAGCACCGATTCCACGCGCACCGTGCCGCTGTAAAGTTCCACGTTGTGTTTTACAATGGCCAGGCCGAGGCCGGTGCCTTTTTCCTTGGTGGTGAAATAGGCTTCAAAGATGCGCTCTAATTTGTCGGGAGCAATGCCGGGGCCGCTATCGCGCACGCAAATTTCCACGGCGTGATCGCGGTGGCTTTGGGCGATAATGAGAATTTTTCCCTGCTCGCCCAGCGCTTCGCGGGCGTTCTGGAGCAGGTTTACCAGAATTTCGGCCAGATGCCCGCGCTGCATCAGCAACGGCGGAAACGGCCCGCGCAGATCTTTTTGCACGACGATGCCCGACGGCAGCGCGCCGGGAAACACCTGCGTGGCAGCCCGCTCGATTTCCGCAACGACGTCCAGTTTTTCCACGCGACCCTCGCTCAATTCCGCGTAGCCCATGATCTGCGTGATGGCGCGGTCAGCCCGCGCGACTTCCTCGCGGATGATGTCCAACTGTTGCGCCGCGGCGACTTTGTTTTCCGTCAGCGACCGTTGCAGCGAAAAGGCGGCGTTGTTGATGACCGTCAGCGGATTTTTAATTTGATGCGCAAACTCGGCGGCCAGCCGACCGGCGGAATGCAACTGCCCTTCGCGGGCGGCAAATTCCTGCGCCTCCTCATCCGCCAGCCGTTGCCGTTCCAGAAACGCCTGCACGCCGTAACAGCTCAAGGCCGTCAGCCCGAGCACCAGCAAGCGCAGCACAAACGGCTCGCCCAATTCTTCGTGGGCCTGCAAATCTCCCATCGCCTTGCGCGTGGTGTCGTCTAAGTTGGCGGTGATTGTAATGTCCAGCCCCGCCACGAGGACATAGCACAAGCTGGTGGCGAAATTCAAAAAGAGCTGGGAAAATCCGGGCGGCACGCTTACCGAGTTGCGCAAAATTAAACCGATGAACAGCCAGAACAAAATGCTGTCCAGGCCGCCGGTGATCACGGTCATCGCCGCCAGCAGCAGCGCGTCCACCAAGCAGCTCGTCACCGTCGTCCATTGCAGCAACGCCAGCGGCAGCCGCCGTGAAAAAAATAACGGCACCGCCAGTGCCGCGCTGGCCGCGATGTAAAAGCCAAAAAAAAACTGCACCGTCTCCACCGTCACGTCGAGCGTGCTGGAAATCTGGCCCATCCACAGCGAATGCGAGTAGTCGAAGGATTGCAGGCAGATGCCGATGAACACGGCCTTTACCAGCAGCATCAGATCCCGCTCCATCAGCAGAATGCGGCGCAAGGCTCGGGCCGCGTCGGGTGCCGGAATTTCAAACAAGGCCGGCAGGCGCTTCAGCAGAGGCTCGCGGCGCGGATTCATGGAAATGAAAAATGAAAAATGAAAAATGAAAAATGCGTCGGCCTGGTCGCTCCATTTTGCATTTTTAATTTTTAATTTTTAATTGCGACAAAACGCGCGCCGCGATTTTCTCCACCGGCCACAGCCGGCCCACGCCTTCGTAACCGCACGACAATATCCCTTTATCCGGCCCGATGAATTCCACGCCGCGCTGTTTCAACACCGCCACGTTCGCCTGCGTCGCCGGATGGAGCCACATCTTTCCGTTCATCGCCGGCGCAATCAGGATTTTCGCCTTGGGATTCAGCGCCAGCGCGATGCAACTCAACGCATCGTCTGCGAGGCCGTGGGCCAGCTTGGCGATCATATTCGCCGTGGCCGGCGCGATGAGCAGCAAATCCGCCGCGTCTGCCAGTTCGATGTGCGTCGGCTTCCAGCCTTCGTCCTCGTCGTAAAGATCCGTCACCACCGGGTTCCGCGTGAGCGTCTTGAACGGCAGCGGCGTGATGAAGCGCTGCGCGTCCGCCGTCATCACCACGCGCACGTCGCATTTTTGTTTGGTGAGCTGGCTCGCCAGGTCGGCCGCCTTGTGTGCGGCGATGGAGCCGGTCACGCCCAGAATGATTTTTTTCGAAAGGCTCATGTTTGACTTTAATCCAAATAAATTTAGCCACAAACCGCAATTTGCACTTATCCGCCAATCATCTTCCGCAATTGTGTCAGCGCTGAAGATCGCCGTTTGGCGGTCAGAATTCCGGCTGTGCCGAACGCGCTGAACGCATTTTTTCCGCTTCGAGGATCGCCAGCGTCCGCCGCAAATCCTCGTGTTTGCTGCCGCTGATGAGCAGGTAGTCGAAATTTTTCCACTGCGCGATTTCCTGCCGCGCCACGGCGAGCCGCTTTTGAATCACGGCTTCCGCATCCAGACCGCGTTTTTTCAACCGCTGCTCCAGCACCGCCACCGAGGGCGGCGTCAGGAAGATCGTCACCAGCGCGCGTTTCAGTTCCGGCTCGGTCTGCGCCTGCTCGCGGATGGTGGCCGCACCCTGCACGTCCACGTTGAGCAGCACATCCCGGCCGGCGCGCAGCTTGCCGAGCAGCTCGGATTTCAAGATGCCGTAGCTGTTGCCATAAACCGTGGCGTGCTCCAGGAAATTGCCCGCATGCAGCCGCTTCAAAAATTCCGCCGCGTCAAAAAAATGATAATCCACGCCGTCCTGTTCGCCGTCACGCGGCGGGCGCGTCGTGCAGGTGACGGCGCGCGTGAGGTTCGGCTGCGCTTCCAGCAGCAAGTTGACGAGCGTCGTCTTGCCCGCGCCCGACGCGGCGGAAATGAGGATGAGCAGCGGCGGCGCAGATTTTTTATCGAGCGCAGTTTTCGCCTTCGGGCTTTTAACTTCGGGCTTCTGACTTGGTTTTTTCATTCCACGTTTTGCGCCTGCTCGCGGAATTTTTCCAGTTCCGCCTTGAGCGTCACGACTTCGCGCGAGATGACCGCGTCATTCGCCTTCGAGCCGATGGTGTTGATTTCGCGGTTCATTTCCTGCGCCAGAAAATCCAGCGTGCGGCCGACCGGCTCCTTCGATTTGCCGCAGTCGGCGAACTGGACAAAATGGCTTTGCAGCCGCGTCAGTTCCTCGGAGATGTCCGAGCGGTCGGCAAACAAAACAATTTCCTTCAGCAGCCGCTCGTCATCCGGCGCGATGTTTTCAATGCCGGCCGCCTTGATGCGTTCCAATAAATTCTGCCGGTAATTTTCCGCCGTCGTCGGCGCCTGCTTTTGGATTTTTTCCACCGCCAAACGCATGAGGCCGATGCGCGTGGTCAAATCCTTCGCCAGATGCGCGCCTTCGCGTTCGCGCATTTTCACCAGCGCGGCGAGCGACTGGGTCAGGGCTTTTTCCACCGCCGGCCACAAATCTTCCGTGCCGGCCAGATCCTCGTCCGTCTGGAAAACGCCCGGTGCCCGCAGCACCTGATCCAGCGTGACTTCGCCGGTGAGTTTTAATTTCTTCGCCAGCCGCGCCAGTTCGGCAGCGTAGGATTTGGCGAGCGTTTCGTTAATGTGCTGGCGGGCGGACAGTTTGCTTTCCGCCGTGTGCAAGGAAATGCGGGCATTGACGCGGCCCCGCGCGACGTGGCGGTTGATGGCGTCGCGGATTTGCGCTTCAAGCAGTTCCAGTTCGCGCGGCAATGTGACCGATACCTCGGCCTGCTTGCGGTTCACGGAACTCAGTTCGACCGTGATTTTGAAGCCGTCCTGCGCGCATTCGCCACGGCCGTAGCCCGTCATGGATTTCATCGCGGTGAATATGCAAAAACTCGGCGTCGCAAGCGAATATAATTTCAACCCCGGCGCGGAAGGCTTCCGCATTGCCATCAAAAGAGGTGGGTGAGTCAAAATTGCAATTCACTGGCGGTGTGGAATTTTTTGCCGCGCGACCGCCAGCCGCAGGGTCTGGCCAGCCAATATTTCCCGTTGTATCAGTTTTCGACGATGCCGCCGGTAATAAATGACCAGCCACGACCCGCTAACCATCCAGAATTGTGTCCAGTGTCTTGGACACTGTCCATTTTGCGACCACATTTTTTGCGCGGCGAAGGGAAAGTTGGCCGGCTAATAGCATGAATTACCGGTTTTCTTGCGTTTTTACCGCGGTTTCTGTCTGGAAATCGAATGAGTGCTATTCTTCTGGACATTGGCATCCCGTCTGCTTAAAAGAATTACACGCGGTTGCAGCCGGCAATCAAGTGAACAAAGTTGCAATCATATAACCCGCCGGCTGCGACGTTCCACCGCGCATTGAAAGAAAGACAAACAAATGAAAGCTAATCAAAACATCCGCAAGGCGGGTTTCACGCTGGTTGAAATCATGATCGTCGTGGCCATCATCGGCCTCTTGGCGGCCATCGCGATTCCGAACTTCGTGAAAGCCCGTGCGCAGTCCCAATGCAATGCCTGTATCAACAACCTCCGCCAGATTGACGCGGCGGCCAACCAGTTCGCCCTGGAAAAAGGCAAAAGCACGGGTTACTCGTTCAGCTATCCGACCGACTTGACCCCCTACATCAAGTTGAATTCGTCCAGCTCGATCCCGCCGTGCCCGGCTGGTGGTGCCTACACGATGGCTGCGCTCGGCACTTTGCCGCAGGAATCCTGCTCGCTCAGCACGCTGACCCCGGCGCACGTTCTGCCGTAATCGTCCCGTCCCCCCTTTCAAGCCCTAGGCGCAAGCCTTGGGCTTTTTGTTTTTTTCCAAACGGGATTCTGTCCTGACCAATAAAAATCGGGAGGATGGGTCAAAGCCAGATTCCCATTTCCAAATGGTTTCAATTTTGATTCTGGCATTGATAGTGCTATGTTGACGGTAAGCGGTTCCAGCCAGCAATATGTGAACGACTATTGCCATTATATTATAAATCCGCTGGCTGGGTGTTCACGCCGCGCAACCATAACCAATGAAACCCACCAGACCTATCGGGGTGGGAGGATTCACGCTCGTGGAAATCATGATTGTCGTGGCCATAATCGGCCTGCTGTCGGCAATCGCGCTTCCCAGTTTCCTCCATTCCCGCGCCGCCTCGCAGGCGAATACCTGCATCAACAACCTAAGACAAATTGAAGGGGCCTGCCAGCAGGTCACCTTTGCCAGAAACATGGCGGCGGGAACGACCGTCAACTATCCGACGGACATTACGCCCTACGTCAAGCTGAACTCGGCGGGCTCAATTCCGCCCTGTCCGGCCGGTGGCATTTACAGTCTGCTGCCGGTGGGGGCGAATCCCCAAACCCAATGTTCGCTCGGCACCACGCTCACCCCGGCGCATCAGTTGCCCTGACCGCCGTCGAGGTTTGGCGGGGCTGATCCCGGCAGAGTATTTCGGGAGGTTTTGGTTTAGCCAAAACCTCCGCCGCCTTTTCCGCCGGGCACCACCACCGGGCAGATGTTTGGCGATGCCCCGTCACCCCGCCGGGCGAAAAGGGCTTTGCCAATTTGGAATTGCGGGGTCGCAAAACAAAAGTCGCAGTTGACTCCCGGCGGCTTTTCATTTACGAAACACGGGCATTGAAAATGATGAACTGTGACCTGCAGCCATGAGCGCGATTTTGAAGACGGAAAAATTGCGGGTGGAGTTTAAAAGCACTGAATTCCGCCAGGCGGTAAAAGTGGCGTTGCACGGGCTGGATTTGGAAGTGAACGCCGGCGAAGTCTTCGGCTTCCTCGGGCCGAACGGCGCGGGCAAGACCACCACGATGAACGTCCTGCTCGGTTTCGTGCCGGCCACCAGCGGCACGGCCAGCCTGTTCGGCATTGATGTCCGCCAGCCCATCGCCCGCCAGCGCATCGGCTACCTGCCGGAGCTGACGTATTATTACAAATTTCTCACCGCCGACGAACTGCTGCGGTTTTACGCCAAAATTTTCGGCCTGACCCGCGCGGAAACCGACCGGCGGATTCCCGAGTTGCTCAAACTGGTCGAACTCGAACACGCCGCCAAGCGGCCGATCAAATCGTATTCCAAAGGCATGCAGCAGCGCGTCGGTCTGGCGCAGGCGCTGATTAATAATCCCGATCTCCTCGTGCTCGATGAACCCACCAGCGGCCTCGATCCGCTGGGCCGCATGAAAGTCCGCGAGATTATCCAGCGTTTGAAAAACGAGGGCAAAACCGTTTTCTTTTCCTCGCACGAACTCGGCGAAGTCGAGACCGTCTGCGACCGCGTGGCCATCGTTCATCAAGGCGAACTCAAGACCGTCGGCTCGGTCGCCGATGTTTCCGCCGGCAGTGTCAACCTTGAACAGGCTTTCCTCAAAATTGTCGGCGTCCAATCGCAACCCCTGCCATGAATAAAATTATCGCGCTCGCCGGCGTCGTCATCAAGGAGCTTTACCGGCGCAAAGATTTTTACGTCTTGTTCGTGCTGACCGCGCTGCTGACGGTGGCGGCGGGCGCGGTGAATTTTTTCCACGACGACAAAATTGTCCGCTACGTCAAAGACATCTGCCTGCTGCTGATCTGGGTGTCGGCGCTGGTCATCGCCATCGTCACCACGGCGCGGCAGATTCCGGCGGAACGCGAGGCGCGCACCATTTTCCCGCTGCTCGCCAAGCCGGTGTCGCGCGGGCAGGTCATCGCCGGCAAATTTCTCGGCTGCTGGCTGGCGACGGGCGTGGCGCTGCTGGTTTTTTATTTTTTCTTCGCCGTCATCACCGGCTCGCGCGAGCACCTTTGGCCGTGGGCAGTTTATTTTCAGGCCGCCTGGATGCAATGGGTCATGCTGGCCATCGTCATCGCCATGGTCGTGCTGGGCTCCATTTATTTTGCCGCGCCGTCCTCGACCTCGACGATTTCGTTCATTGTCGTCGTCGGCATTTTGGGCATCGGCTCGCACCTGAAAGTCATCGCCCTGCAACAGCCGGAGCCGATGCAGTTCATCCTGACGGCGATTTATTTTTTGATGCCGCACCTCGAATGGTTCGATCTGCGCGACTTCGTGGTCTATGACCAGTCGCTGGTTTCGTGGTCCGCGCTGGCGCTGGCCACTGGCTATGCGGCGGTTTGGACCGGCATTTTTCTAATGCTCGCGTGGCTCGGCTTCCGCCGGAAAAACCTGACCACCTGATGAAAGCATCTCCGCTGCTCCTGCTCACGGCGCTGCTGGCGCTGGCATTCACGCTGGCGTCCAGCCTAGTGACGCAGGCGGACGGCTGGAGCCGGCGCGACAAATCCGACAACATTTTCGGCATGATGTTCGGCGACGGGCGCAAGCTGTTTGCCAACCAGTTTTTCACGATGGCGGACGTTTATTTTCACAGCGGTTATTATCCGTCCATTTACGATCGCGGCGGCAAGGATTCGGAAATCGTCGAGACCAGTCACGGTCACACCGACACGCCCGACGACGAAATCAAGGAGGATTTTTTTGGCAAGCCCAAAGACTGGGTGGACGCTTTCGGCCGTCATTTTCGCATCGTATCTCACACGCACTTGGACCGCGGCACCGAACGCGAAATCCTTCCGTGGCTCCGGCTCGCTGCCGACCTGGACCCGCAAAAAACCGAGACCTACACCGTCGGCGCATTTTTCCTGTCGGAACATTTGCACCAGACCAACGAGGCTGAGGCGTTTTTGCGCGAAGGCCTGCGGAACAATCCCGACAACTGCGAAATTCTCTTTGCGCTGGGCCGGCTGTATAACGAAAGCGCGCACGACATCACCCGGGCGCGCAATGTCTGGGAACTCGGCGTCAGAAAATTTCTCCTGCTCCCGTCCGCTGACCAGAAGGAAAATAAAATTGTCTTCGACGAACTGGCGGTGAACCTGGCGCGGCTGGAAGACAAGGCGGGCAATTACGGCCAGGCCATCAATTGGTTTCATGCCGCGCAAAGAGTTTCGCCCGA
The DNA here is from genome assembly GCA_903884535.1 of uncultured Verrucomicrobia subdivision 3 bacterium. Lineage (GTDB taxonomy): Bacteria > Verrucomicrobiota > Verrucomicrobiia > Limisphaerales > UBA11358 > UBA11358. The sequence goes on from CAISEZ010000049.1 coordinate 35,358, forward strand.
TCCCGGCGCGCTGCAGCAGCAGATTGATGTCCTCCAGAAAAAACTGGATGCGCTGGTTCCCGTCGTGCCGGGCAAACTCTATTGACCGCGCAATTGCGCTTTGCCACACGCTTTGATTTACTGGACGCGATGAAGCGCCAGTCCAAAATCAAACGCCACACGTTCGAGACCCAGATTTCCCTCCGCCTCAATCTTGACGGCAAAGGAAAATCCAAGATTTCCACCGGCATCGCCTTTTTCGATCACATGCTCACGCTGTTCGCCAAACACGCGACCGTGGATTTGGAACTGCACTGCGCCGGCGACCTCGCCGTGGACGCGCATCATACCGTGGAAGATTGCGGCATCGCGCTGGGGCAGGCGTTTGCCGAGGCGCTGGGCGACAAGCGCGGCATCCGCCGGTATGGCCACGGTTTTGATCCGCGCAATCCGTTCACCGGTGAAGCCTATGTGCCGATGGACGAATGCCTCGCCCGCTGCGTGGTGGATTTCAGCGGCCGGCCGCACCTCGTCTGGCGCGGGCTGGACAAGTTTTCGCAGAAGAAAATTTCCGACGCGGAAAAACAACAGGACATTTCCAGCTCCTTCCGCTTCGGCCTCGCCCGGGAATTTTTTCAGGGCTTCACCAACGAGGCGCGCTGCAACCTGCATCTGGAACTGCTTTACGGCGACGAGCCGCACCACATCGTCGAGGGTTTGTTCAAGGCGTTTGCGCGGGCGGTGGACGCCGCGCGCCAGCACGACCCGCGCATCGCCGGCCAGTTGCCCAGCACCAAGGGAAAACTTTAGGCGCGCGGGTTCAACCGTGGCTAAAGATTATCGCGCCGCCGGCGCTTTCACTTGAAGTTCAAACTGGACGCGGTGAAGGTGAAGGCATAGCGTGCAAATGATGAAACGGTTGCTCCAATTTTTCTGCCCTGACCGTGCAATCGTCATCAGCTTTATTACGTTTCTCGCCTGCGTGCCGTGTTTCGTGTTCTGCCGGACCCATCATTTCTGCATGGAAGGACACCTGAAGGACGCGGTGACTTTTTGGGACGAGGCCAACGACGTGATTTGGCGGTCGGGTTTTGTCATTGCCATGATTTTATGTTTCCGAAGCGAAATTACCTTTCGCTACGTATTCGCCTTTGCGATGGGTGTCGGATTTCTGCTGATTGCTGACCCGCAAAATCTTTGTGGTGCCTTGATCCTGCCCGTCACCGGTGCGCTTGGTTTATTCGCGCTCGCTTGTTTGCTCGGATGGATTGATTGATGACCAAGAACTCTCCGATCCTTGCGGCATAAAAAAGGCCGCCCGGTTGGCGGCCCTTTTTTGGGTTCGTCACTGGATCTTTAATGCAACCGCGATATCGCTGGGTTTCCGGTCGGGCAGGGTGACGTGCAAACCGGTTTCGTCGCGGGTGAATTTTAATTTCCCGCCGCCCAGCAGCTGCACGCTGGTGATATCGCCGGGCCAGTTCGCCGCGTGGCTTGCGAGTGATTTGATGGTCACCTGTCCGTCCGCCGGCACCGCCAGCACGATGGCATAAACGGTTTTGCCATCCTGAGATTGCGTGAAGCGGATGTCTTCCGCCGTGAACGGTTTTTTCTGCACGTCGGTCTGGCCGCCGAAACGGCCTTTCTCGGCCACCACTGTCGAAGGGCCTTCGCCGAAAATTTTCCACGGCCGCGTCGCGTAAATCGCGGCGCCGTTCACCTTCAGCCACGCGCCGATTTCACTGACGATTTTGATTTCGTCGGTGTCCGGCGTGCCGTCGCGCTGCAGCGGCACGCTCAACATCAGGTTGCCGTTTTTGCTGACGATGTCCGCCAGCATCCGCACGACGCTCGCGGCGGATTTGTATTGGTGCTGGTCGAAAATTTCCTTTTTATAATGCCACGAGCCGATGCAGGTGTCGGTCTGCCACGGCAGCGGCAGAATGCCTTCGGCCTTGCCGCGTTCGATGTCGTAGGTCATCGCCTGGCGCTGCGTTTCATTGAGCATTTTGTTGTTCATCACCGCCTCGTTGCGGCCATGCAGCTGGATGCTGGAATTGTAAAAATGCGCGGCGAGGTTGAGGCCGATGTCATCGGTGACGCCGTGAAACGGCAGCACGCTGTCGTCGAAATAAATCATGTCCGGTTGATAATCGTCCCAGAGTTGTTTGACGCGCTTGAAATATTTTTCCATGTAGGCCGCGTCCGGCGTGCTGCTGCCTTTGGCAGGATCCCAACTCCATTCCAACTTGACGCCCGGCTTATGGTTTTGCGCGTAGAGTTCCTGCGGATCCAGCCCGTCCCACCAAAGTCCTTTGCCGTCGGTCTGGGTCAGCTTGCCGTCGTAAGGCACGCCGGCGAACGGGCCGGTCTTGTCCGCGCCCTGCGCGACTTCATACCACGACCAGGCGCGCGAGGCGTGAACACTCACGGCAAAGCGCAGGCCGTTTTTCCGCGCCGCCTTTTCCCAGCCGCCGATCAAATCCTTGTGCGGGCCGACCGCGACGGAATTCCACGGCTGATATTTGGAATTAAAATTGTCAAAATTGTCGTGATGATTGGCGAGCGCCATGAAGTATTTCGCGCCGTTCGCCTTGTAAAACGCCAGCAACTTGTCGGGATTAAAGTTCGCCGCCTGCCATGCGTGAATGACCTCTTTGAAACCGTTCGTGGATGGATGGCCGTATTCCGCGAGGTGCAATTTGTAATCAGCGCTGCCTTCCATATACATGTTGCGCGCATTCCAGTCGCCGTCTTCCGGCTCGCACTGCGGCCCCCAATGCGCCCAGATGCCGAACTTCGCGTCGCGAAACCAGTCGGGCGTTTGATACTGCGAGGTCAGCGAGGCCCACGTCGGCTGGAACGGCCCGGTCGCGATGTCGTGTTCGACATTGGCTGAACCCGTGGTTTTAAGTTTTGTGTGCGTCGCGGCACAGCCGGAAAAAAGGACGGTGACGGCGAGCAAAATCACGGCGTTTCTGAAATGAGTGCGGGTGGTCATGGGCCATTGGATAACAATAATCCACTGACGTTGCCATCGGAATTTCCAGTCGCCACCCGGCCGATTCCGGTCGCAGATTATTTATTCTGGGCGCGGAGAAATTTTAGTGCACCCAGAAAATCCGCCGGCAGCGGGGCTTCAAACGTCATCGGCTTTTTCGTGCGCGGATGAATGAATGAAAGATTTTTCGCGTGCAGCATCACGCGCGGCGCAGCGTAATTCGTCAGTTCTTTAACCCGGGCATTTTGTTTCGCGCCGTAAGTATCGTCGCCGAGCAGCGGATGGCCGATGAACTGAAAATGCACGCGGATCTGGTGCGTGCGGCCGGTATGGATCTGCGCCTCCATCAAGGTGGTCGCGTAAAGCCGTTCCAGAATCTTGTAGCTGGTGTGCGCGGCGCGGCCGTCGCTGTCATCGCGCACCGCCATGCGCTTGCGATGCGTGGGATGGCGCGCGATGGCGGCGCGGATTTCGCCGGTGGCGCGGCCCGGCTCGCCGCAGACCAGCGCGTGGTAAATTTTTTTCACTTCGCGTTCGGCGAATTGTTCCGCGAGCGCCACATGCGTCTCGTCATTCTTGGCGACGACCAGGCAGCCGCTCGTTTCCTTGTCGAGCCGGTGGACGATGCCCGGCCGCGCCACGCCGCCGATGCCGCTCAACGAGCCGTCGCAATGATGGAGCAGGGCATTGACCAGCGTGTGTTCCTCGTGTCCGGCGGCGGGATGCACCACGATGCCGGCGGCCTTGTTGATGACGAGCAGCGATTGGTCCTCGAACAAAAGTTCGAGCGGGATTTTTTCCGGCTGCGCCTCGGCGGGTTTCGCCTCCGGCCAATGCACCTCGATTTTTTCCCCGGCGTGCGGATGGTGCGTGGGCTTGACGGTCTGGCCGTTGACGCGGATGTGGCCTTCCTCGATCAATCTTTGCAAGGTGCCGCGCGTGGCGGCGGGAAATTTTTCGCAGAGAAATTTGTCCAGCCGCGCGGACGACAGGGATTTTTCAACGGTGAATTGTTCGGTGCGCAAAGCCATTTGAAATCAGCCGCGAAAAGGAAAATTCATTTGGCGGCCGGCGATTCTTCCGGCTTGCGCTCGCTTTCGATCTTCCAGGTGATGAGAAAAATCAGCGCCACGCCGGTGCAGATGGCCGAGTCGGCAACATTGAAAGCCGGGAAGCCCAATTCGCCGCCACCGCGCGGCTGTAGATAAAAATAAAGGAAATCCACGACGGCGTGGCGGCCGGGCAGCAGGCGGTCGGTGAGGTTGCCGGAGATGCCGCCGAACACGAGGCCGAAGGCAATCTGTCCGAATAGCGTGTGGGCGTTGAAATGGCGGCGCGTGAAAAACAGCAGCACCAGCGCCACCAGCGCGATGATGGCGAGCACGGCGTTGTTGCCGGTAAACAGGCTCCAGGCCGCGCCGGTGTTGTCGCGATGCACGAGATCAAAAAAACCGGGGATGATGACGCGCTCGTCGCCGACGGCGATGGAACGCAGCACGATCCACTTGGTCAACTGGTCGAGCACGAACACGGCCAGCGCCAGCGCGGCAATGCGGCGCGTGGGTTTTTCAAGAATGAACGGGGCGGACACGGCATTAGTTTCAAGTGTCAGGTTTCAAGTTTCAAGCTAGAACGCTGGCTAAACGCCTCGTCCCGCCGCCGACTTTGGACTTTGGACATTTGGTTTTTTAGACTAGGCTTGGCGCATGGCGTTGGTGCGAATTTTGGTGGACGGCTACAGCCTGCTGCACAACTGGCCGGAGTTGGCGGAGGGCGCGGCGCGTCATTCCGAGGCGGCGCGCACGGCGCTGGCGGAAATGCTCACGCAGTATCAGGACGCCTGCGGCACGCCCATCACGATTTTTTTCGACGGCAACACCGCGCGCTATTCCAAGCCGAAAAATGAGGCGACCGGCGCGGTGGAAATTATTTTTTCGCGCGCCGGCCAGACGGCGGATGATTTGATCGAGCGCGCCGCCCACCGCTTCCAGGCTTACGGCGAAGTGCTGGTGGTGACGGACGATTATGCGGAGCGCGACATGGTCACCGGCTTCGGCGGCTCGGTGGCGAGCTGCGCGAATTTCATCGGCATGATTGATAATGCGCTGGCGAACTTGCAGGAAAACCTGAAGAATCACAACCGCGCTGAGCGAAACCGTTTTAGCCGGTCGCGTTGAAACCAAAATGAATTTCTTGTCTGCCCCGATTTATTCCGTCGCCCGCCGCTGGCTGGTCGCGGGCCTGGCCGTTTTGGTTTTGGGTTCGCGTGCGACGGCGCAAGCGGCACCGGAGGAGCGCTGGCTGTTTATTTTTGACAACTCGGCCGGCATGAAAAAATACCTGCCGGGAACAGAGGCGGAAATTAAAAGTCTGCTGGCCGCGTCGGTCGGCGGACAGTTGCACGCGGGCGACAGCGTGGGCGTCTGGACGTTCGGCCGGGAACGGCATGTGGGCCAGTTTCCGCTGGTGACTTGGGATCCCGAACAGGCGGCGGTGACGGCCTCCAATCTCGCCGCCTTTGTCCACAAACAAACTTACGCCGGCGACACGAGTTGGCCGGCGCTGCAGCCGCTGCTCGGCCAGGTCATCAAAGATTCGGAGCGCCTGACGCTCGTGATTTTTTGCGACGGCTTGGGCACCGTGGACTGGACGGCCTACAACGACGGCATCAACCGGACTTTCGCCCAGACGCTGGCGGAGCGGAAAAAAGCGCGCCAGCCGTTTGTGCTGCTGGTGCGGACGCAGCACGGCCAGTTCACCGGCTGCACGATTAATTTTCCGCCGGGTGCGCTGAACGTGCCGCCGTTCCCGCCGCTGCCGGAACCGGTCAAAATTATTCCGACGAATCCGCCGCCGGTCGCGGTCAAACCGCCGCCGGTCGTCGTGCCGTCGCTGGTCATTGTCGGCACCAATGTCGGCACCAACTTGGGCGAGGTGATGAAAAATATTCCCGCGCCGGCGACGAATCCGCCCGTTGCGCCGACGAATGCGGCACCGGCAACCGTGGCCGAGGACACCGACCACGGTGGGCAGGTGTTGAAATATGTGGGCGTGGGCCTGTTCGTGGCGGCGGCCGGGCTGATCGTTTTTCTCTGGGCGCGCGCCGTGCGCCGGCCGCGTGGCAGCCTCATCACCAGTTCGATGCAGAACGATCCGCGTCCGCCGCCGCGCAAATAATCCAAATTCCGCGCGTGACTTTTGGCTGCGGTTTTGGAAGATTTTGCGGCCATGAAAGCCATTAATTTATTCTGCGCGCTCGGCGTGTTCGCCGCGGCGTTCGCAATTCAAGCCGGAGAAACATCAACCAACACCCCCACCGCACCCGCCATGAGCACCCCCAATGAAGTCGCCGTCATCAAAACCACCGAAGGCGACATGGTCGTCGAGTTTTGGACCGACGCCGCACCCAAGACCATCGAGAATTTCAAGACCCTCGCCAAAAAAGGGTTTTATGACGGCACCTGTTTTCACCGCGTCATCAAGGGTTTCATGATCCAGGGCGGCGATCCGCTGACCAAGGATCCGGCCAAGGAAGCCGCGTGGGGCACCGGCGGTCCCGGTTACCAGATCAAGGCCGAGTTCAACGATCATTCCCACCAGCGCGGTGTCATTTCCATGGCCCGTTCGAATGATCCGGATTCCGCCGGCTCGCAATTTTTCATTTGCCACGGCGCGCCGACGTTTCTGGACCACCAATACACCACGTTCGGCAAATTGATCAAGGGCGACGACGTGCTGGAAAAAATCGGCACCACGCCGACGCATCCGCAGGATCGGCCGGACAAGCGCATGGGCATCATCAGCATCAGCATCGTCCCGCGCGATTCGGTGAAGTAAACGGAGTTTTCAAGCGCGGATGCGGCAACGCGTCCGCGCTTTTTTGTTTTATGAACCACGAAATACACGAATCACACAAAAACTAGTTTCCTCGATTTTTCCCCGTTTCGTGTAGTTCGTGTATTTCGTGGTTAAACTTTTTTGGAAAATGGAAGTTTCCCAGCTTGCCCAGATCCTCGTGGCGCTCGGTTGCCCGGCGGAAAAATCCGCCGAGATGGCCGCGCAGCTCGACAAACGCGCCCGCCAGCTCGCCGCCGAAAAAAACCGGCCTTACGACGAGGCGTTGAAACACCTGCTGACGCTGATGCGCCAGGGCTGGGCGGCGCCGAAATAGAAGCTAGAAGCTGGAAGATGGGAGCTAGAAGTTGGGTGAACGCGTTCAGTTTTTCCTAGCTTCCAACTTCCAACTTCTATCTCCTACACTTTATGATTCAACCTTGGAAAACTCTCCGATCCGTGCCGCTCGGGGATTTTCGCATTTTCAAAATGCGCTCGGACTTCAAGCTTTCGCCGCGCACCGGCCGGGAGCATGATTTCTACGTCCTCGACAGCGTGGACTGGGTCAACGTCATCGCCGTCACGCCGGACCAAAAGCTGGTGATGGTCGAGCAATATCGCCACGGCTCGAACACCGTCGAATTGGAAGTGCCCGGCGGCATGATGGACAAACACGAAACGGATCCGGTGGCGACCGCCGTGCGCGAACTGCGCGAGGAGACCGGCTACGCAGGCGAGAACGCCCGGCTGCTCGGCCGCATCCACTCGAATCCCGCCATCTTGAGCAACCAAACTTACACCGTGCTGATTGAAAACTGCCGGCTGCAGCACGGCGTGGAATTTGATCATGGCGAAGATTTGGAGACGCGATTGGTGCCGGTTGTGGACATTCCGAAACTCGTCGCCGAGGGAAAAATCGGCCACTCGCTCGTCGTCGTCGCGCTGTATCATTTTGAGTTGTGGCAGCGCGGCCTGAAAAAAGTTTAACCGCAGCCATGCCGATTTTTTATGAATGCCAACGTTGCACCGCCTGCTGCCGCTGGCCCGGTCAGGTGCGCCTGACCGCGGCGGAAATCGCCCGGCTCGCGGCGTTCAAGGGGATCAGTGAAGTTGATTTCATCCAGCAGTTCACACGCTTGCGGCACGACCGGCAGGGGCTGGCGCTGAAGGAACAGCCGGACGGCGCGTGCGTTTTTCTGGAAGGCGAAAGTTGCGCCGTGCAGCCGGTGAAACCGCAGCAGTGTCGCGAGTTTCCAAACCTCTGGAATTTTCCCGGCTTCGAAAAAATTTGCCATGCCATTCCGCGCGAAGTCAGCGCGGCGGAATATCAACGCCGCCTCGCCAAAATCAAACTGTAGTCAGATGGTATGCTTGAATACTGAGCCGGTGCGAAGTCTATGATCATCCGGCTTGGAAAAATGACGTGACCGGCTTCGTTTTCTGCATTTTTATTTTTAGACGATTCATCGCTACCAGTTCCAGCCTCGCTCGCTTGCGATCGTTCACCTCCTGCGATTATTTTTTGGATTTTTGTTTGGTTAAGCTTGGTTCCGCATCTTCCTGCCATTTTTTTACCAGGGGAGCTTTATTGTCTACTTCACGCAAAACATTGCTCGCATCTTCCGGTGTGCGGATGACTCGGGGACGAAGGAAAACCATCAACTCCACTTCATGCGATGACTTGTCTTTTTTATTGAATGCCCACTTCAACCCCGGGATGCTTCCGAGGATTGGCGTCTTGCGCAAGGTGTCGGAGACTTGTTTTTGGATGATTCCGCCCACGATCAAGGTCTGGCCGTTTTTCGCGGTCAGGTCGGTGCGGAAGTTGCGCGTGTCAAACACGGCACCGCCCAGCACCGTTTGCCCAGTCACCACCGTTGAAGATTCGGCGTGAATTTTCAGTTCCACGTCGCCCGCCGAATTGATGTGCGGCGTGACTTCTAGCACGACGCCGACGTCCTTGTATTTGATGCTCGTGTTTTGCGACCCGACCGACGAAACCTGCGTCGTGTCCGGCACCGGCACCTGCTGGCCCACGAAGAGTTTGCCGGTTTCATTGTCGCGAATGTTGAGCTGCGGTTCGGCCAAGACGGTGGCGTCGGTGGTCTTGCGCAGAAATTGCACCAGAAAATCCATGTTGATCGAACCGGAAAGCACGCCGGATCGCAATGAAGCCAGGGATTGGGCAATCGTGGCGGAGGACGGGGTGTTGACCGTCGTGTTCGCCCCGAACCCTTTTTGATATTGGGCCGCGGCATTGGCGATCAGCGAATTATCATAATCGTCGGCGGTGAACACCTGGCTGCCATTCGGCGACCACCGGACGCCCAGCTTGTCGAGAAAGTCGCTCGAGACTTCCACCAAACGCGCCTCGATTAAAACTTGCGCGGTCGGGGCATCAAGATCGGCGATCAGTTTTAGAACCTGGGGAAAAAAATGCACATTCGCGGAGATCATCAGCGCGTTGCTGCGCTCGTCCGCCACGGCGCGGACGCGGCCCACCAAATCGCTGACGGGCCGGACGGTGCGGTTGTCCGAGGAACGCGTGCTGTTGTCAATTTGTCCGCCCAGCCAGGGGAAGTAACCATCAATCTTCGTTTCCACCCCGAGATCGAAACCGGTTTGAGACAATGTTGTTTGCGCTTGCTGCTGCGGCTGTTGGGCGCTGTTATTATTTTGCTGGGTTTGTTGTGCCACCGCGCGTAACGGCGGCGAACCATTCTTGGCGAAAATAATATTGATGCTGTTCGCCAGATCAATCGCCTTGGCAAACTTCAAGCCGACGTGCAAGGTGCTTTCCGCGGCCTCGGGCGGCCGGTCCAACTGATTGATGATTTCCTCCACCGCCGTCAGGTTCTCTTTGGAGTTGGCGGTGACGATGAGCGCGTTCGAATTCGGCTCACTGGTAATGCGGACCTTGCCATAAAGCCGGCCAACATCCCGGTCGGGCGTGGAGGAACTGGAAGAATCATCAAAAAAGTCCCAATAACTCCGCTGCTGCTGCTTCTTCAAAAACAATTCGTTCAATACGTCTTCAATGTCCGTGGCGCTGGCATATTTCATCGGATAAATTTTCGGCGCCAGGCTGCCGTCATTGACCGGGGCATCGAGTTCATTGATCATTTTTTCGAGGGAATCCATTTGCGAGGGCGGGGCCTGCACGATGACGGCATTGCGCCGGCGGTCGGCCACCACCGTCATTTTTTTGGCGTCATTTCCGGAAGGCGAAGAGTAATTGAAAATATATCGGGCACTGACATTTTGCTGCTGGTTGAGATCTTGCAATTGCTTGGCGACGTCCTGCGCATCGGCATTTTTAAGGCTGAAAGTGCGCATGATTTTTTCCTGCGCATCCGCCGTGTCGAGGGAAGTGATAAATTGCTGGATGATTCTGAAATTAGCCTCGCTGGAAAGGATCAGCAGCGTGTTGGACTGTTCATCCGCTGACACTTCCACCGTGTCTTTGAGCGTTTTGCCATTCTTTTTCTGATACAGCGGTCCGATCTCTTTCATCAAATCCGCCGCCGACACGTGCTTGATGGCAATGACCCGCACCGTCACATCTTCCGGCTTGTCCGTGTCCAGCGCGGCGATGAGTTCGCCCACGACGCGAATGTTGTCGTTGTAATCCGTGATGATGATCTGGTTGGCCTGCTCGTCCAGATAAATGGCGGCCTTGTCCGAGAGCGCGGTGCCAATGCGGTCTTTCACATCCGCCGCCTGAAGATGTTTGAGTGCGAAAACTTTCACCAGCCGCTGCCGGCCTTCGGGCACATTGGTTTGCGAACTACCCAGCAATTCCGGGCTCATTCTCGGTTCCTTGTCTTGCGGCACGATCAGAATGGAGTCGCTGAACTCAATCGCCGAAAAACCTTCCAGCGCCAGCGCGCGATAAACCAGATTGATGGCCTCGCGCGGCGTCACTTTTTTGGAACTCGTGATCGTCAACTGACATTGCACCTGCGGATGTTTCAACACGCTTTTGCCGGTCGTCTGGGACAGCCATTGCACGATCAGGTCAATGTTCGCGCCTTGAAAGCTCAACTGGATTCCGTCCGTGGCATTGGTGCCGCCGACCGGACTGGTGGAGTTGCCGCTTGTCAACGGCGCCGAGGGAATCCACGGTCCGGTATCCTTGCTCGATGAATCCGGCTTGGGCGAGGACGGGCCACTGTCCGAATTTCCCGGCGGCGTCCCGAAGGAAACGCCCGGCGGCAGGTTGAAATTTCTCGGCGGACTTTGCGCCCACGCTGGCGTCGGCGAAAGGCCGATCATCAGCGCGGCGATTGCACCAAACACAATTGTCGCGCGGAAAAACGGCTCGCGTTTAGGGGTGGTAATTTTCATTGGGAGTATTCGTTGGTAACAGGCTGTCGCCGCCATAACCGTCAAAAATCATCAGTTCCTTTTTCTGCCCATCCTGTTCGATCAACACCCGGTTGATGCCGATGCGGAGCAGCTTGAGGTCGGCCAGCGAATCGCCTTCTTTCACCAGCCCGGTCTGCCCGCTGGCGGAACGGAGAAACGCAAAGCCACCGGCGATGCCCAGCAGTCCCATCGGCAACGGGCGGATCACCGGGCCAAGAATCTCGCTGTCAACAATCCGGCTGACTCGCGCCTGCATCGCCGGCGGTAGTTCCGCGCCCGGCTTTCCTGACGGCGAGAACGGATTAAAATTCATCCCGGCCATTTCCGGCATCGGCCCGGCGCTGGCATTTTTCCTTTCTGACTTCAGAGCGGCAGCAGGATTGGTTGCGACCGTTGATGCCGCCATCAATAAATTTGTTCGCGTGTCCACCGAGTTTGTCAGCGGCCCGGAATTCTTCCCGCTCAATTTAGTTTCGAGCTTCGCGACCGCATTGGTTTCCCCAATGGCATTCGTTCCCGTCAAGATCGCTTGCAGCGTGGAATTGGTTCCATTTTCCACTGGCGCTTTTTGCAAAGTTAAATTCGTATTCGCGCTCGCCGCCGGCATCGCGGCATTTGTTCCCGGCAGACGCAGTGGGCCGTTGGTTCCCTTGGGCGCCACTGCCACGGCCAAATTGGTGCCGCGCGAACTGCCCGCGGGACGGTTGGTGCTGTCCGACAGCGCCGGCAGCGCGGGCACCGTCACGCCGCGAAACGGATTCCACCGGACGATAATTCCCGCCAGTTGATAAACCACCAGCGCTGCCAGAATGAGGCAGACGATTTTCAAAATCGGCTCGGCGCGTTCGCGAAGTTCACGCATGGGGAATCTCCTTTTGTTGGTCAAAATCCAAAATGAGGATCGTCAAATTCATTTTGATCTGGCCGGGGCGGCTGTTGTCGGCGGTGAATTGCACCGCATCCACCACCACCGGAAATCCAATGCGGTTCAGGCTCGCGAGAAACGTCAGCACGGCGGGAACCGATCCGGAGCTTTCCAGTTGCACCGTCGCCAGCGCCTTGCCGGCACCGTGCGACGGCGATTCGCGGATCGGTCCGAGTTGCAGCCCGCCGGACTTGGCCGCTTTTTGAATGGCCGCGCTGGCATCCGAAACAACCGTTTCTTTTTTCAACTTTGCCGGGTCCAAGCGGAAATCATCCATCATTTTTTTAACAATCAGCACCTTGTTCTGGTAGGGCTGAATGTTTTGACGAAGTTGCTGGGCTTCCGTCACAAGCTGCCGGAATTCTGCGCGCTTCCGGTCTAAAAATTTCCAGATCTGAAGCCCGCCAAATAACGCGAGATAAATCGCAATGCCAATGCCGGCATACCGGAGGGTGCGTTTTTCACGATCAGCCAGGGGACGCATAAAATTATTTCGTCTCCTTTCGTGAAACCAGCGGCACGCCAGGCGCGGCAGCTGAAACACCGGTCGGCATCGCGCCGGGTGCAGACGATTTTTCATTTTTGACCGGCTCACCGGCGGGCAGGCTCGCCACCAGCGCCAGCAATTGCGCGGCGGGTTTTTCCTGAACCTTGATCCGCACATTGACCCGTTGCCGGTCTGGCGTGGGCACCTGTTCTTCAACGGTGACGTTCGCGAAAAAACCGGAGCCAATCAGCTTGGTGCGAAAATCCGCAACCTGCTGGCCGTCGCGAAACGCGCAGCGCAGTGAAACTTCGCCGTGGCTGTTCAGCGATAGTGCCTCGAAGTGTGTGCCCGGGGGAACGGATTTTGAAAAAATCGAGAGCACTTCGAGATAAGGCGGCTGGCTTTGTTTCAAATCGCGGAGAAAATCCAGTTCGCGGTCAATCACCGTCAGGCGCGCAGCCTCGGATTTGAATGCAGCAATTTTTTTGGCCAAGTGCGGTTTCAACAGCAACGCCTCGGCATACGGCAGTAACATCAACGCCAAGACCAACCCGCCGACGCGCGTTCCCCATGTTTTTAAATCCAGGGTCGCCAGACTCATAGCCGCGCCACTCTCGGGATTGACGCGGATGAGCAGTGCCGGATCGCCACCCGCAGCCGCAATTTGTTGCAGACCGGCAATCGCCGCCGAATGGCCGGCGCTGGCCGTGGCCTCCAATCGCTCGCATTGCCAGCCGTTGCCCAACGATTTCGTTAATCGTTCCGGGAAGCCTTCAGGGATGTGGTTGCCGGAAACAAACAATCTGGTTCCGATGGCATTGCCTTTGATGGCTTGCGCCAGCGCGTCGGGTTTGGCATCCACCGGACTGGCAATATTTTCAACGCCCGAAAAAACAACCCGCGAACTAGTCGGCACCCCATTTTCAAAACGGGTCAATTCGGACTGGTTGCTGTCCACCTCCAGCATGGTGAACGAATCCGCCGTGGGTGGGCAAAGGCTCCTCCGCGCCAATACCGCCAAAGTAAAAACCGGGGACATTCCGCAGGCATGGAGAATGGCGTGATAGTCTGCGACCACTTCCTTTTTCACGGCCGCCACGAGCAATTCCTGTTTGGTCATTGCGCCATTCCCGCCGAGCTGCTGGCTGCCCCACGCCAGTTCAGCGGGCGGCAGCGGAAATTCACCTTCGATTTGCAACAGCAGCCGCCGATGAAATTCTTCCGGCGTGCCGGCGGGCAGCGACAGCCGCCGCAGCGAAACGCCCCGCGCGCCGATGGCGCAGACGGCGTGCGCGCGCGGCTGCCAGCTTTTCACCTTCAGAAAATTTTTCAGCGTGGCAATGGTTTTCTCTTGGCAAGCCGGAGTGAGACGGCCATCCGGCTGGCGTTCCAGCGGCATTTCCTCGCGGTCGTTTTCTCGGACAACCTTGAGACAGGTTTGGCCGATCTCGACATAAACCGGCGGCGGATTCAAGAATGAGTTTTTTCTCACAGGTTATCCTCCCGCAAGGAAAGGGTGATTTGGTTATTAAGTCCAATGTGAACGATGGCCTGAATCCGTTGCCGCGCACCGGTGGAACTAATTTTCCCTTCACTCAAAATACGGAAAGTTTCCGACCGCGCCGTCACGAAGGGCGCAATTTGTTTCAGGAGGTCGCGGGTTAAATCGGGCACCTTCAAGAGTTCACCGGGGTTGGCAAAAAATCCGTTCGACTGGCGCTGCGAAATGATGGCCTGCGCCAACTCGCGCGTCACGCCTGGCAGACAGACGAGCACGTCGAGGCCGGCAGTGTTGATGTTAATGGCCCCAGTCAGGCTTTGGTCGGTCGCGGTGGTCACCTCGTCGGCGATGTCCATGAAAAGATTTTCGCTCACCACATGATTTCCCGATTGATCCGCAGTGTCCGCGCGGCTTGAACCCTTCCTGCCTAGATTTTGCGGCGGCGTGACTTCCAGCAAATCGGCGATGCTCTGAAACTGATGCTGCCCGCGATAGGCGACAATCGCCCGCGCAATTTCCGGCGTGATGCCCCGCACGGCGGTCAGCGCACTTTCATCGGCGGTCTGGAGGTTGACGCGATCTTCGCCGGCAGCGTTCAAATTTTGCACCGTCGAATCAACCGTTAAAATTCCCGCCCAGCCCAAATCCGCGCTGTCAATCGAACCGGCCGATTCAATTTCTATTCCCGCCGCGAGCATTCCATTTTGATGGATATCCCTGCCCAAAAGTAAATCGGGCGTGACGCCGCGAACCATTAACAGCTCGCGCACGGTTTGAAACGCACCGTTGCGCGGCTGATACGGCGGCTGCAATCCGGCGTAATACTGCGCCTCCGCCGCGGTGGTTGTGCTGTCGCCACCGCGCCAATTGACAATGGCCGTCGCCACGTCCGGGGTCATATTTTGCAGTTTGGCCAGCGCGTCAGTTGTTGCGGTATTTACGTTAAGCCGGCTTTCCTCATCGCTGACGCCGAAAATAATGCCGCCGCCTTCGTCGGCACGGCCCCGGCGAAGAACACAAAACACTCCGCGCCCGAACGGCACTTCCCGAAACTGCTGCGCGTCATCGTAAAAATTCCCGGTGTGGTTTTTTTGCGTGCGGCTGCGGTCCTGGGCGTCGCGAAAGAGCAACGCCTTGGCCTTTTCAATTCCCGCCAGCGCGAGATAATGCGCCTGAATCCGGTCGCCGTAATTTTTCACCACGAGCAAATCCATCCGCGCCGTGTGCAGCACGCCGATGACAATCACCGACAACAGCGCCAGGCACCATAGCAGTCCGACCAAGATGGAAGCTTGTCGGCGCATCGTTTTAATTATTACCTCCGGTTCCTATAATTTGATCAGGCGATGAGTTGTCGGAACTGCCAGTCGCCGCCGAACTTGAGCTATTTTGCCCCGCTGTCACGAGATTCAACCGTGCAACGGTCTGAAAAACGAGTGGTGGTTCCGGTTTCTCTTCGCTTGCCGCGGTGTCGGGATTTTTTTTCTTGGGATTGGAATCCATCAGCAGCGTGATGCGCACCGCCTCCGGCAGGCCAGAAAGATTTTTCTTTTCAGGCGCCGGAGTTTGAACCTTGCCACGCTCCTTCACTTCGCCCCATGAATTATACCAATCCAGTCCGTCAAAATACTCCAGTTTCAAACCGACCACGCCCGTCGCAATCTCTTCTTTGCTGCCGCCGTTCAGGGCGTCGAGCGCGATGGTTGGATTGCGTCGCCGCCAGAGGCTGAACTGGCCCGTCTCCAAATCTTTGTCGAGATAATAACTTTCCTGACAAAAATCGCCTTCATGGGCGCGGCGCGGGGTGTAATTGTGCGTCGCAAAATCAAGGTTGTCCGCCTCGACGTTCTCGACGGTCCGCGTCATGCCGAGAAAATCATCTGACTTAGAGAGCGGACACGCCGCGCGCAAATCCGCCGACATGAGTGCCAGCGCGACGCGGGCGTTTTGGATGATTTCCGCGCGCGGCTCGATCAGTTTTTGGGCGGAAAATCCCGCGCTCAGGCACATATAAGCGCTCACCAAAATCAACGCCATCAAGGCTGAACTGATCATCACTTCAATTAAAGTGAAGGCGGCAAAACGTTGCTGGTGCAGGCAAAACTTCATCGCTGATTGGTTTTTGGTTTTGTTTTTTTTGCCTTGCCGGATGAATCATCTGGAATCTCAAACAACATGGTTTTTAACTCATAAATTTCTGCGCCCGATTGTGAGTTTTCCACTACGACGTCCACGTCATGCAGTCCGTCAATGTCCGTGGGACTGACCGTTTGTTTCCATCGGTAAAGTGGCAGCACCGTGCCACAATCACCATTTGCAGTTCCATCTGCAAAATCTTTTTCCGCCCGTAACAGCTCAATTTGCCCCGCCGCAAATAGCGCGGCGGTAGTTTGCAGTTCCGAATCCTTGCTGGACGCCAGTGCCGTGGTGATGCCCTGCGTGAGCCCGACCAGTGCGATGGCCAAAATTAAAACTGCCACCATTACTTCCACCAGCGAGAATCCGGCGTTATGGTTCATGGTTGTCCCTCGCGTTCCAACTCGACGACGTGGACACGCGCCGTAACTGGGTTGATCTGTAACAACAGCCGAAAACCTGCGCGGTCGCGGAGCGTGATGTCGCCGCCGTCCGCAGTGCCGTCGGGGTAAAATGCAATCGTTACTCCGTTCCCATCATTTCCTAAATCGGGAGTTTCGGCTGAGGCGTCGGCTTCGGAAGAAATTTCGTCGGGGGAATGAAACGCCACCGAAATGCGCGAATCAAATTCGCCTTTGCTGCCGGGCACATCATCAGCGGGAACAAAGTTTTCCTGCCCGTTTTCCGTCACTTGTTTTTCAACCAGATACCGCCCCGTATTTTCATCCAGTCGCACGCGGCGAAGCTGGTTCAAGCTCACCGCCCGGCTGTAGGCAAGGTCAAAAACATTGATCAATTCGCGGCTGGTGGAACGCAGCAGCGCGTCCTGAAAAGTCCCCGTCATTTCAGGAATCATCATCGCGGTCATGATGCCGATGATGACAATCACCACCATCAACTCCATCAAGGTGAAGCCAGCCAATCCGCGTCGCAATGATGGTGCCAAGCGCATTTACCAATTGCCAACGTCCGCATTCGGGCCTTCGCCGCCGTCCGCGCCATCCGCGCCGCGCGACCAAATATCAAAACTTGATGGATGATGTGTGCCCGGAAAACTGTATTGATACGGATTGCCCCACGGATCGTTGCGAAGCTGCTTGATGTAAGGACCGCGCCATTTTTTGCCGTCATCATTCGCCGGCGGATCCACCAGAATTTTCAAACCTTCATCGGCGGTCGGGTAGCGATCCATGTGGATGTAAAAGCGTTCCAGCGCGGATTCGAGTTCGGCGACCTGCGATTTGGCGGCGCTGACTTTCGCGTCCTGCGTCGTGCCCATGAACTGCGGAATGATCGTCGCCGCCAGAATGCCGAGGATGATCACCACCACCATGATTTCGATTAGCGTGAAGGCGCTCGAACCGGTTTTCTTCAATTGTATTTTCATTCGGTTGTCTTTTTTGTTGGTTGAAATTTTTTTAATGAATGGCCCGACTCATCTTGAAAATTGGCAGCAAAATTGCGATCACCATGAACCCCACCAGCGCGCCGACGACCAAGATCAACGCCGGCGCGAGCAGCGAAATCAAGATTTTTGTCCGCGCCCGCATCTGGCGCTCCTCGATTTCCGCCACTTTGAGCAACATCACGTCGAGCTTTCCGGTTTGTTCGCCGACATCAATCATCTGAATCATCGTCCGTGGAAAAATGCCCAGCTTGCGCAACGGCGTTGCCAGCGAATCGCCGCCGCGCGTTTCCTCGGCCACGCTCGCCACCTGCTGCGCCAAAATCCGGTTGCCAATGGTGTTCTCGACAATTTTCAACGCCGGCAACAGCGAGACGCCGCTTTTCACCAGCGTGCCCAGCGTCCGGGCAAAGCGGCCCAACGCCGCCGCGCGCACCACCGGACCGATCAAGGGAATGCACAGTTTTATTTTATCCCAATTCTCCGCGCCACGCGGCGTGCGCAGATACCCGCGGCCGCCGAATATTGCTGCGGCCAGCGCGATCAAAAGCCACGGCCAATAATGATGCAGCCCGTGGCTCACTTTCAGCAGAATCAAAGTGGGCAGTGGCAGCACCGGCAGCATGTCCTGCAGCATCGTGAACAGGCGTGGCAGCACCACGGTCAGCAAAACCGTTACGGTGCAAATGCCGAACACCAAAACAAAAACCGGATACGCCACCGCCGACACAACTTCGCCGCGGACTTCGTCCTCGTGTTCGAGCAGGTCGGCCAGATCGGCCATGACTTTGGGCAGCACGCCGCCTTCTTCGCCGACGCGCACCATGCTGGAATACAGCTTTCCGAACAGTTTGGGATGTTCCTCCAGTGCCGCCGAAAATGCCGTTCCTTTGCGGACCGAGTCGGCAATTTTTTGAACCACGGTTTTGAGCGCGGGGTTTTCCTCCTCCTCGCCAAGGCTGTCCAATGCCTGCGGAATGGGAATCGCCGCGCCGAGCAGCGCGCTGATCTCGCGCGTCAACGCCGTGATGTCTTTTCGCTTAATCCGATTGGCAAAAGAAAAATCCGCCGGTTGATCCGTTTTCGTTTTTGGTGCTGCGCTGGCTACGGCACCGTTGGCAGACTTGATTTCCAGGTTGGACGGGAACAGGCCGCGCTGGCCGAGCAGCCGGAGCGCGCTTTGTCGGTCATCAGCTTCGATGACACCCGCGACACGCGCGCCGTTTTCTTCGACCGCCTGGTAACGGAACTCGCTCATTCCTGCAAATCTCCCGAGGATACGCGCAGAATTTCTTCGAGCGAGGTAATGCCGGCGGCGGCTTTTTGCAGCGCATCCTGGTGCATTGTCATCATGTTCTTTTGCGCGGTGGATTTCAACTCGGCGTTGGAACGCTTCTGCAAAATCAGTTCCTTCAATTCCGGCGTGAGCGCGAGCAGTTCAAAAATGCCAACGCGTCCACGATAACCGGTGTTGCGACAATGCTCGCAGCCTTTGCCAATGAAAACCGAGCCTGCAATTTTCCGGCCGCCCAGCGCTTCGATTTTATCACGCACCACGGTCGCGACGGTGGTTTCAGCGCGGCAACTCGGACAAATTTTACGCACCAACCGCTGCGCCAAAACGCCTTCGAGCGAGGATGCGATTAAAAAGGCTTCGACGCCCATGTCCACCAACCGCGTCACGGCACCCGTTGCATCATTCGTGTGCAGCGTGCTGAAAACCTGATGGCCGGTGAGCGCCGCGCGAATGGCGATTTCCGCCGTCTCCGAATCGCGGATTTCACCCACCATCACCACGTCGGGGTCTTGCCGGAGAATGGCACGCAGGCCGGTCGCAAATGTGAAATTGCGGCTGGGCCGCACTGGAATCTGCGCCACGCCAGGCAGTTCATATTCCACCGGGTCTTCAATCGTGAGGATTTTCAGTTCCGGCGTGTAGATGCTTTGCAGGATCGAATAAAGCGTCGTGGTCTTGCCGCTGCCCGTGGGGCCGGTGGTCAGAAAGAGTCCGTGAGGTTTTTCGACCAGGTTGGCCAGCAATTTTGAACGCGGCGCATCCAAGCCGAGTTCCTCGGCGGTGGACACTTTGGAGTTTTTCTCGAGCAGCCGCATCACGAGACTTTCACCGTAAATAGTCGGCATCGTGCCCACGCGGATATCCACCCGCGCACCGCGATGATTGATTTGAATGTGCCCGTCCTGCGGCATGAAGCGCTCGGCAATGTTCATGTCCGCCATGATTTTGATACGCGACACGAGCGCGGCGTGCAGATGTTTCGGCGGCGGCGGATTTTCCTGCAACAAACCATCCACGCGATAGCGCAGTTGCAAGGTGTTTTCAAACGGCACCAGATGAATGTCGCTCGCGCGCTCACGCAGCGCGGTGGCGATGATCAAATTGACCAGGTTAACCACCGTGGGTTCGTTGGCCATCACCTCGATGTCGTGAAGGTCTTTGACCTCGCCATTGGTTTTCGCGGGGTCGAGATTTTCAATCATCTTCTCGACTGTCACCTGATAGCACTCGGAGATTTTCGCGGTGATCTCGGCGGCGGGCGCGGGGAATTCCTCCACCTCCAAACCGCTCAACAGCCGGATGTCGTCAATCACCCGCAGGTTGCCCGGCGTGGAAGTGGCGATGCGAATGATGCCGTTGGTGATTTCAAACGGCAGGATGCCATGACGTTTGGCAAATTCGGCGGGCAGTGCGCGGATGATTTCCGGGGGCACATTCAGCTTCGCAAAACTGCTCAATTCCCTTTGAAAGCCACCGAGGGCGTTCGAGGTGTCTTCACCTTTAGCCGCCGGGCCATTTTGACTTTTCAAACTTCCGGTTGATTGGTTCATACATCCAGAATCCACCCGACGGACTTTACATGCAAAATCCGCTCTTAAGCGGGATCTAATCTCATTTAATTGGAGTGGCTTATATTGACTTCCATATTAAACAGCGATGAAAGGAAAAAGATTCAAAATATTAATCCGGAACTCGATTTCAAGAGGGAGTTAAGTTTGCGCGCCCATTGCATCAAATCGGTAGAACGGCCAGATCTGTAGGTTTGGCATTTTGACGGCACACGACCAAACTTTACGGTTTCGGGCGGGCGCAACTCCAGCCCGGGCGTGTTTCGGCGAGGCGAGGGCGCTTTGCAGAAAGTGGAAATGATTCTGTCCAAACTCTGCCAGAGAATTGGTTTTGTTTTCTGCTCCTTTTAATCCTGCGCGGCAAAATTCTTGATGAAGGAACTGAGTTGGCCGATTTCGTCTTTGATTGACGACAGAATAAATTGAGTGCGTTTCGCTTTGGGTTCACCCCGCAGGATGATGGCTTCCGAATATGCGGCCTTCGGGTCTACTATTTACGATCCTACCTCGAACTATTGCGGAACTATTATTTTACTGGAGCTTTTACTGGAGGGCATTCCAATGAAAATTATCATATCAAACCCGCCGCGTTTTATTTGGCCGGCAAATCCAACCGGTGATTTTTCCTGATGGTTTTGCGCCAGTCGTTCATGATGTCTGCCTGTTCGGCATATTCCGGCCATCGTTTTACGGCGGCGCGGACTTCTTCCACGATGATTTCGGCACGGCCGCGTTTCATCAGGGCGATCTTGGCAAAGGCGCGAAAGTCGGCCAGTGTAAATCCGTCGCGTTTCCCGTTCATCGTCATCTGGTGGCGGTCGGTCCAACTGCCGGTTGGATTATAGCTGTAAGTCACGTCGAAGGCAGGTGCGAGCGACCAGCGACCGACCTTGTCCATCAGGAAGGCGATGTTCTTGACATGGTCGTCCTGGTTGCGCGCGATGAGGTTGAACGCCATCCGGCGGAACTGTTCCTCCACGTCGGTCATCGGGAGATTCAACTGGCGGATGATGAGCAACGCCTGTTCGTAGGCATACGCACCCGCCCGGTTGAAATCAAAATGGGCGAGCGCGCACAGCGATTGCATGTGCAATTTCTCGCCGCCGTCAAGCCGGTCAAAACGCCGGGTCATGAAATGCCGTCGTCCGTTTTCCTCCAGCAGGCGGCATTCGCTCATGTTGATTCCTGCCGCCTTGGCCATGAGATAATACGCATATTCAATCGCGCCGTAACCCTTGGGGTCTTCCAGTTCTTTGTCCTGGTTGCCGGTGACCCCATCAAATTTCAAAAGCCAATAATCAAAGCCCGCACCGGCCGCGATCTGGCCGGAGCGCACTTCATTGGTTTCCCGGTTCCAGGCAATCACGGCCTTGGCGCGGGCGCCGCCGGCGGAAGTGCCCACGCGCAAAATATCATTCAGCGCATTTTTGCGGCGTTCGCTGGCAAAAGTCGTTTTCAGATTTTTACGCTGGCTCAAGACTTCGGAAGCGAGTTTCACCAACGCATTAATTTCAATGTGCTTCGCCGGTTGCGGCTTTGGGCCTATGGCCGGGGCGAATTCCAATGCCCCCATGCCGCGCGAGCCGGTGTAGCAAAGTCGTTCCACCGCATTAAAACTTTCGGGCGTGCGACCCTGGGTGGCCAGCCAGGTGTCAATCAGCGCATTGCCGAACTTGTCTGGCAGGGAATCGGCAAGCAGACCGGGAAGACCGTGAAATGTAACGGGCGGCAAATCGGGGAAGGTATAAATGCGTTCGCTCAATGGCATGGTGATGGGTGACACCTCAATGCCGCTCCGGGCGAAGGCAGGATCATATTGGAAAGCAGCGAAGCGTCCACCATCTTCCAGGGAGACGGCTCCGATGGTCCGACCCCAAAGTTTTACTTCCGCCAGGCTCATGGTTCATTCCCCCATTGCCATTTTTTCGTGGAGGTATTTAAGGCTTTAGGTTTTGAGGCGCGTTTGCGGCGTTTGCCGTCCAGCTTCAGTTGTTCGACCGGACTGGGCACCGGTTCGGGCACAAGCAGATCAAAGCGCTCGATCAAATCCAACACGCGGCACACGCGGATGAAACCGGACAACTGGGGCGACACCTCACCTGATTCCAGCCGTTGCACCGTGCTTTTGGAAACCCCGGCCTGTTCCGCGAGCTGGACCTGGGTAAGGTTCTTTTCCAGCCGCACCCGGGCGAGTCGCTGGCCGATTTCCGTCAGGACGGCCGCGTCAGTGGCTTGCTTGGCTATCTTCATAACGCATCATATATGATGCCAAAAAGAATCAATGTCAAGCAAAGAATCATAAAAGAAGCGTTAAAATGAGATTGGTCACAACGAGATTTGGCGTTGTGTTGCGATTCCCGTTACGTCGGAGGCATTACTACTAGCGGTCCATTAATAAAATAACAGTTGGTGTAAATCGAGGTGATATTTCGTCACACTGAAAAATTGCAATTAACTGATTACAAGGCTTTTAAACCAGCATCTCAATATATTCCCCGTCAAAGTTTTTTAGAGTCGGTTCCAGTATCAATGTTTATCACAGGGTATCTGTCTTTATTACCTGGTATCCAACTTTATTATCCGGATACAACAGCCTGTATCCGGATAATAAAGTTGGATACTGAAATCTAAGTTAACCCGTTGATATTCAAGGCGGGTAAAAATGGCGCACGAATAAAAAAGTTAGATACTGACGGCAATATCTGTTGCTCTTGAGGGGTTCACTTTTCTGGACCACTGATATGTTAGTCCGAGCACCATAACCATGGCCTCGTCACCTTGGACCACGTTTTCAAATTCCTGGCTGTCATGCACGTTAGCTGCCGTCAGCGTCACCTGCCGGATCAGCGTGTGCGTTTCGTCCACCGCGACATGCGCCTTATAACCGTAATGAGGCTGGCCTTTTTTTACTGTATAGCCTGCCTCACCATCACCGCAGGTTTGATCGTGCTTCGCCGGCGCGCGGCGCGCGGCTTGCAACAACGTCGCATCCACCAGCGTGCAGGTTTTCAAGATCAAGCCCTTGGCTTGCAGTTGCTGATTGACCAGCGCCAGCAGGTTTTCATGCAACCCATGTTCGCGCAACCGCTGGCGGAAACGCCCCAGGGTGGTTTCATCCGGCACGGCGTCCTACAAATCCAGACCGACAAAGCGCCGCCAGCTCAAACGGTCGCTCACCAACTCCTCGCACTGCGGATCGGACAGCCCATAGCAGTGCTGGAGCAGACTCATCTTGAAAAGCACCAGCGGCGCGCAGGGCGGACGTCCCGTCTTCGCCGGATACATGGCTTGCAAGGCCTTTTCCAAGGGTTGTCACGCCAGCGTCCGGTCAAGCCGTTCCAAGAAATCATTCGTGGGCGTGGCGATCATCATATCGTCCAAAAGGCCAAGTTGGGGATTACTCGTCGTTTGCATATCTGTCGGACGTTTTATTCAAAAAACAAGTTTCAGGACTTTTGCAGAGATTCCAAATTATCAACTTGATTGTGCCGGGCTGAACGGTAGGTTGAGTTTTAGCCAGATAAAGAAACATTGGGCCGAAACTTTTTTTGCGATTTTATATGGTAAGTTGTTTAAGCCGGCGGCAACTATTTTCATTTCCTAGTTGGTTAGGAAGACGGTGCTATTCGGGCATGTCCTCAATACTTTTTCACGCGATCGCCGGCATTGTTTTGGTGGCGTTGTCTTCGGTGTCCGCGCAGGAGGCGGCAACCTCAGTCAAATCTGTGCGGGGATTGACCTCGACGCAGGCTGCAGAACGAAAAATCATTGAAATTGAGGCGACGGTGACGTATGCGATGCTGCCGAGTGGTTTTTTTATCCACGACCAAACTGAAGGCGTTTATGTCAGTATCCCAACGCTGATACAGTCCAACATGGTTCTACATGCGGGCGACCAAGTTCGTCTCAAAGCCATGACTGATCCGGGAGAATACTTTCCAAGGTTGCTTTGCCTGTCGTTGACCAACGAAGGCAGCGTGGAGCTGCCCCAGGCTACGCCGGTGACACCGGAGAATCTTTTTTCGCCTGATTTGGATTGTCAATGGGTCAAAGTGACCGGGGACATCATCAGTGCCGAAATGGACCCCATAGACCAATTGGTAATGACGCTTGAACTTTACGGCTGGACGTTCAAGGTGGTTTTGCAAGCGAGTGAAGCTAATGTCCGCGACGTGCAGGCACTCATGATGCGGCAAGTCACTTTTGAAGGAGTAGCAGCCACGGTGTTCAACCAACAACGACAGACGACCGGCCGTTTTTTTTATGTGCCGTCGCTGAAATTCATCCACGCCATGGATGAACATCAGGGGACAAACGCTCCAATAGCTTTGGCTGTGGCCGACTTGTTGCGTTCCGACACCGCTTCTGCGAGCATGGTGCGCGTGGGTGGCACCGTCACCTATGTCGCCAAGAACGAACTGTGCTTGCGCGGCGAAGGTGGCAGTCTGCGAGTGCTGTTGGCTGGCGGCAAGACCAACCAGTTGGGTGATTATGTGGAAGTGATAGGCTATGCCACGATTGCCCCGTTCCGTCCTGTGGTGCGTGCCCGCGAAGTGATTACGTTGCGTTCCGGAGTGCCGCCAGAACCCGTTGACATGGTGACGGCGATGACCAATCTGCCCAACTTGCAGGCGGAACTGGTTAAAGTGGCCAATGCCGTGTATCTGGGCGCTCAGGAAACCCCGGAGGGAATGGTGATGCATTGTCAGGTGCAGAATCATTTTTTTGAGGCGATACTGCCGAAACCTTTTTCATTGCCTGTCACTCTCCTGCCCGGATGCGCCATCAATATTGTCGGCACTTGTGAACTCACCACTTCGCACGCTGTAGCCCTCCCGACAAGGGTGGATGGTTTTCGCCTTCATCTCATCAGTCCACGCGATTTAATGATCGTAAGCCGTCCTTCCTGGTGGACGCCAAAACGATCATTGACCGTGCTGGTGGTTGCGGCTGGCTTGGGAATTCTGGGCATGGGCTGGATTTGGAGCTTGCGCCGGCAGGTGATCGCCCAGACTAAAATCATCGGCGGCCAAATCCAACGTGAAGCCACCTTGCAGGAGCGACAACGAATCGCCCGGGAGTTGCATGATAGCATTGAGCAAGAGATGGGCGGTGTCGCCATCCAAATCAGTAATGCCCGCCGCAGATTGAGTCAGGATCCCACGCAAGCCGATTCGGCGCTCACGCTTGCCCAAGAAATGATCAGGCATTGTCGTGAGGAAGCGCGCACTTCCATTCGGGATTTGCGCAGCGTCGCACTGGAACAAGGCGGATTGCCCCGGGCGATCCAAGAATTGCTAACCCCAGCCGCGAGCGAGGCGAATATCAAGCTGACCCTCAGCGAGCAGGGTTCAGTCGCCCGACTCGATGCGCGGCTCGAAAGCGATCTGTTCCGGGTGGCGCAGGAAGCCGTCACCAACGCCATTCATCATGCGGCACCCAGCAAGATTGAGATCACCTTGGACTACGCGCCGGATTTCGTGACCCTGACGGTTCAAGATGACGGGTGTGGTTTTGAAGCATCCAGCGCGCCGCCGCGCGGGCACTTCGGTCTTCTGGGAATGCAGGAGCGGGCGAATCAGCAGCAAGCCCGGTTGGTCGTTGAAAGCCGTCCAGGAGCCGGCACAAAAGTCAGCATTAAAACACCAACCATATTGGCGATTAACAGTGTTCTGAAATAATTTTGATTCACTGCCAACCAATAGCGATTGAATCCGGCGCAATTTTGCGCGAAATCACCTGAAAAGCGAATGCGAAAATGAAAAGGCGGTTTAAGAATGCGAGGTTGTGGCGCGGTGGCTGTCCCACAGGATCAGCCAAAGCCCGG
>CAISEZ010000050.1 GCA_903884535.1 uncultured Verrucomicrobia subdivision 3 bacterium
ATTGATGGCACTCCTTCCGGTTCGGCTTCAGGGAATTTCAGCATACCCGATGACACTTCAACCGTAGCATCCATTGGCAATTGGGGTGGCGACGTCGGAATTGGAATGAATGGAAAAATTGATGACTTCCGCATTTTCAACCGGGCTTTGGCCGCGAATGAGGTGGCCCAATTGTATGCCAGCGAGGTGGGGCCGCCCGGTCCGCGCACCGCCAACGGCACGGCGGTGATCTCCTTCGGCTTCGTCGTCAACGTGAACATTGTTGACGGCGGCTGGGGCTACACTAACACGCCCGCGGTTCACTTGATCGGCGGCGGTGGCAGCGGAGCCGGGGCGGTGGCGGTGGTCAGCAACGGCGTGGTCACGGGCTTCACCATCACCAGTAATGGTTCGGGCTACACCAACGCCCCGCAAGTGGTCATTGACCCGCCCTATATTTTCAATCCGGTGCTGGCCATCGCGCCCATGTCTTTTCTTACCTTTTCCAATCTCTCGGTCAGCGGGAGCTATCAATTACAGCGGTTGGCTTCTTGGTATTGGACCAATCAGCCGGTCAGCTTCACCGCCACCAACAATGTCTATACCCAGATGGTCGCCGGCGTGGCGGGCCCCGGCAATTACCGGTTGGCGCTAAGTCCGGTGCCCGCCCAGGCGTTCGCCTCTCCGGTGGTTTCGTATGGCTATGTCGTCCACGCCACCGTCACCAGCGGCGGCTCCGGTTACGTCACCAGTCCGCCGGTCAGCTTCAGTGGCGGGGCGGGCAGCAATGCGGCGGCAATCTCCCAAATTTCTGGCGGGGTGGTCACGAATATCAGCATCACCAACCCGGGCAGTGGCTACACCAACACGCCTACCATTATCATTGGCCAGCCACCGGCGGCGGCGGTGGCACCGACGGTGTTGCCGGTCATGCGGGTGGATGCCGCCAGTCTGGCGCCTTATGATAATTACCAGGTCCAATTCGCGCCCAATCTTAACTCAACCTGGGGCAATTGGAGCGGGGGATTGTTCACCTCGACGGCGACGACCAATTCCCAATACCTGTTCATCACCAATGGCCTCGGATACTTCCGCCTGCAATATGTGCCGTGAACCTGGCGCTGCCTTGGCCGATGGCAGAGCGGAACATGAGTCGCAATTTATTCGTCCCGAAAGGGACAACTGGAAATGAGCCAGCCACTCATTTAACCCGAGCTCCGAAGTGGAACGCCGGTCTTGGTTGTAGCGCAGGCTTTCCAGCCTGCCCTACAGGCGCGACCGGTGAAATGATTTGCCCCCCATAAACGTCAAGGGAATTTCTTTTCCCTATTGCGAACGAGGGCGAATACGCCAAAGCCTAAAACTCCCATCGCCTCAACCGAAGGTTCCGGCACGGGCAGGAAGTTCAACTGCCAACTGGTCAACACGCTGGTGCCGCCCGGGGACAAGTCCGCGATGAACAGGGTCCAGTTGCCGCTGGCATTCATGTTGTTGAACAGGCTCAATCCGGCCAGGCTGGGATCCGTGTCCAGCACGCTGGCCGGGCTGGTCGTCCGCCCGTCCGGCGACCACACGCCCGTCAACGGCTGGCCCGCTGCCGGCGTCACCATGCCTTGATAAGTGTGGATGTTCCCGTTGGTGCTCAAATCCATCAGCGTGAGGTTGAACCCGCTGTCCGCGTAGCCAAAGGTATTGCCGGCCGTGCGGCCGGGCCGGTTCAACAGCACGGACAGGGCGTTGCTGTGTTGCAGATAGCAGTAAAGGTCGCCGTTGAAGTCGCCGCTGATATTCAGGCTGACCTGCACCGCGCCGATCTGTGAAATGCCGGAGGTAATCGTTTCCACATCGCTCACCCCGGCCGGCTGGCCGTCGGGGATGGCCTGGTTGTTGGTGAAGGCGAAACTATCCGCGCAGGCCATTGGGCCGACCAACGCGGTCACCACGACCAACGCAGCCAGCAGTTTGGGAGTATTCATGGTTGGTAATTTTTAGGGTGACACCGAGCGGTAAAAACGCGAGGGCGCATTGGTCGGCACCACGTCCGTGAATTGATAGGCGCCCAGCGCATCGGCGGTGTTGGTGGACAGGTCGGTCCAGTTCACCGGCGGCACCGTGTCCGCATACTGGATGCGGTAGGTCCAGCCGGGTATGCCGGCGAAGGCCAGATGCACCGAGCCGTCGGGCTGGACGGCGATGGTGAAGTTGTGCGACGGGCCGTTGGGCGTCATCACCTGCACCAGCACGTTGCCGGTGGCGGTGCCCCCGCAGTAACCGTCGGTGATGGTGTAGGTGAACGCGTCGGAATTGGTGTAGCCGGCCGGCGGCTGGTAATAGACCCAGTTGCCGCTCCAGATCACCGTGCCGCCCGCCGCGCTGTTGGTGCTCACGCCCAGGAAAGTCAACGCATCGCTGTCGGCGTCGGTGTCATTGGCCAGCAATTTGGACACCAGCACTTTGGTGTCGCCGTTGGCGAACCGCTGGAGGATGTCCTGCCCCGTCACCGGCGGATGATCCAAGGCCAGCACCGCGTTGGAGCTGGTGACCGTGCCGAAGGCATTCGTGACCACCACGAAATAGTTGGTGAAGTCGGCCGTCTGCACATTCGTCAAGGTGAGGCTGGCATTGGTTTGGCCGGCCAGGGTGGCGACGGCTTTCCACCACTGGTAGCTCAGCGGCGCTGTGCCGCCGGCACCGACAGCGAAGGCCACGTTGCAACCCACCGTCACCCGCTGGCTCACGGGCTGGTTGGTGATCGCTGGGGGTGTCAACAGTGTTAGTAGGGCGTTGGAACTGGTTGCCGAACCGAATAGATTGGTTACCACGACTGCATAGCGTCCACCATTTGTCAGTTGCACGTTGGTAAGCGTCAACTGGGTATTGGTTGCTCCGACCAAGTTACTTCCGTTGAAATTCCATTGGTAGCTTAATGGTGGTGTGCCAATGGCTGAAACGGTAAACGCCACACTGCCACCCACGGTCACCGCTTGATTCGTGGGTTGCAAAGAGATAATGGGCACATTCGACGGCGGACATTTTCCGTTGGTTCCGGTGTTATAGATGGCTGCAACTTCATTAGAAGAAAGTGCGCGGCTATAAATGCTGGCCTCATCCAACAGCCCAGCATAAGACAAGACTGCATCGGGTCCAAGTCGTCTGCCCAAATACAAGTCGTATGTTGTCTTGGGGGTAAAACTACCCAAAGTTCTTTGTGCCACCACCACGCCATTTCGATAAACCGTCGCTACGCCCGAAATTTTGTCATAGGTCAAAGCAACATGCTGAAATACTTTGGCCGTGATGACCCCAGCCGCAGATTGAAAATTATGCGCGGTTCCAGCGCTGTCTAAGACATTAACATACAGTTCGCCCGAACTGAAAACCCAGAAGTGAACACCATAACTAATGCCGCTATTGTTCCATTCGAAGATTGGAGCGGATTGGGTAATGTTTGTGGGGCTAATCCAGGCTTCTAGGGTGAAACCGTTGCTCGCTCCAACATTCAGACTGGCGCTGGCCGGAACTTTTACTGATGAATTCGTGGTATTGAACAGGAAGCCTTGACCGACCTTCCCCGATCCATAGGCTATTCCGCCCTGAAGTATGCCGTTATTGGCTCCGACAACATCATTGGCATTACCTTCCGCCGGCCACCAGCTGACCAAACCAGAAGGCGGAGGATCGCATAATGACACGGATAAAACAGCAATGGAACTCGTTGCTGCGCCATAGATGTTAGTCACCACCACTGCATAATTACCAACCTGGCTCATTTGAACATTGGTAAGGGTCAATGCCGTATTTGTCGCTCCAGCTAGATTCGTCGCGTTCAAGGTCCATTGATATCTTAATGGTAACGACCCTGATGCCGCTCCGCTAAATGTCACACTGCTGCCAGGAATTGTCGTCTGATTGGTTGGTTGTAGCGTGATTGTGGGCGGCTGGGTCAATATTGTCAGCAGGGCATTGGAACTGGTTGCCGAACCAAAGTAATTGGTCACCACCATTGTATAGATGCCGGCATTTGTGACTTGCACATTGCTAAGGATCAACTGTGTGTTAGTTGCCCCGACAATGTTTGTCCCGTTGAAACTCCACTGATAGCTCAATGGCGGCGCGCCGACAACTGCAATTCCAAACGCCACACTGCCGCCCACGGTCATCACTTGGTTCGTGGGCTGCACAGTAATGACAGGTAATAGAGAAGGGGTGCATTTGCCAGCGCTGCCAGCGTTATAGACGGCGGCAATTTCATTGGACGAAAGCGCACGGGCATAAAGGCTGGGCTCATCCAGCAATCCAGCAAAGGAAACAACGGTATCCGGCCCTAGCCGCCTACCCAAATATAAGTCATAAGTCGTCAAGGGCGTGAAACTACCGAGGTTCTGCTGCGCCACCACTGTTCCGTTTTGATAGAGTGTCGCCACGCCCAAGGCTTTGTCATAGGTCAAGGCCACATGCTGGAACACGCCTGCAGCAAGAACATTGGCACCCGTTTGAAAGTAGTGGCCATTCCCACCGTTGTCCACGACATTGGCATACAGTTCCCCGGAACTAAAAACCCAGAAGTGGACTCCGTAACTCAAGCCGTTATTGTTCCACTCAAAAATTGGGGCGGACTGGGAGATGTTTGATGGGTTAATCCATGCCTCAAGTGTAAATCCATTGACTGCTCCAACATTTAGACTTGCACCAGCCGGAACCTTTACCGAAGCAGTTGAGCTGTCAAACAGGAACGCTTGGCCGACCTCGCCCGCCCCAAAATTAATACCACCTTGGAGTGCGCCATTGTTGGTGCCTACAATATCATTGGCATTTCCTTCCGCCGACCACCAGCTGATTAGACCAGATGGCGCAGGATCGCAAGGTTGCAGAGAACTAACCGTCAATACCGCCACCGCGCTGTTTGTAGTGCCAAACGAATTCGTCACCGCTACCACATAGTTGCCGGACTGGTTAAGCTGCACGTTGGTCAGCGTCAGCACCGCATTCGTAGCTCCAATGAGGTTTGTTGTATTAAAACTCCATTGGTAGCTCAATGGGAGTGAACCTGAGGCCATGGCAGTAAAACTCGCTGCGCCACCTAAAACTGTTGTCTGATTGGTCGGCTGCAATGTGATCGTTGGCGGTTGCGTCAAGACTGTCAGCACGGCATTTGAACTGGTCACCGTGCCGAAAAGATTGGTCACCAGCACCGCGTAATTTCCGGCGTTTGTAACCTGCACGTTGGCGAGCGTCAACTGCGTGTTGGTAGCTCCGACGATGTTAGTCCCGTTGAAAAACCACTGATAACTCAACGGCGGCGTGCCGGCAACCGTAATTCCAAACGCTGCCCCGCCACCCACGGTTGCCGTCTGGTTCGTTGGCTGTAAAATAATGACGGGTATATTAGAAGGTGCGCATTTGCCACCGCCGCCAGAGTTATACACAGCGGCAATTTCATTGGAGGAAAGCGCGCGGCTATAAATGCTGGCCTCATCCAACAGCCCGGCGTATGACAAGAGAGCATCCGGTCCGGGTCGTCTGCCCAAATACAAGTCGTATGTCGTCAGTGGCGTGAAACTACCTATGCTTTGTTGTGCCACCACCACTCCATTCCGGTAGAGTGTTGCTACACCTGATGCCTTGTCATAGGT
Organism: uncultured Verrucomicrobia subdivision 3 bacterium; assembly: GCA_903884535.1. GTDB lineage: Bacteria > Verrucomicrobiota > Verrucomicrobiia > Limisphaerales > UBA11358 > UBA11358. Next base: position 5,613 of record CAISEZ010000050.1, read on the forward strand.
CAACGCCACATGCTGAAACACGTTGGTAGTAATAATTCCGGCCGCCGATTGAAAGATGTGCCACCCCCCACCAGTATCTACAATATTGGCATAGAGTGAACCAGCATTACCAACGGACGTATAAAAATGAACGCCCCAACCTTTGCCGGCATTATTCCACTCGGCTAGTGGGTGAATTTGCAGATCCGCAGGAGCTATCCACATTTCAACCGTCAGACCATTACCTGCCCCGACATTAATATTGGCGTTGCCCGGAATCCAAATGGCGTCATTTGTTGTGGTGAATGAAAAGGCCTGCCACACCTCGCCTGGCGCAAAGCTGACGTTTCCCTGCAATACACCGTTGTTGGTGCCTGCAATATCATTGGCATTCCCTTCCCCCGGCCACCAACTCACCAGTCCAGACGGTGCGGGATCACAGGGCGGCGCGGCTAGCACCGTCACCACCGCTACAGCACTGTTTGTGATCCCATAAATATTGGTTACCAGAACAGAGTAATTGCCGGCTTGGCTGAACTGCACATTCGTCAACGTCAGCATCGCATTTGTCGCCCCGATTATGTTGGTCGTGTTGAAGCTCCATTGGTAGGAAAATGGTTTGCTGCCCAAAGCCGCCACGACTAACTGCAAGCTTCGACTTACAACAATGCTCTGATTGGTTGGTTGCGATACAATGACCGGCGCTGAAGGTGTGAGGGTCAGCAGCGCGTTGCTGCTGGTTACGCTGCCGGCGAAGTTGGTCACCGTGACGGTGTAGGTGCCGACATTATTTGAGGACGCATTGTTGACCGTCAGATTGGTGGTCGTGGAACCGGTGATGCCATTGCCATCCGTCAGATTTGTGCCGTTGTCCTGCCACTGGTAAGTCAAGGGCTGGCCGCCGGTGGCGCTCACTGTGAAGATTGCATTCGCCCCGTCCAACACCGCCTGATTCGCCGGCTGGCTGGTGATCACCGGCGGACTGATCACGTTCAGCGTGAATGTCCGGCTTTGGCCGACCTGGTCGTTCTGGTTGGTGAACCACACCGTTCCGCTGTAAGCGCCCACCACGAGATTGCTCGCGGCCGTATTCAAACTGATGGCCACCATGGCGGCCGGGCCATTGGTCGCCAAGGTGCCGCCGCTGCTTGAGACATTCAGCCAGAGCGACGTGTTGGCCAGCGTCCAACTCAATGAATTGGTGCTCGCATTGGTCAGGGTAAAAGTCTGCGAAGTCACGCTGAACGGACCGCCAACGCCACCGATGGCGGCAAAGCCCGTGGCCGGCGTGATCAATAAAGCTTCGGGATTCGCCAAAGCATTGATCAGGCTTTGGCCGGCGGGCGTGCCCCAGCCGGTGCACAGGTCATATCCGGCCACGGCGGAAAATTTAGTCGGACTGCTCGGGCTTTCATTGTTGCCGGTGGTGATGTCGTGAAAACTGGCGGTGTAATTCGCGCTGCCGCCCAGCGCGTAAATCGCCGGCGTGACAAACCCGACCGGCGCGTGGCCGCTGGCCAGCGCCTGCTGGTTGACCAGCGCCGCAAAGCCCGCCCACAGCGGCGCCGCGCAGCTCGTGCCGCCGACGTTGTAGTCCGCGCCGTCGGCCCGCACATAGACACTCTCCGCCGTCAACGCCACGTCCGGCGTGTTGCGCAGGGTCGTTGAGCCTTGATTGCCCGCCATGCTGACATTCGTCTGCCAGCTCGGGATCGGATATTGCGTGCTGATGCCGCCGCCGCTGCCAATGCCGTTGTTCCGGTTCCAGACCGTTTCCGAAACCCATGCGCCGCCCGGTCCGGTCGTGGTCAGTTGGGTGCCGCCGACTTGCGTGAGGTAAGGCGTGTCGCCGGGAAAATCAATCAAACCGGTATAGGCATCGTAGTCGCCCGAGGCGTTGAAGAACGACTGGCCCTGCGCCGCCATCTGCTGGAATATCTGGTCGGTCGCCGGATTGGCCACGGCGCTGTGCTGATACCACGAACAACTCAATTGCTTCGCCAGATTGTCCGTCGCCATCCGGTTTAATAAGTCCACCCACGGACTCGGATTGTGCGCCATATAAACGATTACCTTGGACAAGCCCGGCGCCATGGAAATGGCCATCTCAATATCCAGCGACACTTCCACTTCGCCGCCGCTGCCGCTGGGTCCGCCGCTGGCACCGTCGATCAATACATTTTGCAACGGGACATTCGGCAGTCCGGCTTTGGTTTCGTAGTAGGCAATGTCGGCGGCCGTGTAGCCGTCAAACTGTAGCAGCCCGACCGTCTGGCCGGTTCCGGTCAAGGTTGTGTCCGGCACATAAGCCGTCCGGAAATCGCCGCCCATGAAATTGCCGCTCGGGCCGGAACCGGCATTGGGCAGCGCACTTTTCTTTGCGGCAGTGATCCGCGTCGCCTGCAAACGCGGCTGTGGCAGCGCAAAGTTGTCCAAGCCGCTGACGTGCAAAACCGGCACCGTCAAATCCAGCGATGGTTCCGTGTCCGGCGCGTAAAACGTCCGTTTTTCGGTCGGATGCGGATAAACCCGCAGCGTCAAATGGAAAGCGTTTTCCACCGCCGTCACCGGGCCGTTCACATCCAGCAGCACGCGGTTGGGATGCGTGGCGGTTACTTTCAAGCCGTGCGCCTGGGCGAAGGCAATCACCGCCTGATAATCCTTTTCCGTCGGGCCGAATTGGGCGGCAAACTGCGCCGGCGTCAGATAATGATGATAATTGGGGCTGGCCGGGTCGTAGATCTGGTGCAGCAGATTCGTCAAGGCCGCCGCGTTGCGCAGCGGCAGGCCGATGGCCAGTTGCAGATTGGTTCCGCGCGGCAGCAGCGCCGCCGATTGCAGCCGCGCCACCGCGGCCGGCACATGCCCCCGCAACTGCTGGGAGCCCGCCGCCGGCGCGGGCAAACGGAACAGGGTGAGACCGGCCACGGCGAGTAGTAAAATTGGGAAGGAAGTCCGCCGGGATGCCCGTGCCCAGCCCAACCATTGAAGTGTTCTCATAAGCTTGTCCCCACCCGTGTTGATTCTGCCCGCCGCCCGCCGCATTCATCAAAACGATGAAAAGCCGGCGAACCAGTTAATCTTAATTGACAATGCCGATAAAACAGACAAGGAACGGTTATGTCAATATATTTCTGATGCTTTTTTCCAAATCCCCGCCGTTGGAATTAATCAATCAGGATGGACACCGATAAACCCAGGTGAAAACGTATTCCCCGGCCTTCACCGGTTGAGTGAGACGCAAGTCCGTGACGCTTTCGCTTTGCGTTAAAATTTTCGTGTATTTTGTTGTTACAAGCAGCCATTAAAAAGACCGTGAACCACGCCAACCACACGAAATAATTCAAAAGGGTGGCGTAGAGGAAAACTGGAATGCCAAAGTCCCTTTTTCGGCAATGCCCTATTTTGGACTGCGGTGGCACGCCACATTCAAGCGTCACCCGTTTTTCGTGTTTCGTGGTTAAAATCCACATTTCACTATCCTTGGCTACCTTGGCGTCTTGGCGGTTAAATCCTTCTTCCCACTTTGCTTCAAATTTTCGTGTCCATCTGTGCCCATCCGTGGTTGAAATGAATTGTTCCTACCGAGATGCTCCTGATACCACTGGCAGGCGCGCTTCAGTCCCTCAGCCAGCGAAGTCTGGCTGGACCAACCGAGGACTTTGCGTTCCAAATCCGGCGTGTAAAAAACATCCACCCGCGCCTCGGTCTTCTCATTCAAGATCTGCGGCTGCAAGTCGGGCCGGCCCGCCGTGAGCGCCATCAGCTTCACCATTTCCAAAACGCTGGTGCCGATGCCGGTGGTCACCCGGAAAAGTTGTCCCGCCACTTCGGGCTGGTTCAACCGCTCGCCGACGGCGAGAAACGCGGCGACCGCATCTTCCACATAAACGTAATCGCGCTGCAACAAGCCATTGCTGCGGATCACCGGCGTTTCGCCGCGCAAGATGACGCGCAGCATTCCCGGCACGAGCCGGTTCCAATTGAAATCGCCGCCGCCGTAAATGTTGTCGAGTCGCACCACGGCGGCGGCGACTCCTGCTGTGTCGAAATAGGTTTTGGCAATCAACTCCGCCGAGGCTTTTGAAGCCATGTAGGAATGGTGTTTGCGTCCATTGCCGGGCCGGAAACAATCTTCCACTTCTTTGCTGGAGGAAATGACGGCGTGAACCGGTCGATCGCTACGACGGCAGGCTTCAAGAACCGTGTAAGTGCCACGCGTGTTCGTCTCGAAGATGTCGTAAGGCGAAATGCTGGAGCCGGTGTTGGTGTTGATCGCGGCCAGATGATAGACGAGATCAATTTGCTGATCGCGCAGCAGCTTTGACAGCAATGTAAGATCCGTGATGTCGCCTTTGACAATCGTAGCAGCCGACGTGAGGAGGCGCTGACTTATTTCCGTATTCCGCATTCCGCATTCCACCTTTTGACCACGGGTCAGTGCAACAACCTTGGCTCCGCGCGCAGTCAGAGCGCGGGTGAGCCAGGGTCCGATGAACCCATTCGCACCCGTGACGAGGACCTTGCGGTTCGCCCAATCAAGACATTCTGGTCGAGGCGGGCGGTTCAAGGGTCACAAGGAGTAAGCCAGGTCTTCAAACGAACGTTCCAGGTAGCGTTCGTAGTTCGAGGCGTCCACGACGTGGATGCGCGGGAGATCAAACACCAGCTTGCCGCCGCGCTTGATGAAATCAATTTCGTCGCGGATGACTTCGGTGCGGAAATGCCAGATCAGCACGAACAGATATTCCGGATTAATCTTCCGCAGCTTCTCGTGCGAGATGATCGGGATGCGCGAACCGGGCGTGACGAGCCCGTCTTTTTCCGGGTTGCGATCGCCGATGGCCACGATGTCATCCGCGCCAATGCCGCAATAATTCAAGACGATGTTGCCCTTGGTCGAAGCGCCGTAGCCATAGACCTTCTTGCCCGCCGCCTTCATGGTGTTGAAAAATTCCCGCACATCATCGCGCTGATTCAAAATGCGGTTGCGCATGCGGATGAACGGTTCGTCGGTATCGAGCGGCGCTTCTTCGTCGAGCAGCTTCTGAATTTTCGCAGTTTGCGGTTGATACGGGCCATCCGCGCGGCCGGCGATGATGTAAAAGCTGCCGCCGTTCAAATCATTGAACGTCACATCGAGGATTTTGAAACCCGCCTGCTGCATCATCCAATCCATCTGGCGCAGGCCGATGTAGGTGACGTGTTCGTGGCAGATTTGATCGTAGGTCAATTGCTTGAGCAGCAGCGGCAGATAAGAAAGCTCCACCGCCCAGACGCCGTCCTGCGTGAGCAGCGAGCGGATGTCGCGCATGAAGTCCAGCGGATGATCCAAGTCGTAAAACATCGCGATGGACGTCACGATCTTGACGGACTTGTCGCCGATGAGCGAGCGGGTGCCCTTCTCGTTGAAGAAATCATAAACCACGCGGATGTCCGGCTGATAATTTGCCGTAAATTTTTTCGCCGAAGGATCCATGCCGATGCGCGTCAAGCCGGCCTTCGCGCCGTAGGCATTCAGCAACGTGCCGTCATTACAGCCGATGTCCAAAACCACGTCGCCCGGTTTCGGTTTCACAAAATCTACGAGCGCGTGAACTTTCGTTTCCAGATGTCTCACCATCGTCGGACTGATGGAGGAATAATAGCCGTAAGTCGTGCCATACATCTCGCTCAACTCGGCGGTATGCAGCAATTGCACCAGACCGCACGCGCCCGGCTTGGCCTGCATGTCGCAGCGCACCAGCGTCAGCGGCGCGTCGCTCGGATTTTTGTCCGCCGGCTTGGGAAAAACGCAGCTCAACGGCTGGTTGCCCAAATCAACAATCGGCTTGAGATGAGGATTTCCGCAAATCCGGCAGTGCGTCCAGGTTTTCAACGGCATAAATTTTAAATATTAATTTTTGGTTGGCAAACGGGTGAACAGCAGAACACACGGGCGGTGAGCTGGTCAATAAATAAAGGCGGCGACCGCGCTTCGGAGTGCGCAGGCATGACGGCGCTTTGGGGGGGGGGCGAGCCAGGTCTCGCCGGGCAAAAGCGGTGGCATGCCACCGCAGTCCAAACCAGCCGGGCGAATCCGCTTTTCAGGCGCGCTTGGCTTTCAACAGCGCCTCATACTGGCGAATTTGTTTTTCGGTGATCGCGGCCACGGGCTGGCCGGCGAGCCGGGCGATATACCACTCGCAAATCCAGTCAATCGTCTGCTGAATCGAGAGCAAGGAATGCCAGCCCAGCTGATCAATGGACTTGCGCGAATTCAGCGTCAGATTTTGCGCTTCGTGAAAATGTTTGCCGCCGGCGATTATCCAATGCGCATGGTCCGGCCAGATTTTGGTCATGCGATCCGCGACCCACGAGACGGGTTTGGACAATTGCGGCGGCGGACCGAAATTCCAAGCGCCGTTGAATTTGCCTTTGCCGGACCACATCGCCTCCGCCAGCGCTAGGTAACCATGCAACGGTTCCAGCACGTGTTGCCACGGACGCACGGCTTGGGGATAACGAATCACCGCTTCTTGCTTGGCGGAAAACGCGCGAACCAGATCGGGAATCAGCCGATCCTTCGCCCAATCACCGCCGCCGATGACGTTGCCTGAACGCGCCGTTGCAACGGATAAATGGCTTCCATGGCCGAAGAAAGATTTGCGATACGAATCCGTGACCAGCTCCGAGCACGCTTTGCTGTTGCTGTAAGGGTCGAAGCCACCAAGCCGGTCCTCTTCGCGATAGCCGCGCTGCCATTCGCGATTTTCATAGACCTTGTCCGTGGTCACATTGATGAGCACTCGGGCGCTTTTCGCGGCGCGCGCCGCTTCCAAAATGTGAACCGTGCCCAGCACGTTGGTGCGATAGGTTTCGACGGGCTGCTCGTAGGAAAGTCGAACGAGCGGTTGCGCCGCCATGTGCAAAATGATGTCGGGCTGAAAACTTTCGACGGCGCGGCGCAGGCGATTCAGGTCGGCGATGTCGCCGATCACGCTGTCCACGCGCGAACCGAGTTTGGCTTCGCCAAACAAACTGGGCTGCGTGGGCGGTTTCAGCGCGTAGCCGCGAACTTTGGCGCCGTGCAAATCCAGCCAGAGCGACAGCCAGCTGCCTTTGAAACCGGTGTGGCCGGTCAGGAAAACTTTTTTACCGTTCCAAAATCGCGGATTCATTTTTTCGTCCACACTTTCCACGGCGCAGAGCCTTTTTCCCACAGCGACTCCAGCGCATTTTTGTCGCGCAAGGTGTCCACCGGCTGCCAGAAACCGTGATGGAGATAAGTGGAGAGCTGACCTTCGCGCGCAAGCCTTTCGAGCGGTTCCCGCTCCCAAATCGTTTTGTCGCCGTCGATGTAATCAAATACTTTCGGCGAGCAGACAAAAAATCCGCCGTTGACCCACGAGCCGTCGCCGACGGGTTTTTCCTGAAACGTGGTCACGCGCGAGTTGACGATTTGCAACGCGCCGAAACGACCGGGCGGCTGCATGGCCGTCAGGGTGGCGAGCGTTTTCTGTTGCTTATGAAATTCCAGCAATTTAGTGATGTTCACGTCGCCCACGCCGTCGCCGTAGGTCAGGAAAAAATCCTCGTCGTTGACGTAATTGCGGATGCGCTTGATGCGCCCGCCGGTCAAGGTGTCCTCGCCGGTGTCCACCAGCGTGACTTTCCACGGCTCGGAATAATTGTGGTGCACTTCCATCTTGTTGTTCGCCAGGTCGAAGGTGACATCGGACGTGTGCAGAAAATAATTGGCGAAAAATTCCTTGATCGCATAGCCCTTGTAGCCAAGGCACACGACGAAATCGTGAAAACCAAAATGCGAATAGGTTTTCATGATGTGCCAGAGCAGCGGACGTCCGCCGATCTCGATCAGCGGCTTTGGTTTCACCGCCGTTTCTTCGCTCAAGCGCGTGCCGAGGCCGCCTGCCAGAATGACCGTTTTCATCAGATGTTTGTTTTCGCAATTCCACGGCCATCCGCGTTGTGCGAACGGCCGGAGGATTTTTCACGCCGCAGCGTGCCAGCGGGCTGGAAATTTTTCCAGCCTTTAATGCCCGCACCGTTTTTTTGGGGTGGCTTTGTGTTTTGAAAGCAAAACGAATTTCGCGCGAAGGCCGCGCCGGGGACGAAGTCAGCACAGACCGTTTTTTTCCTTCGCTGACCTCGCGTTCTTCGCGGGACATTTCAGACTATGGCCCCGCCGTTTTTCGCGGTCCCAATAACACCGCTTGACGCCGTGTCCTTGCCGGATAATTCTCCCGCCGACAAAACGCATCCCTATGAGCCAGTTCCAATATGATTTGGCGGTCGCCTACCGGGTTTACCCGAAAGTTTCGGCCAATCCGCCGCCGGTTTTTGCCGACAACAAATTCAAGCTGGTGGAACTTTGTTTGAAATCGTTCAAGGCCTCGCTCGGCAATCTGCGCGTCAAAGTGTGGGCGCTGCTCAACCATTGCCCGCCGGAATACGAAGCGCTGTTCACGCAACTCTGGCCGGCCGAAGACTTGGTGATTGTGCGTTACGCCGGCATCAGCGGCGGCGAAACCTTGCACGAACAGCAGCGCATTTTGAGCGAACAAACCGATGCGGAAATCGTGTATCTCGCCGAAGACGATTATTTTTACCTGCCCAACCAGTTCGCGCTGGCCGTGGATTTTCTCAAACAAAATCCCGACGCCGATTTTGCCACCGCCTACGACAGTCCGGATATCCACTTCACGGATTTGCATCAATGCATTGACGAAACCCGGTCGCACGGCGGGAAAAAGTGGCGTTCGTCCGTCAGCACCACGCACTGCTTCATTGCCAAACGCACCGCCATGATCGAGTGCCGTCCGTTGTTCGATAAATTATTTCGCGCCTTTCCCGGCCGGCCCAGCCCCGACCTCGCCATGTGGATGGCGCTCACCAAAAAACGCGTTTTCAATCTCTGGAAATTTTTCACCTGGTTGCCGGCGCATAAATATTGGACGGCCAGTATTTTTCTCTCCTGGTATTATTGCTGGCGGCAGATTCTGTTTGGCCGCCGATTTACAGTCTGGACGCCGAATCCCTCCATCGCCACGCACATGGACGGCAAACTGCTGGCGCCGGGCATTGACTGGGCCAGGGAATTTCAGGCCGGCACGAAGCCCGTGAAACGCTGAGTGCGTTTGGCAAAATTATTTTGCGTCCACGCGCGGCAGGCCGAAGCGGAAGAGCCGCTTGATCTCAAACCAGCGGTTCAGTTTCCAGCGGAAAAATTGCAGCATCGCAAAGTCCGAGCGTTTGCGGAATTTTGCCGCCGCGCGGCGATGCTCGCCAATCTTGGCACGCATCCGCCAGCAATCGGCGATCGGATTCAGAAAGCTCGCGGCAAAAAAGGAGCGGCGCCGCAGAATGACGCAGCCCACCAGCGTTTCTAAAAACAGCAGGCAAACCTGCGGAATCACCGTCAGCAACAAGATGTGTTGGCCATTCTTGAGGATTGTCAGCAGCGCATTTCGATTGGTCAGGAAACGTTTTTTATCCGTTGTCCGAAATTCCAACGTCTCGATGCCGCCGGCCGGATTTACGCCCGCCGCGCCGCGATGATGCAGTTTGGATTCAAAGATTCCCGCCGCGTGGTGGCCGGCAATCGTCAAGCGCCACGCGAGATCGGCATCGTCCGAGTAAATGAAAAAATCGCCGTCGAACCTGCCAACTAAATTGAAAACGTCGGTGCGGATGAGATACGAACAGCCGCCGGGAATAAAAATATTGCGCGAGCTGGTTTCCGGTTTGGACGGGCTGGGCAGACCGAAAATATCGAAGCCGTAAAATCCGAAATCTTGAAACGAGCTGTCCGGATAGTTCAAGACATAGGGCGTGGCGGCGACCGCGCCGAGTTTTTCCGTGCCCTTGATTAACTGCTCCATGCACTCCGGTTCCATCCAGGTGTCGTTGTTGAGAAAAAACAGATAGCGCCCGGTCGCGGCGCGCGCGCCGGAGTTGTTGCCCTCGCAAAAACCAAGGTTGGAATCATTGCGCACGATGCGGGCGAGCGGAAAATTTTTCAACAGGTCACGCGCCACGGCCACGGATTCGTCGGTGGAACTGTTATCCACCATGATCGTTTCGATCTGCCGGACGATCGTTTGATTTTGGATGGTTCCAAAACATTTCGGCAGCCAGCCCGCGCCGTTGTAATTCAGCACGATGATGCTGACGAGCGGTTGACTGTCCGTCTTGCCAAAAGTTTCGATCTGACTAGCCATTTTTTTTCAGGGTCTGTTCCGGTTTTAGATTGGCGATCAATTTTTTGTCGCCGCGCCGCGTCCAATAAGTCCAGACGCCCCAGCCGTTGCCCAAGAAACTGCCCAGGCTCGCGGGCAAATGCCAGAGCCAACGCGCATCGCCGTCGCGAAAAATTCCACGCAGCGTGTGGAAAATCGGCCCGACAAACGTGACGCAATAAGCCGCTGCCAACCACAAAGGCACGAGCGGTTTTTCTTTCATCCAGTTCACCGGCATTTCCTCCTGCACCCGCAGAAAATGCACGGTGGCCCGGCGACGTTTATGCACAAAGCCGCGCAGCGTTTGCACGTAATAGTGATGCACGCCGCGCCCGCGAATCCGCAGCCACTCGCGTTTCCCATTTTTCATCAGGAACATCGCGATGTGCGTGTCCTGAAATTTTTCGTTCGCCTGCACGGATTGCAAATCGGTGCGGCGATAAACAAAACCATTCGCGCCGAGCGGATAGGAAAACGTTCCCGGCGGCAGTGTCCAGCGCTCCACGTCACCGTCCCGCGCGACGAACTGCGGATTCGCGCTCATCAGCCAGGCCATCGGATCGCTGATGTGCAGCCGATGCGTGACATAAGCGCAGAACGAACTCATTTTGGCCGACGGCAAATAATAACCTTCCACGCCCAGCGCCTGCGGATTGGCGATCAGCGCCTTGACCGCGAGTTCGAGATAATCATTGTGCGTGATTTCGTTGTCGGCATCCACGAAGACGATGTATTCGCCGGTGACGTGCTGGAGCGCGAGGCGTTTGCCTTCCTCCATGTTTTTGCCGTTGTCGTCGAGGATGATCGCCCCGAATTTTTTGCCAATCGCGCGCGTGCGATCTTTCGAGTGCGCATCGGCGAGGATAATTTCAATGTGGTCGCGCGGATAATTCTGCCGCACGATGGACGCGAGGCAGTTCTCCAAAATCGCCTCGGTGTTCAGCGTCGGGATGATGAAGCTGACGCGCGGGGAATTTTCAGTGGCAGACGGCATTAGGCAGAGTCGGGCTATATTTTCCAGTTGCCCAGTTCAAACGCGGGCGCGGCGCGCAACCGCTCGTTGGCCCTTTTGAAGTCGCGGAGGTAAATAATGTTGCTGTTGAAATATTCAGGGATCGGCAGCATCCGCCGCTCAAAGGGCTGGTAATAATAAGGACTGAAACCCTGGCTGCGGATTTGCGTGTGCAACTTTTCTTCGTCGTAGCCATAACGATTGCCAGCACCACTCCGCTCAATGATGATCGCCTGTAACGCCTGATTTTTCAGCGTTTCAACCGCGCCGGCGAAAACTTCCGTTTCGAAACCTTCGACATCCACCTTCAGCAACACCGCCGGATTGTCCGCCAGTTCGGTGTCCAATGTGGTCATTTGCGTGAGCTGCGAAGATGCCGTTTCCGCGACAGCGGCCACATGGTTTTCCGTGCCCAAGCCGATGCTGAACTGCACGGTTCCCAGCTGCCGGCCAACCACGGCGTTGACCGGGCGAACCCGATCCTGTAATCCGTTCACTCCGACGTTGCGCGACAGCATCGCAAATGTTTCCGGGCTGGGTTCGAAGGCCACGGCGCGCGCACCCGCCACGCCCGCCGCCAGCACCGTGAACGCGCCGACATTGGCACCGACATCGGCGAACAGCTCGCCGGCTTGCAAAAAGTGCATCACAAAGGCCATGTCGTTAAATTCGTTCAAACGCGGGGCAATGAAATGGGCGGCGCCCTTCATCCGCGGCGAAACCAGCAGCCGGGTGCGGTTGGGAAATTCCACGCAGACCTCGCCCGGCACCAGCCGCGCTGCCACCTGGATGAAACCATACTCGGCCACGGCACGAAATTTCCGGCCGCGATTCAGCGGATGGTTCGCCACAAAACGCAGCGTGGCCAGTATTTTCACAAGTGGATTCATCAAATATTTTCATAGCCTGATGGAACTCAAACCGGCTGACAACTGATTTTTGCCACGCCGACTTCCCAGTCCTCGTCGGATATTCCGCCGGAGTGGCGGGCGAAGCCAAACTGTCTGCGACGGCAACTGGATTCGGTCAGAACCTGCCGCCGCCCAAAATGGCGTCAAAATTGCTGGCGAGCATTCGTTGCATGTTTTAGACTCCGCGCTCAATCATGGACAAAATTTTCATCACGGGCGCGGCGGGCTTCATCGGCAGCAATCTGGTTGACCGGCTGCTCGCCGACGGCAAAGCGGTCGTCGGTTGGGACAATTTCTCCACCGGCCAGAGAAAGTTTCTGGACGGGGCGCTGAAACATAAAAATTTTTCGCTCGTCGAGGGCGACAATTTGAATCTGCCGGCGCTGACTCTGGCGATGGTCGGCTGCGACACGGTTTTTCATCTGGCCGCCAACGCCGATGTGCGCTTCGGCCTCGAACATCCAGCCAAGGATTTGCAGCAAAACACAATCGCCACATTTAACGTGCTCGAAGCCATGCGGGCCAATGGCATCAAACGCATCGCGTTCAGCTCCACCGGCAGCGTTTATGGCGAGGCCGAAAAAATCCCCACGCCGGAGGACGCGCCGTTCCCCGTGCAGACCTCGCTTTACGCCGCGTCGAAGGTTTCCGGCGAGGGCATGATTTCCAGCTACTGCGAAGGCTTCAAATTTGAAGGATACATTTTCCGCTTCGTTTCCATTCTTGGCGAACGCTACACGCACGGCCACGTTTTCGATTTTTACCAACAGCTCCTCGAACATCCCGCACGGCTGAAAGTGCTCGGCGACGGCTCGCAGCGGAAAAGTTATTTGTATGTGCAGGATTGCGTGAGTGCGATGCTCCACGTCATCAACCTCGGCACCGCGAAAAAAGCGAAACACGGCGTGGAAATTTACAATCTTGGCTGCGACGAATACGTTCAGGTCAACAATTCCATCGGCTACATTTGCGGCGCGCTCGGTCTGCAACCCAAATTGGAATACACCGGCGGCAGTCGCGGTTGGGTCGGCGACAACCCATTCATTTTCCTCGACACCAAAAAAATCCAAGACACCGGCTGGAAAACGTCGCTGACGATTGAGCAGGGCATCGGCCGCACGCTCCAATGGTTGCAGCAAAACCAGTGGGTCTATGAATCGCGCAGCCATAAATAATTTTGGCACATGAAAATTGCCGTTCAAGGATTGTGGCATCTTGGCAGCGTCACGGCGGCGTGCTGCGCAAAATATTTTTCCGTGGTCGGGCTGGATTTTGACGCGGCAAATGTTTCGAAGCTGAATCAAGGCCAGGCACCGCTCCTCGAACCGGGCCTCAATGAACTCATTGCCGCCGGCCTTGCGTCAAAAAAACTCTCCTTCACGACCGACGCAAAAATCGCCTGCGCCAATGCGGATGTGCTTTGGCTGACTTATGACACACCGGTCAACGAGAACGACGAATCGGACGTTGCATTGGTTCTGGGAAATTTGCGCCGTGCCTTGCCGCATCTGCCGAACGGCGCGCTGGTTTTGATTTCCGCGCAACTGCCCGTCGGCACCTGCGCGAAGTTGGAAAAGGAATTTCCGCAGTTTCTTTTTGCCTGCTCGCCGGAAAATCTGCGGCTTGGCAAAGCCATCGAAGCGTTTGAAAAAGCCGAACGCGCCATCGTCGGCATCCGCACTGATGCGAAGAAAGCCTTGCTCGAAGAGCTTTTCAAACCGTTTGCCGCGCAAACAATTTTTATGCGCACCGAGTCGGCGGAGATGGTCAAGCATGCGCTGAATTCATTCCTCGCTCTTTCCATCACCTTCATCAACGAAGTCGCCCGCCTCTGCGAACACACCGGCGCAGACGCAAAAGAAGTTTCGTTCGGACTCAAGAGCGAGGCGCGTATCGGACCGAAGGCGTATCTCGGACCCGGCGGCCCGTTTGCCGGCGGCACGCTGGCGCGAGATGTGGTCACGCTCTCAACACTCGCCGAGGCGCATGGCGAAAAAATTTCCGTCATTCCGGCCATCAAGCAGAGTAATGATTTACATCGCGGTTGGGCGTTTCGGCGGCTGCAATCACGGCTGGGCGATTTGCGCGGTAAAACGATTTCCATCCTGGGACTCACTTACACCACCAATACCGACACGCTCCGCCGCAGCGCCGCGGTGGAGCTTGGCCGGCAACTTCTCGCTGCCGGCGCGAAGGTTTCCGCCTTTGATCCGGCGGTGAAAGTTTTGCCGCCGGAACTCAGCGCGGTTGCGCTGGCTGCCGATATGGCCACTGCGCTCGCCGGTGCGGAAGCCGTCGCTGTTTGCACTGAATGGCCGCAGTTTCGCCAGGCGGACTGGTCAAACCTGATTCCGCAGATGCGCCAGCCGGTGATTGTGGATGCGAATCGTTTTCTCGAAAAGGAATTGAAATCCATCCCCGGCGTCGAGCATCTTTCCGTCGGTCGTGCCTGACATGAAACTCAAAAAACTCAACGCGCTCATCACCGGCGGCAGCCAGGGCCTCGGCAAAACCATTGCCGAATACTTTCTGCGCGAAGGCGCAAACGTCGTCCTCTGCGCCCGCAGCGAAAAAGATCTGCTCGCCACCCGCGATGAACTCGCGACGAAATTTCCCGCGCAAAAAGTTTCCGCCAAGACCTGTGATGTCTCGAACGAAAAGCAGGTCAATGAGTTGGTCGCATTCGCGCTGAGTGAACTCGGCTCGCTCGGCTCGCTGGTTTTGAACGCCGGCGTTTATGGACCGATGGGGCCGACGGAATCGGTTTCGCTCGACGAATGGCGGCGGGCGATTGACATCAATCTGTTCGGGGTGCTGCTGCCGAGTCGCGCGGTGATTCCTTATTTTAAGCAAGCTGGACGCGGCAAGATTGTCATCCTAAGCGGCGGCGGCGCGACGAATCCGTTGCCCAACATCAGTTCTTACGCAGCTTCGAAGGCGGCCGTAGTTCGCTTGATGGAAACGTTGGCGGAAGAATTAAAAAGTTTTCACGTGGATGTGAATGCCATCGCCCCCGGTGCCCTCGCAACGCGGCTGGTGGATGAAGTTCTGGCCGCCGGCCCCGAAAAAGTGGGCGCCGCTTTTTTCGAGAAGAACAAAGGCTGGAAGGAAAAAGGCGCAGTGCCGTTGGAACTCGGCGCGAGCCTCGCGGTCTATCTCGCCAGTGCGGAGAGCGACGGCATCACCGGCAAACTCATCAGCGCGCAATGGGATCCGTGGAAGGATTTGCAGAAACATCGCGACGAGCTGGCGAACTCGGATGTTTACTGTTTGCGGCGCATCGTGCCCGAAGATCGCGGCAAGAAATGGAATTGATATGAATTTACGCGTTGCAATCATCGGCTGCGGACTCATCGGACAAAAGCGGTTGAACCTCTTGCCGCCCGGCAGCGTCACGGTCGCATGTGACACGCAGTTTGACCGCGCCAAAAAAATCGCCGCGCAAAGCCCCGGCTGCATCGCCACGGAATCTTTCGAGCAAGCCGTCAGTTCGCCGAATGTGGATGTGGTGATGATTGCCACGATCAATTCCGCGCTCGCGCCGATCGCGCTGGCGGCCGTGAAAAATGGCAAACATGTGCTCGTCGAAAAACCGGCCGGCATCAGCGTGGGCGAATTGGAAGAGCTTCAAGCCGCCGCCAAGAAGTCCGGCGCACTCGTTCGCGTCGGCTACAATCATCGCTATCATCCGGCGTGTCTGAAGGCGCTGGAAATTTTCCGCGGCGGCGCGCTGGGCCCGATGATGTTTGTGCGGGGTCGTTACGGCCAGGGCGGTCGCATCGGCTACGAGAAGGAATGGCGCGCGGATGCCAAACTTTCCGGCGGCGGCGAATTGATTGACCAGGGCGTTCATCTGATTGATCTCGCGGGAATTTTTCTCGGCGAATTCACCACGGTGGAAGGTCATGCGACGACGTATTTCTGGAAGATGCCAGTGGACGACAACGCTTTTTTGAGTTTGCGCAACGCCGAGGGAAAAACCGCGTGGCTGCACGTCAGTTGCAGTGAATGGAAAAATTTATTTAGCCTCGAAATCTACGGGCGTGACGCCAAGCTGCACTGGGAAGGTCTCGGCGGCAGCTATGGCATCGAGCGGTTGACGTATTACAAAATGCTGCCGCAGATGGGCCCGCCGGAGACGACGATTTATGAATTCCCGCGCGGCGACGAGTCGTGGAAAATCGAGATGGCCGAATTTTTTGAAGATATAAAATTGAAACGCACGCCGGTGCCCGGATTAAAAGAAGCGAAAGCTGCGCTCGCAGTTGTTGAAAAAATCTACGCACAAAAATAATTATGATCATCGCGCGTTCTCCACTTCGCATCAGCCTCGGCGGCGGCGGCACGGATTTGCCGTCGTATTACGAAAAATTCGGCGGCTTCCTCATCGCGGCGGCGATTGACCGCTATGTTTACATCACGCTGCACGAGACGTTCGTGGCGGATTTGATCGTGAAGTATTCGGAGCTGGAACGCGTGCCGGACGCGGCGCAGTTGAAGCATCCGATCATCCGCGAGGCGTTCGCGGCGCTGGGCATGGCCGGCCACTCGCTCGAACTCACTTCAATGGCGGACATCCCATCCGGCACCGGGCTTGGTTCGTCCGGCAGCTTCACGACGGCGTTGCTCAAGGCGCTGCACGCGCACAAAAAAAATCTCGTCCATCCCGCCGAACTCGCCGCGCAAGCGTGCGACATCGAGCTGAACCGGTTGAAGGAGCCGATTGGGAAGCAGGATCAATACATCGCGGCCTATGGCGGCCTGACGTGCTTCAATTTTTTGCCGGACGGAAAAGTCGAGGCGTGGCCGCTGAAGGCTTCCGACGAGACGCGCGACAATCTGGAAGACAATTTGCTCTTGTTTTTCACCGGCTATTCGCGCAGCGCGTCGGCGATTTTGAAGGAGCAGGACACCAAATCAAAATCGGACGACAAGTCCATGATCGAGAATCTGCATTTCGTCAAAGACCTCGGCCTGCAAAGCAAGGTCGCGCTGGAAACGGGCAACCTGCACGAATTCGCGCGGCTGATGGACGTGCATTGGCAGCGCAAAAAACAGCGCAGCGGCGGCATGAGCAATCCCAAGATCAACGAGTGGTATGACCTCGCGCTGGCCAGCGGCGCGCTCGGCGGCAAGCTCATCGGCGCGGGCGGCGGCGGTTTCCTGATGTTTTACGCGGAGGACAAGGCTAGGCTCCGCCACGCGATGCGGCAAAGCGGCTTGAAGGAAGTGCGCTTCCGCTTTGATTTCGAGGGAACGAAACTCGTCATCTCGTGAAATTTTTTAACGGCGCGCGGTGAATGGCCGAACTGAAAAAAAACTTTCCGACCACGCGAAGAAAAAATCCGGCAGGTGAAGTTTAACCGCGAACCACGCGAACTACGCGAAAACTTTTGACACGAATTTCACGAATTCACACCAATTGAAAGCCTGTAAGGCTGACAGATAATAGCCCAGGGCAACGCCCTGGGTTACAGCCCTTTGAATTTGCGTTCGCGTGTTTGGCGTAGTTCGCGGTTCAACTCCGCGCCTCTGCGTCTCTGCGTTGAAAATTGAGATTTCATTGCCGTTCGCGGACGGCTAATTTCTCCGCCATGTCTGCCATTTTGAAAGACGAGGAATTTTCAGAAATTCCATGAGCATGCCTTTTTCCCAAATTCCCGTCGCCATTCTCGCGGGCGGACTCGCCACGCGACTGCGGCCCATCACGGAAAAAATTCCCAAGTCGCTCGTGCTGGTCGCGGGCCGGCCCATTCTCGCGCATCAACTGGAAATGCTCCACGCGCAAGGCCTCTGCCGTGCCGTGCTGTGCATCGGTTTTCTCGGCGAGATGATTCAACGTGAATTCGGCAGCGAGGCTTACGGCATCCAACTGGAGTATTCGTTCGATGGCGAAAAACTGCTCGGCACCGGTGGTGCCATCAAACGCGCTTTGCCCAAGCTCGGCGAGGAATTTTTCATCCTCTACGGCGATTCGTATCTGCCGATTCCCTACGCACCCGTTGCGGAATTTTTTCATCGCACTGGTAAGCTCGGCCTGATGACCGTCTATCGCAATGAAGGCAAATACGACACGAGCAACGTCGTCTTTGCCGACGGCGAAATAAAAATCTACGAGAAAAAACAAAAGCTGCCGGAGATGCGCCACATTGACTACGGCTTGAGCCTGTTCAAATCATCGGTGTTTGAGGCGTATGCCGCCGATCGGGTTTTCGATCTGGCTGAAGTCATGGGCCGGCTCGTCCGCGAAAAACAACTGGCGGGCTACGAAGTGCCGGAGCGGTTCTACGAAATGGGCTCGCCGGCCGGTCTGGCGGAACTGGAAGCGCTATTGAAAAAATCTTGATTTGGCAGGGCGGCGCTGCTGCGCTGCCTGTTGGCTGACCAGCAGGTCAGCCCTACCATGCAAATTGACCGCTATTAAACTTAGCTTCCATTCGTCATTCAAAATTCGTAATTTGAAATTTCCATGAGTTTTACCAAACAATTTCTCGCCGAAGTCCAGCAGGTCACGGCGCAACTCGACGAAGCCGCCATTGAAAAATGCGCGGACGAACTTGCCGCCATCCGCGAGCGCGGCGGACGTTTGTTCATCCTCGGCGTCGGCGGCAGCGCGGGCAACGCCGGTCACGCGGTGAATGATTTCCGCAAAATCTGCGGCTTCGAGGCCTACGCGCCGACCGACAATGTTTCCGAACTCACCGCGCGCACGAACGACGAAGGCTGGGCGACGGTTTTCTCCGAATGGCTCAAAGGCAGTCGCATCAACGCGAAAGACGGCCTGCTGATTTTTTCCGTTGGCGGCGGCAACCTGGAAAAAAATGTCAGCCCAAATCTCGTCAGCGCGATTCAAGTCGCCAAAGCGGTCGGCGCGTCGGTAGTCGGCATCGTGGGTCGCGATGGCGGCTACACCGCGCAGCTGGCCACCGCCTGCGTCATCGTGCCGACGGTGAATCCGACGCACGTCACGCCGCACAGCGAGGCGTTTCAAGGCGTCATCTGGCATCTCTTTGTGTCGCATCCCAAATTGAAAGTGGCGCAGACCAAATGGGAAAGCACGAAGTGAAGTCAGAATTCAGAAGTCAGAATTCAGAATTAAAATGCGCGGTGTTCCTCGATCGCGATGGCGTTATCAACCGCGCGTTGGAGCGTGACGGCAAGCCGTATCCGCCAACCAGCCTTGCCGAGTTTGAAATTCTTCCCGAAGTTCCCGCCGCGTGCGCGAAATTGAAGGCCGCCGGATTTTTATTGGTGGTCGCCACCAACCAACCTGATGTCGGCCGTGGCACTTTGAAACAGGAAATCGTCGAAACAATCCATGTCCACATGACGGCGCAGCTGCCGGTTGACCGCGTGGAAGTTTGTTATCACGCCGGCAAAGGTCTGATCGATTGTGATTGTCGCAAGCCCAAGCCCGGCATGTTGCTGCACGCCGCGCGTGAACTCGGCATTGACCTGACGCAAAGCTGGATGGTCGGTGACCGCTGGCGCGATGTGGATTGCGGCCACGCCGCCGGCTGCAAAACCATTTTCATCGATCGCGGCTATGCCGAGGAATTGAAGCAGAAACCTGATTTTTCCGCTCGCCATCTGGGCGAGGCTGCGGACATTATCTTAGCCCAAACCAATCAATAATTTTATGAAGCGAACGCTGAAAGATTTGTCGGTCAAAATTTTCGCCGATGGCGCGGACAAGAAAGGCATGTTGGAACTCAACGCCAATCCGCTCATCCAAGGTCTCACAACCAATCCGACGCTGATGCGCAAGGCGGGCTTGACGGATTTCGAGGCGTTCGCGCGCGATGTGCTGCAAACCATCACGGTCAAGCCGCTGTCGCTCGAAGTTTTTTCCGACGAGTTTTCCGAGATGAAACGGCAGGGCCTGAAAATCAACGGTTGGGGAAAAAATGTTTACGTCAAAATCCCGATCACGAACACGCGCAACGAATCGTCGCTGCCGCTCATCAAGGAACTCACCAGCGAAGGCGTGAAGTTGAACGTCACGGCCATTTTGACTTTGGCGCAGGTGAAAGGTGTCGCGGCTGCGTTAAATCCGAATGTGCCGGCGGTGGTTTCCGTTTTTGCCGGGCGCATTGCGGATACCGGCGTGGATCCGGTCGGCATCATGCTCGAGAGCAAAAAGATTTTGAAAGATCTGCCGCACGCGGAACTGCTCTGGGCCAGCGTGCGCGAAGTGCTGAATATTTTTCAGGCCAACGACTGCGGCTCACACATCGTCACCGTGCCGCATGATATTCTGGGCAAGGCGATCAAGATGGCCGGCATGGATCTCGGCGAGCTCTCGCTCGACACGGTGAAGATGTTTGCCAACGACGCGAAGGCGGCGGGCTTCACGCTTTAAGCGGGGCGCGCTTTCACGGCCGCTTGTTCCAGCCAGTCGCACACCGGCTCCACGACTTTGTCCCACGCAAAAGTTTTGGAGCGGTTCCACGCATTGACGCGGAGTTGCTCGTATTTTTCCGGAGCGCTCAAAATATTCAGGGCCGCTTCTGCAACCGCCGCCGGGGTTTCGTCGCCGGTCACATAGCCGGTTTCATCATGGACCGTTGAATCCACCAGTCCGCCGACCGGATAAACAATCGCGGGCGTGCCCATCGCGTTGGCCTCGATGACATTCAAGCCCCAGCCTTCGCGCACCGAGGTGTGCACCAAAAAATGGGCGCGCCGGAGCTGCGCGTTTTTTTCCGACTCGTTGAGCTGGCCGGCGAATTCGACGCGATCGCTGACGCCCAGTTCGCCGGCAGTTTCTTTCAACGCCGCTTCCGTGTCGCCGGTGCCCACGATGGTCAGACGGACATCCGCTTTTTTTTCCAGCAGTATTTTCAGTGCTTGGATGGCATGATCCACGCGCTTGTTCGGCGCAAGCCGGGAAACGGTTACGAGCCGCAGCGGCGTTTCAATCCGTTTGGGTTCCAGCACGGCCAGCGGCGTGGCGTCCGTGCCGTTCGGAAAAACATGGATGTCGCGGACGCCGTGCAACTGCAGAACTTTTTTCGTGGAATCGGACGGCGTCCAGAAGGGAACCCTGCCGTAAAGCGAATGCGTCCAGCGCTCCTGCCACTGGCCCATGGCGCTGACCGGCCAGGAATAAAATGAATTCCAGATCGGCCCCAGCACTTCGTGGATGTAGGCGACGCAATTGGTTTTGGCCCACCACGGCGCAAACCACGGAATGCCGTGATGCTGGTCAATGACGAGATCAAACTGCGGTTGTCGCCGATACCACTGCCGGGCTTTCAAAACCGAAGTGCCCTTGCCACCGCCGCGAATGATTTTTATTCCCTGAAAAATTTCTTCCGGCGACGCGCCCGGAAAATCATTCGCATACCAAAAAACTTGGTGACCGCGCTCAATCAAAGCAAGCAGGTAAGCCAGTGTCACACGCTCCGCGCCGCCGGCTTGCGGATTCTTCGGGTCGCGCCAATTGAGCATCAGGAAACGCATTTGCAAATGGCTCACAACCGCGAAATTTTTTCCAGCAGGCCGGTCGTGGATTTGCCGGGCACGAACGGCACCAGAACAATTTTCCCGCCCGCTGACTCAACCGCACGGCGCTCGTCCTGATTCAACGTTTCCAAGGTGTAATCGCCGCCTTTGACGTAAATGTCCGGCTGCGCGGCGGCGAGAAATTTTGTGGCAGCCGTGTCCGTGAAAATGCAAACCCCGTCCACGCTTTGCAGCGCGGCGAGCACGGATTCGCGATCGGTTTCGGAATTCACCGGCCGGCCGGCACCTTTCAAGCCGCGCACGGCGGCATCGCTGTTCACGCCAATGAGCAACGCATCGCCACGATTGCGCGCATCCTCCAGATACGTCACGTGGCCGAGGTGCAAAATGTCGAAGCAGCCATTCGTGACGACCAGTTTTTTGCCGGTCGCGCGAAAAGCTTTTCGCCACGCCGGTAAATTGTCCCACGCGATGATTTTGCTGCGGAAATTCATCCGGTCATTTTGCCTGTGGTCTTTGTGAATTCAACATTTTCCACACACGCAATGCTTCCGTCACGCCCCAGGCCTGCGCGTCGCAGCCGCGTTGCGTGTGCGGCGCGTCGCCGTCGAGAATTTCGGGAAGCTGGCCGAGGCAGCCTTCACTCAGAATTTTTTCCGAACTGCCCAGATAACTTTTCGCCGCCGCCACGGCTGCCGGCGAAAAGTCCCATGCCGCCGCGAGCGCCTCGCAGAAAACCGGGAATGTCCACGTCCAGGCCGTGCCGTTGTGATACGCGGGTTTGCGGCGTGTGTCTTCGTCGCCCTCGTAGCGCGGCCAATACGGCTCCGGCGGGTTGTTGATCAACCGTCCATCATTGCTGTAAACCGGCAATGGAACCGCCACCGGCAGCGGCGCGAGCGACCGCAGCGCGCCCGGCACGACCAGATATTTTTGTGCGGCGGCGACGCAGCGCCGGGCGCGTTCGCCGGTGACAAGGCCGAGGCTCACGGCGAACAGACAATTGCTCCGCAGCGCGTCACTCGCCGTCGCGTCGCGCGCGCTGATGTGCGGTCCGGCCATCAAAACGTCGGCAAACCAGCCTTGGTCTTCGAGCCAGAACAGTTTTTCAAATGACGCGGTCGCGTGGTCGGCAAGGTCGCGCCATTTTTTCTGTTCGGACTTGGGGGAAATCTTCTCAAGCTGTCGCAGCAGCCGAATCCACAACACTTGGATTTCGACCGGATAGCCTTCGCGCGGCGTGCCGGCGGGATAATTCGTGTCCATCCAGGTGAAATGGCTCGGGCTCCAGATCAGCGCGGAATCGGCGTCCATGCGGATGCCGTTCGGCGTGCCGCGCGCGTAATTTTCCGCAATGCTCGTCAGCACGTCACGGATCGTGCGGCGGCCATCGGCCCGCTGCGCATAAAACTTTTTGTCCGCCAAATCATCGCAGACCACGGCGAACCACAGCGGCGCGTCCGAGGTGTCGCGGTTGGAAACGTCGTTGCCGTGGATCGTGTTCGGCAGCGTGCCGTCCTTTTCAAATTTGGCAAACGTCAGCAGCAGTTGTTTTACTTCAGCCACCATGCCGGCGGCCAGCAGTCCGCGCGCACAAATCAGCGAGTCGCGGCCCCAGTCCAAAAACCACGGATAACCGGCGATGACGGTTTTGCCCTCGTCGCGGCGGACTACAAATTGTTTGGCGGCACGCTCAAGCTGAACTTCGAAACTGGCAGCCGTATTTCCGCTTTCCGCTTTCCGCTTTCCGCTTTTGAGTTCCCCTGTTTCCGCCGTGAGCGTCACTTTCACCGCTGCGCCTTTCGCCAGCGGCAGATCGAACCAGCCGGGACTGTAAGCATCGCCACTGCCCGTTTGACCGCGAGTTTGCTCCACGGGATGCGGGATGTTTTCGCACCATTCCGGCTGCGGATGATACTCGCCGGCGTCGGCAAAAACTTTAAGCTGCCGGTCGGAGGCTGGCGTGAAAGCAAACCCGATTTGCTTGGGCAAACTGCGCGTGTTTGAACTGAAATGGAAATCCGCCCCGCTGTTGCGCTTGGTTTCGCTGTGAAAATTCCGGTCTTCAATGTCCGCGCGCACGGTGAGGCGGACGTCGGCACTGGCGGGTAATTGTTTACCGTGCGCGGATTTTTCCGTCGGCCGGTAAAAATGAAAGACGGTCGTGTTTTTCCCTTCCACCATTTCCGCGCGCAATTCGATTTCCACAAGGCGACCGTCGCCGGCATTCGCCACAAAATTCCACACGGCGGGCGAACCCGGTTGGAACGACGCGAGGTTTTTGAAATCGAGCGGCGAGAGAAATCCGTCGGCGTTTACCCAGACGCGGAGGCGTTTCACAAAAACGTGGCGGTCCACCGGCACGGCGGGATTGAGATTCGCGCCGAGCGCACAGTCGTATTTGGAATTCACGCGGCCCAGATCCACGCACAAGCGCGCCATGCCGCCGAGGCCGTTCGTCAACAAAACCAGGTCGCTGGAGTGTGGAGTGCGGAGTGCGGAATGCGGAGTGGCGGGAAGAAAACGAACGGTCGCGGAAATTTTGTGCGCGGTGGCGGCGTAGCGTTCCAAAACCAATGCGCCTTCGCCGGCGACCGTGCGCGGGGCAAAGCAGGCGACATGAGCATTCCCGGCGGGAATGGATTGAATGTGAATTGTGTCTGCATTTCCATTCCGCATTCCGCATTCCGCATTCCGCACTTCCAGTGTCGCGCGAAACGGGGCGCTGTCCTCGATCAGCAGCCAGTGGCCGGGCGGCACCAGCGTGATGCGGCGGGCGTAGAGCAGCGTCCAGTCAACGACGCGCGGGAACACTTTTCCGGCGCAAACTTTGGCTAATAAATCCGCGAAAGGTGTTTGGGAATCGCGCGCGGCGAATTCGCCGGCAGCGGCGAGGAAATTTTCCGGCGACTGTTCGACCTGTTGCGCCAGCCAATGCCAGTCGAGGCCGTCAATCGTTTCGGCGGGAATGATTTTGTTTAGCGATTCCAACGCCCACGCGGCTTGGGCGCGAGTTCGGCGGTAAAGGTCGCCGCTCAAGCCGGCGGGATTTTCGGTTGGCGCGAGACAAAAAGCGGCGCCGGGCGCGAGCGTGAAAACAGTTTTTTGTTTCGATTCTGAAATTTTTGGCAGCGGCTGGCCAAGCAAATCAAATTTGAAATTTGAAATTTGAAATTTAAAATCGGTGGGCGCGAGTGCCAGCGCGTTTTCTTTTTCAACGTCAGTATTGACCAGCACCAAAACGGAATCTTTGCCCTCGGTGGATTCGCGGAGCAAGGCATACACCGGCGCGTCGGGCGCGCTCAACCGCGTAAGTTTCGCGCCGTCAAAAAAACACGGATGATCCGAGATGAGCCGGTTGAGCTGCGCCAGTTCGGGGACAATGTTTTCGGAGCTGTCCCAGTTCAAGCCGGTGTTGCCATGGACGCGGATTTTTTCAGCGGCGAGCCACTCGACGCCACTAGTGAAACCGAACCCGCCACTCGGACTGGTCAGTGCGCAGAGCCGGTTGCGCAGCAGTGACCAGGCGCGGCCCGGAGAAGTGTCGAGTGACGAGAGATGAGTGACGGGAAGCGTGCCCATCTTGTCACTCGTCCCTTGCCACTCGCCACTCTGTTTTGCGGCGAGCCGGGTGTTGTCGTGCGTTTCGGAATAATGAACGTAGCTGCCAACGCGGTCATCCTGGCGATTGGCGTAATCCAGATACCCGGCGACTTCCTGCCCTGAGTAATTTTGGAACAGCTCGGAATAGGCCCATTGCATGCCGCCCTCGGTCAGTAACAGTTCCGTCGCGTCCCACGAGCCGCCGAGACCTTCCAGCAGAAAAATGGTTTCGGGAAATTCTTCCTGCACGCGGGCGACGATGTATTGCCAGGCGGGCGCGGGAATTTTGTAGCCGGCGTCGCAGCGGAATCCATCCACGCCGCGCCGGCACCAGGTCAGCAGCGAATTGGCAATCAGGTCCCAAAGTTTGACGTCGTGCTGTTCGAGTTCGACCAGGTCTTCCCAAACGGTGCCCCACGCGCCGGGGCTGGCAAATTCGCCACCGGGATTTTTCAGAAAAAATTCCGGATGGTTTTCCTGCAAGGTCGAACCCCAGCCGGTGTGGTTGATGACGATGTCAATGAAGACGCGTGCGCCGAGCGAATGCGCGGCGCAGGTGAGTTCGCAAAATTGTTCAATGCCGGTGGTGCGCTTGTCGAATTCGACGAGCGCGGGATCCACGGCGGTCAGATCGAGCGCGGCATACGGACTGCCGAAGCGGCCGAAGCGCGCGTAGGTCGTCGGCGTCGGATGCACGGGCAGCAAATGAATGATGCGGCAGCCGAGTTTATTGACGATGAAGGGCAGTTGATGCGCGAGATCGCGGAACGTGCCCGACGGCGGCAGGGTAGCGTAACCGAGCGCTTCCAGCGATTTGAGCTGCGTCTCCAGTTTGGCATCGGCGGTGGTCGCCAGATTTTTCGTCGCGCCAAACAAGCGGGTGAAGGCGCAGTAAATCGTGTTCGCCGTCCGCGCAAAATTGGGATGGACAGAAATACCGACGTCCGAACCGTCCGGCCAATGCTGCCAATTTTTTTCGTCGAGCAGATAAGCCTTGGCTTTGAAATAGCCGACTTCGGCGAGCGGCAGTTCAATTTTCCAGCCGTCGGCCGTGCGCTGCATCGGCACGTCGCGCCAGGACGAATTGGCGACGACGGCCTGTCCGGCGTGCGCGGAAATGATTTCCTGACGGCGGGCAGCGGCGCGGCCGAGGTTGGTGCGCAGGCGCGCGGACCAGTTTTTTGGCGGCGCCGTTTTTTTGGCGGCGCGGATGGTAAAATAGATTTTGTCCCCGACAAAGCGCAGGCGGCGCTCGCCGGGGGCTGGAGACAGGATTGGGCTGTGTAGTTCCACCGGAAAAATTTTTAACAGGAAGCGGCGCATTGCGAAATGGAAAATTGGTTTTTCTTTGGGTTGCGTTGGCTGCGGGGGCGAATTAACTTGGCGGCCAGTCGGTCGAACTTTTACGCATGGCGACGATGACATTAAATCCGGGCGAGGAAGCTCAATTGTTGCAAACGATTGAGATGTTCGAGGTCATCGCGCAGTCGCAGCCGACGGACACGCAATCGCTGGAAATTCTCAAGGAGGCTTACTCGAAGCTGGCGCGCGAGGATGATGTGATCAACACGTCTAAACGGATTGCGCAGGCATATCTGCAGATGGGGCAGCTTTCGTCGGCGATCCTCGAATACGAAACCGTGCTGCAGCGGCGGCCGGAAGATGCGGATGTGCGGCAGGCGCTAAAGCAGATTGAAGAAAAAGCCAGCAGCTCGATGGCGCAGCCGTCCGCGGAGGCGATGGTCATGCCGTCGGTCTCGGAAACTTCGCTGCTGCGGAAAAAGGCGCGCACGGCGGCGAGCGAGGCGGTGGATGACGGGCGCAAGTCGCTCTATAAAATTTTCGTCGAAAGCAAACTCATCACCGCCGGCGATTTTGATTTGTGCTGGCGTAACGTGGATGTGACCTCGTCGCCGGCGGATGTGGTCGAGCCATTCATCCAGACGCTGCATGAAAAGGGCGTTTCCCTGATCGATAAATCACTGCGGCTGCTCTCCGATAAATCGCGCGTGGCGTATTTGCCGCTGGACCGCTACGACATCGACATGGATTTGGCGCGCGGTTTTCCGGCGGATGTCTGCCGCCGCTGGTGCGTGCTGCCCTTCGACCGGATGAGCAAGGCGATTCTGGTGGCGACGGCGAATCCCTTCAACCAGCAGGCCGCCAAGGAACTGTCGGCGGCGACCACGCACCGGCTACTGTGGTATGTGGCCGCGCCGAACGACATCGTGGGCAACCTGCGCAAGGCGTTTCGCTGACCATGGCCAAGATCAAATCATTCGCGGAACGCATCGCCGACGCGCTCGTCGAAGACGGTTTGTTGAGCGCGAGTCAGATTGAGGAGTTGCTCGAACGCCAGAAAAAAGAAGGCGCGCGGCTGGTAAAACTGCTCATTGATAAAGACAAGCAATACGTCAGTCCCGACGATCTCGCGGTGTGCATGGGCCGCGTGTTGAACGTCTCGCCGATCAATCTCGCCCGCATCAATATCCAGCCGGAAATCGTGGAACTGGTGCCCCGCGACACCGCCCATAACCACCGCGTCGTCCCCGTCAGCCGCCTCGAGAATAAATTATTTCTCGCGATGGCCGACCCGTTGAACGTCCTCGCGATTGACGACGTCCGGCGCATCACCAAGCTGGACATCGCGCCGCTGATCGCGTCCGAAAAAGCCATCACGGAAAAGCTGACCGCCTTTGATTCCGCCAAAAGCGGTTCGATGGAGGACATCATCCAGGACGCCGAGAAAAAACGGGACGCGGAAAACGACGCCGACTCGATTGAATCCGTGAAGGAGAACGTCGAGGAAATGAACCTCGACCAATTGGCCGCGTCCAGCGAGGAAGCGCCGGTCATCAAGCTCGCGAACCTGATTATTCTCCAGGCGATCAAGGACCGCGCGAGCGATATTCATCTCGAGCCGTTTGAAAAGGTCATGCGGTTGCGCTACCGGATTGACGGCGTGCTGATTGACGCCACGCCGCCGCCCAAGCAGATGCAGCTTGCGCTCGCCTCGCGGCTGAAAATCATGAGCAACCTCGACATCGCCGAACGCCGCATGCCGCAGGACGGCCGCATGCGCGTCAAGGTGAGCGGCAAGGATTTTGATTTGCGCGTCTCGGCGCTGCCCACGGTTCACGGCGAAAAAATGGTGCTGCGCGTCCTCGACAAAAGCAATTTGTCCGCGAGCCTCGACAAGCTTGGCCTGGATGAAGGCACATTCAAGCAGTTTAGGACCGCAATCGACGCGCCGCACGGGTTGATTCTCGTCACCGGCCCGACCGGTTCCGGCAAGACCACCACGCTCTATTCCGCGCTCAACGAGCTGAACAATCCGCAGTGGAACATCATCACCGTCGAAGACCCCGTCGAATTTCAGATTCCCGGCATCAACCAGGTGCCGACCAAAAAAGAAATCGGCCTCACCTTCGCCAGCGCGCTGCGGTCCATTTTGCGGCAGGATCCGGACATCATCATGATCGGGGAAATCCGCGACACCGAGACGGCGGAAATCGCCATCGAAGCGGCGCTCACCGGCCATCAGGTGCTGTCCACGATGCACTGCAACGACGCGCCCGGCGCCATCGCGCGCCTCGACGACATGGGCATCGCGCCGTTTTTGATTTCCTCCTCCGCGATTCTTTCCTGTGCGCAGCGCCTCATGCGCCGCATCTGTTCGCATTGCAAGGAACCGGTCACCTACCCGGCAAAAATGTTTGAAGATCTCGGCATTGATCCGGTTATTTTTGACGGCGTCCAGCTATTCCGCGGGCGCGGCTGTGAACGCTGTAAAAATTCCGGTTACGTCGGCCGCATGGCGATTATCGAAGCCATGACCATCACGGATCAAATCCGCAAACTCATCATCTCCCGCGCCAGCACCCGGGAAATGGCCAAACTCGCTGTGAACCAAGGCATGCGCACCCTCCGCATGGTCGCGCTCGACCGCGCCCGCGACGCCTCCTCCACGCTCGAACAAGTGCTCGTCACCACGTCCGCGTATTGACCTGGCCAAACGGATCGCCCAACGGTGGCGGCTCTTTGGAAAGCCACGGCGGCAATTGCACCAACGGTTTTTTCGGGGCCGCCGGCAGCGGCGCTCCGGTCAGTCCGGGCAGCGGCACGATGCCGGTGGGCCGGCCGATGCCGCTTTGCAACGGCGTGTAGGATTGACCCAGCGGATTGAACAGTGGCACTGGCTGCAGATTGGGATCCGCCGCCGGCAGCAACGGTGTCGTTGAAAACCGTGTGGCGGTGGTCATTTTTTCCGGCGGTGCGCCCGGCTCCATCAGTGCTTTGAACCGCTCCATTGCCGCGAGCTGCGCCAAGTCCGGCTTCGGCAACGGCGCCAGACGGCCAAACGAACCGGTCGAATCCTGATTTTGATCCGCGCCAAACGGCGAGTCCGCCGGCGCGTTGATCAGTTGATCAAAATATTTCCGCGAACCGGTGGCTAGGCGCGGATCCGGTTTGGCAAACGGGCCGTTCGCCGCATCCGCCGCGCGCGCCGCGAACGGATTCATTTCATCCAGTGCCGCCTCCGGTCGCCGCAGCGCATTGGTCGCCGAAAACGAGGCCGCCAGATTTTGCCGCCGCAGGTAGCGCTCCGTCGGCGTGCGTTTGTCATCCCCCGTCGGATCCGGCAGCCCCATGATTTGTTCCGCCGTCGGCACGCCCATAATTTCCTGCGGCGTCTCAAGCGTCCAGTTTTTGCGCTTGTCGAGCGTGTCCTTCAGCGACTGGCTCATTATCGGCGGCGGCCCCAGCGGTGTCGGTTTCTGGTCCGGGGCGAAATTGAACAATTGCTTCGGGGCATTAAAATCACCGGACCGGCCTTGCAGTTTTGAACCCGAGTCCATTATGAAGGAATTCGCCTTGTCCTCCGGGGTCTCTGTCGGCTTGGAAAATAAAATTGGCTGCTGCGCCGCTGCCGAAAATGCCGTTGCCACCGCCGCGCCAAGGGCGCAACGGGTCAAAAATCTGGACGGCCAAGCATTCATCTTCAGTTTTATACGCTAGAACAATGGACATCCCCCGTCAAAATGAATTCAATTTAAGTTGAGACCGGGGCAGTTGAGAGTTGCGGGAAAGGCATCGCAGCGGCGGTTTTCGTTGAACTCTCAACGCATCACTGCTTCTCGTATTCACCCTTGCCGAGCCGCTTGTAAACCTGGAAGCCGGATTTTTTCGCATCCGACACGGACAGCGGCTTGAGCTTGTGCGGCGTGGTGAAGGCGGAAAAGATTTTTTGCACCGGCTTTTTGCACGCCGGGCATTTCGTCAGCGGCGGCGCGGACAGCGGCCGGTTGAGCGTGAATTTGCCGCCGCAGACCTTGCACTCGCCGTCGCACAATTCGTATTCGTAAAGAGGCATAATTTGACCACCCTTTATTTACCATGATTTCCGCCGTTCCGCCATGCTGCGAGTTGGTTTTTTGCCAGTTGCTTCTGCTCCGGACTGAAGGCGGGATTGGCCTCAATCTGCCGGACAATTTTTTCGGCGCGGTGAACATTGCCCGAATGCCGGCCAAACGCCTCGGCCAGTTTCAGCTGGGCATCAAAATCCTGCGGCTGTTCCGCCGTTTGCTGTTCGAGCCGTTCAATGGCCGTGCCGAAAAATCCCTGGGCCAGCAGTTCGTCAACTGATTCGGTCGGGGCGGTGGTGACAATCTTTTCGGGTTTGGGCCGGCTCCACTCCTCAATTGACCGGCGTGCGAACTCGATGTGGCCCGCCGCCACGTGCGCTTGTTTTTCCAATCGCCGCAAAACTTCATGCGCCTGGCTGGGGCGCCGCAACTCCTGCGCGTAGAGCCGCACCAGCATCATCGCTGCCGCCAGATCCTCCGGATTTTTTTTGAGCAGGGCGTTAAGTAATTTTTCCGCCTCGGCAAATTTCCCCTGCGCCCGCAATTGGTCGGCCTCTGCCATCGGCTTGGGCAGTTGCGCGCGTTCCGGTTTCACGCCCAGAAATTCTAGCGTCATCTCCAGCGTCGCCAGGTTCACTTCGCCGGACGTTTTGAGTTCCTGGCACAACTTGATGGCCTCGTCGCGCCGGCCGTTTTGGATCAGGTGTGCGATGGTGTCCATGTAGCGCTGGCTCTGGCCGAAATCCAGCGGCCGGTCGTCGTGCAAATTGGGATCCACGAGCCGGAGAAAACCGTGTGCGAACACCTCCGCCAGACTGCTGCGCAACAGCAGCGCCAGCGACGGCGGCAAAATCATCAATAACGGAATGCCACCCAGTCCGGTGTCTCCCTCAACCACCCAAAGCCCCACGCCCACCAGCCAAACAATGGCCACGCAACGAATGAGCCGAGAAAAGTAATGCGTCTGTTTGCTTTCGCCGCCGGCGGTTTTATCAAAGCCGGTCAGCCACCACACACCGCCCGCCACCAGCGTCAGCACGGCGGTGTTCAGAAAGGTCATCGTGAACACCCGGTTGGCTTTCTATTTTTTCAAAAACGCGCTGAACAAGTCAATCGGCAGCGGCAGGAACGTCGTCGTGTTGTGCTCGCTCGCCATTTCGCGCATGGTCTGGAGATAGCGCAGTTGCAGCGCAATCGGCTCCTTGGCGATCAGGCCGGCGGCTTGCACCATTTTTTCGGCGGCTTGGAATTCGCCTTCGGCGTTCACCACTTTCGCGCGGCGTTCGCGTTCGGCCTCGGCCTGCTTGGCCATCGCGCGTTTCATGCTGTCCGGCAGCGCCACTTCTTTGACTTCCACCGACGTGACTTTGATGCCCCACGGCTCGGTCTGCTTATCAATGATCTCCTGCAATTTCTGGTTGATGATGTCGCGCTGCGACAGCAGTTCGTCCAGCGCGGATTGGCCGAGAACGCTGCGCAGGGTCGTCTGCCCGATGAGCGAAGTGGCCTTCCAATAATTTTCCACCTTCACCACGGCCGCGTTCGGATCCACGACGCGAAAATAAATCACCGCGTCCACCGTGGCCGGCACATTGTCCTTGGTCATGACTTCCTGCTTGGGCACGTCAATTGTCACCACGCGCAAATCCATCTTCACCATTTTATCCACCATCGGGATCAGGAAAATCAGCCCCGGACCTTTCGCGCCTTGGAGTTTGCCCAGCCGAAAAATCACGCCGCGCTCGTATTCACGCAGGATGCGGATGGATTGCGGCAGGATGAACACCGCCAGCACCACGATTACAATGATGACCGGGGCGGAAGCGCCAAACATGCTCAAAAGACCGCTGATAATTTGTTCCATAATTTTTCTCCGTTAGTTGTTTTTTGATTTCACCGTCAAAGTCAGGCCGGCGATGCCGACAATTTCCACGCGTTGTCCGGCTTCGACGGGCGTGGCGCTCACGGCGTTCCACGTTTCGCCTTCAATGAATACTTTGCCGCCGCCAGAATCAATGCGCGAAAGCGCGTTCACGGTTTTTCCCAGCATCGTGCCGGTGCCGGTCTGCGCCGGTTTGAACTGCGCGCGGATGCCCTTGCCCACGACAAAAATGAAAAACAGCGCCGTCAGCAGCGTCGCCGGAATGATCCAGCGCAGCGACAAACCAAAGCCCGGTCCGGCTTGGCTGAACAGCATCATTGCGCCGAGAAAAAAAGTCACGATGCCGCCGGCGGTCAAAACCCCGTGCGTCGGCGAAAAAACATCCGCCATGAATAAAATGACTGCCAGTCCGATCAGCACCAGCCCGGTGATGTTGACCGGCAGGATCGCCGACATGTAAAGCACCAGGATCAGCGCAGTCGCCCCGACCACGCCCGGTAGAATTGCGCCCGGACTGCTCAACTCGCCCATGATACCGTAGATCACCATCAGCATCAGAATGAACATCACTTCCGGCCGCAGGAACAATTGCGAAAATTGTTCGAACGGGTTCATCGGAATTTCCACAACTGTTGCGCCGGCGGTTTTCAAAGCCGTGCCGTTGATTTTGCGACCGTCAAGCTGCTTCAATAAATCCGGCAGATCGGCGGCGATGAAATCAATGACATTTGTTTTCAACGCTTCCTCCGCAGTGATGGAAGCGCTGTCGAGCACGGCGGACTTGGCCCACGCCACGCTACGATGCCGCTTGTCGGCGATGGATTGGGCGAAGCTGGCGGTGTCGTTCTCCATTTTCTTTTTCATCACGTCGTCGGTTTTTTCCACCTCGCCGCTCGAGCCGAGTTCCACCGGATGCGCCGCGCCGATCCGCGTGTGCGGCGCCATCACGGCCACATCCGCCGCCATGGTGATGAAAACGCCGGCGCTGCCGGCGCGCGCCGGTGCCGGCGAAACGTAAACAACGGTTGGAATTTTCGCGGCATAGAATTTTTCAACAATTTGCGAAGCTGAGTCCACCAACCCGCCGGGCGTGTCGAGCTGGATGACGAGGCACTCGTCCTTTTGATCCGTCGCGGTGTCAATCGCCCGGGCGATGTAGCTAGCCGTGGCCGGGCCGATGGCGCCGTTGATTTTGATAAGCCCCACCTGCGCAGCGTTGAGAGCCACGCTGAAGAAGATTCCAACCACCGCAATGAAACGCCAGTGCCGCATAAGTTTCCCAATTCGAATCCAACCTAACAAAAGTTCCCGAGAGCGCAAATGAAACTTATTCAGCCGCTATGCTCGTCGGCGGTGCCCGCGCAACTCGAACCGGCCAGCGTCACGCACTCCGAACACAGAAATTGCCCGGCGATTTCCAGCGCGTCAAAACTGCCGCAGCGTTCGCAAACCGCTTCTTCAGTTGAAATGATTGGTTTCAATTCCGTTTTTTCAACCACGAAACACACGAACTACACGAAAATCCTTTCTGGGTTTCCTTTCGTGTTTTTAGTGTATTTCGTGGTTAATCCGCCTTCCCAAAACTTTCCGCCATCGCAATCGCCTTCCGCATCGCCATGGATTTATTGATCGTCTCCTGATATTCGCCTTCCGGCGTGGAGTCGTTCACCCAGCCGCCACCGGCCTGGACATACGCCTTGCCGTCCTTGATGAGCGCGGTGCGGATGGTGATGCAGGTGTCTAAATTCCCGTTGAAAGAAAAATAGCCGACCGCACCGGCGTAAGTGCCGCGCGTGGTCTGCTCCAGTTCGGAAATAATCTGCATCGCGCGAATCTTCGGCGCGCCGCTGACCGTGCCGGCGGGAAACGTCGCGCGCATCAAATCGTAATTCGTTTTATCGGCGGACAATTTGCCTTCCACCTGCGACACGATGTGCATGACGTGGCTGTAACGCTCGATAAACATCAGGTCCTTCACCTGCACGCTGCCGAAATCGCAGACGCGGCCGATGTCGTTGCGCGCGAGGTCCACGAGCATGACGTGCTCGGCGCGTTCTTTCGGATCGGCGAGCAATTCTTTTTCGAGCACCGCATCTTCGTCCTCGTTTTTGCCGCGCGGCCGCGTGCCGGCGATGGGGCGGATTTCCACTTTGCCTTCCTCACAGCGCACGTGCAATTCCGGCGACGCGCCGACGAGGGCAAAGCCGTTCAGCTCCAACAAAAATAAATACGGCGACGGATTCACGTTGCGCACGGCGCGGTAAATATCCAGCGGTGAGGCTTTGACTGGTGCGGAAAAACGCTGCGAACCGACGACCTGGATGATGTCGCCCGCCGTGATGAATTTTTTCGACGTCTCGACATTCGCGAAAAACTTTTCCTTCGTCTGGTTGGACGCGAAGGCGACGGCGGGAAAATCATTCGGCACGCCGACGGCGGTATGTTCGCTCGGTTGTTCGAGCAGCGAGACCAGCCGGTCGATTTCGCCGGTCGCATTTTCGTAAGCCTCCGCCGGACTTTCGGCGTCGTCGAGAATGGCGTTGACCAAGATCGTGATCGTCTGTTGCACCCGGTCAAAAATCAAAAGCTGGTCGGCGACGAGAAAATACATCACCGGTGTTTTCAGTTCATCCTGCTGCGGACGCGGCACGACGGGTTCGACGTCATGGATAAATTCGTAGCCGATGAAGCCGACCGCGCCGCCGGTGAAACGCGGCAGGCCCGGCACCGCCACCGCGCGAAATTTTTTCATCACGCGCTCGACGACTTCCAGTCCGTCCTTCACGTCCTTGCCGACCATCGCGGTTTCCGTCACGCGACCATTTTCGAACATCTGGACGTGCTGGCCGTCCTGCCGGATGACCGCGCGGGGATTGCAGCCGACAAAAGAATAGCGCCCGAGGTGTTCGCCGCCCTCGACGGATTCAAACAGAAACGATTCGCCCTCGCCGCGGATTTTGCGGTAGGCCGAGAGCGGCGTTTCCAGATCGGCGAGAATGCGGCGCGTGACGGGAATCAGATTTCCCTGCGTCGCGAAATTCAAAAACTCATCCAGCGTCGGCGAATACATGCGTCCTTTTTAGCCGAAGCGCGGCCAAAACAAAAGCAGGAAGCCGCAGAGAATCCGGCCTAGAATTGATTAGCCGGAAATACTTGCTGCATGAACCAAACCCTCACGGCACGCTTGGCCGTGCCGTTGCAGCCTGCGTCGTGATCGTGGTCGTCAACGGTCGCAAGCCGTCCGCGCTCGCGGTCAGTTTGATTTCGCCGGCGGTTTTGGCGGACTGCACCAGGATTTGCGCGAGGCCGTTGAACACGCTGCGCGACCACGCCGACGCGACCGGTTTGCCGGCCAGTTCCACGTTCACGTCGGGATTGAGGCCACCGGTGCCGGATTGGTTCATCACGCCAACGGCGATGACATTGTCACCGGCGTGCAAAACTTTTTTGATGTCGTATGCCGGCTGCGCCGCCCAGTCGCGCGATTCGCCGACGCGCTTGTTGTTCGCAAAAATCCAGCCGTGGTCGTCAATACCGCCGAAGCGGATCTGGATGCCAGGATTATTATCCAAATCATCCTGGGTCACGGAGACGTGCGCGCGGTAAATCGCCGTCTGGCCTTCCTGCAAAAACATGTCGCCGGTGTCGCCGTCGGTCTTGGGCTTGATCTGGCTCCAGGCGGCGTCGTCAAACTCCGGCGCATATTCCGGCGCGAGCGCGCCCTTGCCGGGCACCTCGGCGAGTTTCCAGCGCCAGTCAGTCACGGCGATGGTTTTCACCGGCATCTGCGGCACAAACGTGTCCGGCTCGTGGCAGCTTGGATCGCCGTTGCCCACGCCGAGGATTTTGCCCGCGCCTTCGATGGCGAAATTAATTTTGTTTCCCGCCGTCGGCACAACGCGGCCTTGCGCGTCGGCCACGGAAACGGTGATGACCGAAACATCTTCGCCGTCAGCGTTGATCGTCGCGCGATTCGGCGTGAGCTGAATGGCTACGGCGGCACCGGTCGTTTTCACCTTTTGTTCCGCGACGAGTTTGCCGCCGTTAAATCCTTTCGCGCTCAAGGTTCCCGGCGCGTATTTTACCTGCCAGGAAAGTTTTGAATTCCGTTTCATCGGCTGTTTGCCGAGCGAAGTGCCGTTCAGGAACAATTCCACTTCCTCGCAGTTGCTCAACGCGTCCACGCGGATTTCCTGACCTTCCTTGCCCGGCCAATTCCAGTGCGGGAGCAAATGCAAAACGATGTTCGTCGTCCACCACGATTGGTAATAATAAAAATTGTCCTTGGGAAAACCGCACACGTCGAGGATGCCAAAATGCGAATTGATGCACGGCCACGCGTAAGGCGTCGGCTCGCCGCGATAATCAAAACCGGTCCACACGAAACCGCCGGAGAGCCACGGCCGGTCGGCGAAGTAGCTCCACCATTTTTCCGTGGTCGTCGCCCAGCTCGGCGCGTTGTCGTCGTAGGCGCTGACGTAGCCGAGCTTTTTGTCGTTCGCGTAAATGCCGCGGGTGCTCACGGTGCTGGCCTGTTCCGTGCCGACGTTCGGCTGGTTAGGATGCTCGGCGTGATATTTGTCCATGTCATCGCCCACATGATAATTCCAGCCGCGCACCTCGATGACGCCGTTGATGCCGTCGAACGTGTCGCCCTGCGGCGCGGCGTAAGTCACCGGCCGCGTCGGGTCCAGCGACTTCACGAGATTTTGCATCGTGCGGGCGACGTTGCCGCCCTGCGGCGAGGACTGCACGGAAAATTCCTCGTTGGCCACGCTCCAGATGGCAACGCAGGCGTGGTTGCGGTCGCGGCGAATCTGGTCTTCCCACTTCTGCAAATTTTCCTTGTCGCTGCCGAGCAGGCGGCTCTCATCCATGATCAACATGCCGAGGCGGTCGCAGGCCTCGAGCAGTTCCGGCGTCGGCGGATTATGCGAGGTGCGGATGGCGTTGCAGCCGAATTCTTTCAATTTGGCGACGCGAAAACTTTGCAGCGCATCCGGCAGCGCCGCGCCGACGCCGGCCATGTCCTGATGATTGCAGGTGCCGTAAAGTTCGTAAGGCTTGCCGTTCAGCAAAAAGCCTTTGTCCTTGTCAAAGCCGACGGTGCGGATGCCGAAGGTGGTTTCTTTTTGGTCAACAACTTTTCCGGCAACCAAAATTGTTTCGGTAAGTTTGTATAATTTCGGCGACTCTGGTGACCAGAGCACTGGTGAAGGAATTTCAAATGTAGCCTCTGTCTTGCCTTGCTTCCCGAAGAAAAGCACGGGGTTAAGTCCATTTATCTTATCGTGAACAGGAATCAACTCTCCGTCTGGCGCAATAACCTGATATTGTATTAATGCAAGTGGAGCTTCAGTTGACATTTCTCCGCGAATAAATTCCTTTGGGGTCTGTATTTTATTTACGGCTTCATCTGTGAGTTCGGTGAAGACACCTACTTGAGCCGGACCTTCGGGCAAACTGTTTGTGAAATTGACCAAAACGAAAACACCGTCTGGCTTGATCGCCACCGGTGCGGTCTTGTCCAGCCAGACGTGGCGGTAGATGCCCGCGCCCTCGTAAAACCAGCCCTCGAATTTCGTCGCGTCCACTTTCACCGCGATGACGTTCTTGCCGCCGAACTTCACCACGTCGGTGATGTCTTCGCGGAACGGATAATAGCCGCCTTCGTGGCGTGTCACGAGCCAGCCGTTGACCCACACCGTCGTGTCGCGAAACGCGCCGTCGAACGTCAGCCAGATGCGCTTGCCGGAATCCGCGGCCGGCAGTTCCAGTGTGCGGCGATACCAGCCGATGCTGTTTTTGTAAAAGCCCGGGCCGACCGGCTTGAAGCCGTGGCTCGTGTCGGCCAATTTGTCGAATGGTAATTCAATCGCCCAGTCGTGCGGCAAATCGAGCGAGCGCCACGCGGTGTCATTGAATTTTTCGGACGCCGGGCCGGTGCTGGCGCCCGCCTTGTCGAGGTGCAGCGCGTTCGGCCAATCGTCGCCGAGATGAAATTTCCAGTTCGCGTCGAGCGAAAGATGTTCGCGCGGCGAAGTCGCGTCGGCCGCGCGCAGGTTCAAAGCAAAAGCAACGACGACCAGCGTGAGCCACCGGGCGATGGGCAGGCAGAGGGATTTCATCCGGCAAATTTGAACGGCAAAAGTCCGCGTGGCAATTCCATTTCAAAATTCTTTTGGGTAGGTGGTGTCGTCAGCGGAGACGGCTTGAATAATTCCACCGAACATTTTACGGTAGTGCGTTAAATTGGCCACGTCGCAACCTAAAAAACCTTATGCCCTTGAACCTGATTAATCCGGTCGTCCTGAAATACATTAAAACCATTGAGATGATCGGCGTCTTGATGCGCATCGCCAGTTTCTCCGCCGTGAGCTGGCTGGGACCGCACAGCCCGTTTTTGATCGTCTGGATCGTCAACACCACCGATGCCGTGCTGCTGACCTGGTGCGCGATGCTGAAAAAGGACCGTGCCTACACGGTTTTGAATGTATTCTGGATGATCATCGGCGCCATCGGCATTGTGCGCTCCTCGGGCTGGTTTTGAAGCGGTGGGCGCTTGAATATTTCGGGGCGCGGTTTATTCTCCACCCATGCCGATTTACGAATTCCATTGCGAAAAATGCGAACGTGACAGCGAAATCCTGGTGCGTTCCGCCGACTGGCAGGGAACGAAATGTCCGCACTGCGGCTCCGCCAAAATCGCCAAAAAGTTTTCCACCTTTGCGTCCGCCGGTGCGGGCGAAAAAACTTCCGGCCCGAAAACCGGCGGTGGCGGCCACGGCTGCGGCGGCGGCTGCGCCTGCCATTGAATTATTTTTTGGCAGGGCCGCGCTGCGGTGCGGCCCATACTCCGGCGGGGCAGCAGCACCGCCCTACCGCAAACACATTTCCCGCGCGCTGATTTTCGTCAAATCTTCCACGGTCCAGTCCGCGCCGCATTTTATTAGTTCCTCAAATTTTGAGCCGCCGGTTGCGACGGCCAGCGTTTTGGCACCGATAAATTTGCCGCAGCGCACATCAAATGGCGTGTCGCCGATGACGACGATTTCCTGCGGCTGCAGGTCTTTTCCCAAAACGCGGCGGGCGCGTTTGAAGGCGGCGGCGGCGATCTGATCGCGCTCCTCGTGGTCGTCGGCAAAACCGCCGAATTGAAAAAGTTCCCACAGGCCGAAGTGGCGCAGCTTGATTTCCGCGCCGATCTGGACGTTGCCGGTGAGCAAACCAAGCGCCGGCGGCTGCGGCAGCGATTGCAAATCGCGGATGAATTCGCGCACGCCGCGGCACATCTCGCCGCCGTTTTGTTCCAAAATGTGCTGCAGCCAGAAAACGTAGTGCTCGAAAAATTCGCGGAAATGTTCCGGCGTGGCGGTGACGTCGTGGATGCGGAAAAATTCGCGGACGAGGCTGACGTCCGTGCGGCCGGCGAATTTCATCTTTTCCGTGCCGTGATGGAGATGGAATTGTTTGGCGAACGTTTTTGTAAACGCCGCCGTGCCCGCGCCGCCGGTGTGGACGAGCGTGCCGTCAATGTCGAACAAAACGAGCCGGATCATGTGGCGCGCAAGTTACCAGAGCCGTCGCCCCGCGCGAGTTTTTTAGCCGGAGCTTCCCACGGTGGCGGTTGCAAAGACCTCACGGCGCGCGGTAGGTGCGGAAGAATTTGACCGGGTCGCTGACACCGTTGGTCATGAAGGTAAAACTGGATGCCTCGGTGGTGGTTTGAATATTTGTGGCAAAGGGCGTCCACGTGGTGAGGTCCGTCGAGGTTTCGACATTAAAAGTGCGGTTGAGCTGCGATTCCCAACTCAACGTGACGGTTTGATTGCTGCTGGCGATGAACAGCATTTTATACGGCGTGTTGAAAGGATTGTTGAACATCACCAACACTGGTAAATGGTCTGACGCGGTCTTGTCGTCGTTGCTAAAAAGATTGGACGGAAAATTGGTCAGCAAATCGGTGCGGAAAACCTCGCTGCCGGCGATATTTGAAAACAGCAGTCGGCACGGCAGGATGTAATCGAAGCGCGTGTCGAGCGAACCTTGAATAGATTCGGTCAGATCGGCATGAGTCACCGGATTCACCGGAATGGTCATCTGCAAACCGGTCGGCGCGCTGGTCAGCCGCTGGAGGGGCTGGCCGCTGACATAATTTTTGTCGGGGAAG
The DNA here is from genome assembly GCA_903884535.1 of uncultured Verrucomicrobia subdivision 3 bacterium. Lineage (GTDB taxonomy): Bacteria > Verrucomicrobiota > Verrucomicrobiia > Limisphaerales > UBA11358 > UBA11358. The sequence continues at coordinate 46,245 of CAISEZ010000050.1, forward strand.
AACGCGTCCTCGTTCAAATCGCCACACAAAACATACGGATGCAAGCCGTTCGTGCCCGGCAGAAAAACCGTGGCAAAATAATTGGAAATGGCGGAAGCCATCGCCGCACGCTTGTTCGCGTCGTCCTGCGGCGTGGTGAAGCCGGTGGATTTCAGATGCGCGACAAAAATGTGCAGCGGCAGCGGATAATTGGGCACGGCGATTTGCGCCTCGAATAAATCGCGCGTGAAGCGCGTGCCGGTGTAGCCGAACGGCGCGAGGCTGGAAAACGCCAGATGACTCGCCGAGCGCGTGATCGGAAAGCGGCTGGCGATGACGCTTTGAATATAAGTGTCACCGATGGAATTGGTCGCCAGATAATAGCCCGGCAAAAATGCCCGCATCCAGGCCGGCATCTGCGCGACGCCGTTGGTCACGGGAATTTCGTTGAACGTGATGATGTCGGGTTTCAAATACATCAGCTCGCGTCCGATGGCCTGCGCCTGCGGTTTGTTCGTGCTCCAGTCGGTCGCGCCGTTGCCGGCCACGTTGTAAGTCAAAAGCTTAATCGCGCCATTGGTCGCCAGCAGCGACGTGGGCGCAATGCGGAGCATGGCCGCGCCGCTGTTCGTCGCGCCGGCGATATTCATCACCGCGACGGAATAATCCCCGGCTTGAACCGCCGTCAAATTGGGCAAAGTCAGCGTTGCGTTGGTGGCGTCGGCTAGATTGGTTCCGTTGAACTGCCATTGAAAATTTGGCGCGGGACAGCCCGTCGCGCCGACGGAAAAAAACGCGAAACCGCCTTCGCCCGCCGCTTCGTCTTGCGGCTGGGTCGCGATGCTTGGCGGCTCACTGCCGGCCGGACTAAAATGGACGGTGAGATTGTCAATCGCCACGCCGGGGCTGCTGCCCGAACTGGGCCGGGCCAGAAACCAGCGTAAAAAAATTTCCTGTCCCGCCTGCACCGCGACGCCTGCCAGTGGCACATTGGTGAAAATAATTTGGTTAGCCGCCGCCGTGCCGTCCAAAGCGCCGAAGCTGCCACCGAAAACGGGCGTGGCGAAATTCAGAGCGGCCACCGGCGTCCAGGCAAACGCGCCCGCGCCGTTGGCGTTCGTCAGCGAAACGCCGGTTTGATACGAAAAAGTCAGCGTCTGCGTCGCCGCATTGGCATTGCGCCATTGTTCGCCGGTGAAGGAAATAAAAATATTGCTCTGCGCAAATTCCGTGTCGTTCGTGAACCGCAGTCCGAACGCGATATTGCCGGGCGTGCCGGAAACCAAGACGCCCAGCGCGCGATTGGCCGCCGCCGTTGCGCCGAAACTGTAAAGTGAGCCGGTGGTAAGCGATCCCGTATTCGCGATGTAATTTGTAATCGCGCTTGGCGAAACACTCCTGGCCGCATACCAGCCCGGCAAAGTGGTGTTGTCCGTCCAGTTGTTCGTCGAGCCGCTATTCGCCAGCCCGTCGAAGCTTTGATGGTAAGTTCCGCCGCTCATGGAAATCTGCGCCTCGGCGAAATCCACCTGCAAAACAACCGCGACAAAAATGACGGGGACCAATTTCATGGGCAGCCCGCGACGTGCTCCTACTATCGTTTTTGATTATAACTTGTCTGCGAAAATTTACCAGCCGCTAATTGATGCGCCGCCGCCAGCAACTCGTCATCCGCGCCGCCAGCCTGCCAGTGAATGTGAAATTGAGCAGCGGCCACCGCGACCAAGGCCCGCTCCCAGTCGTTTCGCTCGATGGCGACCTCCGGCGATTGCACCGAACCCTGGATCAGCAGGCCTAGCTTGTTTCGCCGCTGCGCCGCGCCCGCGATTTTTTTAGCGTGCCAGAGGAGATCCGATTTTTCGTGGCCGACAAAACACTGTCCCGGCTGCATTTTTTTGCAGCACGGTGCCAACTCGGTTTCGATTTTTAAATCCGCGAACGCCAGCCGCAGCCAGTCGTGGATGCGCCGGTAACTTTCTTCGGCCTTGAGCGAATGCCACTCGTGGCCCGGCGGAAATACCGCGCTGTAAGTCCAATCCGCGTCGTGCGGCACGATGCCGCCGCCCGTCGGCCGCCGGATGAGCGGACGCAATTGCGTGGCGTGTTCGACCTCGGAATATTTCTGGAAATAGCCGAACGTCGCCGCCGGCTCCGTCCAGCCGTAAAAACGCAAAACCGGTTTTTGCAAACGCGGCATGGCTTCGAGCAGCGCCTCATCCAGCGCCATGTTGAACGCGGCATCGCACGGGCCGGAGTTGAGAAGAAACCAATTCATTCGGCCACAGATTTACACAGATGAAACACAGATGGAACTTTCATTTACCCAACACACTAAAAATGGCTTTATTTAAAAATCTGTGTTTCATCTGTGTCCATCTGTGTCTAAAAAGTTTTCACCCCAATCTGCGGACAGAAATTTTTAATTTCGCAGGTTGCGCAATCCGGCGTGCGCGCGGCGCAGCGGCGGCGGCCGTGCCAGATGAGCCAGTGACTGAACCGCGCCCAGTCTTTTTGCGGCACCAGCGGCATCAACGCCTGCTCCAGCTTCACCGCGTCCGTGCCTTTGGCGAGGCCGAGCCGGTTGGCCAGTCGCGTGACGTGCGTGTCCACGACCACGCCGACGTTAATGCCGAACGCATTTCCCAAAACGACATTGGCCGTCTTGCGTCCGACGCCTGCGAGCGCGTGCAACTCATCCATCGTGCGCGGCACCTCGCCGCCGAATTTTTCCACCAGCGCGCGACAGCAGTTTTGAATATTTTTTGCTTTGTTGCGGAAAAAGCCGGTGGTTTTCACGGCCGCTTCGAGGTCCGCGAGCGGTGCGTCCGCAAAATCCCTGGTGGTGCGATATCTTTTGAACAGCTCCGCCGTCACGAGATTCACGCGCTTGTCGGTGCATTGCGCGGACAAAATTGTAGCGATGAGCAATTGCAGCGGATTGGAGAAATTCAATTCACAGTGCGCGGTCGGATAAGTCCGCTGGAGCACGTCGCAAATTTGTTTTGTGCGTTCCATTTTGGCGGCGGCGGTTTCGCGTGGCATGGCACGGAAGATTAACAACGAGACAGAATGCGGCAAGCCTTCGGAGCGCCGACAGCGTAGTGGCACGGGCGTCCCGCCCGTGAGTTTCAGTCCCGGCCAGTAATCACGTTCATCCGGAACTCACGGGCGGGACGCCCATGCCACTACCAATAAAAAAGCCTGGACGCGCACGTCCGGGCTTTGAATTGTTCCGTGATTATTTTGCGGGCACAACTGGAGCAGCGGGTGCAGCCGGTGTGACGGGCACGGCTGGAGCAGCCGGTGTGATGCCTGCCGCCGCATCCGCGGCGGCTTTGTCGGTCTTGGCCTTGGCATCCGCAATTGCGGCGCGTTTTTCCACGACTTCCTTGGAAGGCTGGCTGCCGTATTTTCCATCGGTCCAACCGTTGAGCCTCGCCTCGCTGTCATTGAGGAATGCCCAGACGAACCAGAGCACAAACGCCACGAGCAGGAGTTTGGGCCAGACGGCAGGTTTCTCGGCATATTCATCCGCCGCACCGAACGTTGCACCAGGCGGCAAGGCGGCGACACCAGTCAAGGCACCGCCGAACGGCACGTTCATCTTGGCCTTGGCATTCACGGCCCAGCCGTTTGCGTCGAGAATCGGACCAAGATTGCGCTTGCGCAACTTCAGCCACGCGATGGCCATGGACGGGGCGGAAATCACCAGCATCACTACGGCGATGACCAGCGGAATCTGCCACGTTTCGAATTTACCGAGCATGAGCAGCGCGCTGGCACCCGCCGCTGCCAAGCTGCCCAAGGCGACACTGATCAAGGCGATCACGCTGGGATCAAAGCCGGATTTGGCTGGGGCCGCCGGAGTGCCGGGCGTGACCGGGGCGTTGGCAACAGCGGTGAGTTGCGCGTTGGCTTTGGCATCTGCGTCAGCGGCGGCTTTGGCGGCGCGTTCTTCAATCATCCGCACCAGCTTTTTATACGGTGCCCAAAACGCCTGCCGGATGCTGATCGGATTGTCCACAATCTTGGTGATCGTGGCGTCCCAGTCGCGGCCGGCGCGGTCGTAGAAAATGCCGTTGCGGCCGACAATCAAATTGTCGGAATCGCCACCGGTGAACGCGGCAACGATGGACAATTTTTCGCCGCTGCCTTTGCGCACGCAATCGCAGTAAGCGAGATAAGTGCCGGCCATGCCCGCCATCGCGGCGTGTTTGCCGGCGTCATCCACCGTGAGGCACAGGTCGCAACTGCGCTGGTCAAGGAACAGCGTGCCGGCCTGAAAAATGGCTTTGTCCTTGCGGCCGTAAAAATCGGCGAAGTTGACGAAGTTGCGGCAGAGCTTGGCGATGTCGCGATGATAATGAATCAGCCGGTGCAGGCCGATGACGGCGGTGGAATTGCCGGCTTCGGCGGCATCCTTGGCAATCAGCGCGGTCAACGTTTCCTTGGCCTGGGTGGCGAGAATTTCCCGCGCGCGGGCCAGGCCGATTTTTTCCACCGAGCCACCGGTCTTGCTGCCATTCCAGGCGTCGAACGCGGCGAGCTTGCCGACGAGCGCGCTCCAGTCAGCCTCGGTCAAAACCGTTTTTGCGCCGAGCAGCGGCGTGATCGCTTGGGCCTGCAATGCGGCGATGGCGCCGGCCCAGGCGGGATTGATGCCTTGCGCGAGCGGCAGCGGCGTGGTGGCACCGACTTGCGCGAGCGGCAGACCGGCGATGTCGGCGTGATTGCTCGTCAAACTTTTCGCACCCAGCGCGGCGTATTCTTTTTCGTCGCGGTTCAACGCGTTGACGGAACGCGGATCAAACGCGGCGAGCCGGCCACGGGCAAAATAATCGTCCACCTTGGATTTGACGGCTTTGACCGCGGCAGCCGCGGCTTCGGTGTTCAAACCGAGCGGCAGCACCGCCGCGTCGCCTTCGGCTTTTTTCCACCAATCGGAGTAGGCGGCGGCGTCGGCAAAAAACTGGTCCACTTTGGCCTGGTTGACGCCCGGCTTGCCGCTGGCATCCGTGACGGCGCCGACGCAATTGATGATATCGGCAATCACGGCCTTGGTCGCGTCGTCGCTCGCGGAGTCCGCCGGAATGATGCCGTCGCCATTGAACGGTTTCGCAGCAAACGTCTGCGCGGCGGCCGCGGCTTCGTCGAAAGTGACATCAGCGTTGTCAGCCTTGCCCAAAACCTGCCGCGCGAAATTGGCGATCAATTTGCCTTCCGGCGTGGCGTCATTGACCGCCGCCGGCTTGAGGGTCGGACTGTCTTTGAGCAAATCATCAGGGTTTTTCAACAGCCCGCCCGCCCATTTCGCGGCGGCGATGAGTTCCGGGGCCCGGACGCGGCCGTCCTTGTCGGTGTCAATCAACGCCAGCGTGGCTTTGTCAAATTCGACGCCCGTGGTGGGGCACGCCAGCGCGACCCAGAGCTTCTGGTCGAGTTGATCGAGGTTCAGGAGGTCGGTTCCTGAACTGATGACGACTTGGTTGAATCCGCCGGCGCGGAAGAATTTCCATGTGTAATTTGTGGCCATAATTTTTCCTTTTTTAATCTGAATCGGAAAGGATTCTAGCCAGAAAGGCTTCAAAACGACAAGCAAACTTTGCTGTTCATCCTAATTATGGATGAATCCCTATACCAGCTCCGGCTCGCTGATTTCCTTCGGCGGTTGGCCGCAAGGTCGGCCGTCGGCGCTTTCGGGATATTCGAAGATTTTTCCCTCAAAATTGCGGATGAGCACGCGGCCCGCGTTGCGGCACAAAACGTATTCAGGATTGATCGGCACCTTGCCGCCGCCGCCGGGCGCGTCAATCACATACGTGGGCACGGCGTAACCGGTCGTGTGGCCGCGCAATTTTTCCATGATCTCAAGACCTTTCGCCACGCTCGCGCGCAGGTGCGCGGAACCGGCGATCAAATCGCACTGGTAAAGGTAATACGGCTTCACGCGGCACATGAGCAGTTTTTGCATGAGCGCCTTCATCACGTCCGCGTCGTCGTTGACGTGCTTGAGCAACACACTTTGGTTGCCGAGCGGAATGCCGGCGTCGGCTAGGCGGCCCAGCGCGTCGCGCACTTCCGTCGTCAGCTCGCGCGGATGATTCGTGTGGACGCTGATGAACAGTGGATGAAACTTTTTCAGCATCGCGCACAATTCCGGCGTGATGCGCTGCGGCAGAAAAATCGGAATGCGCGTGCCGATGCGCAAAAATTCCACGTGCGGAATCGCGCGCAGCCGGCTCAACAAATTTTCCAGTTTCTCATCGCTCAACAGCAGCGGGTCGCCGCCGCTTAACAGCACGTCGCGGATTTCCGGATGCGCGGCGATGTAGGCAATCTGCTTGTCGTATTCCGGATGGAAATCGTAGCCGCTGGCGTTGCTGACGAGCCGGGAACGCGTGCAATAACGGCAATAGCTCGCGCACCGATCCGTCACCAAAAACAAAACGCGGTCGGGATAGCGATGCACCAGCCCGGTTACCGGTGAATGTGAATCCTCGCCGCACGGATCGCTCATCTCCCACGACGCAGTGTGCGTTTCTTCGATGCGCGGCACGACCTGTTGCCGGATCGGGCAATGTTCGTCGGACGGATCAATCAGGTTGAAAAAGTAAGGCGTGATACCGAGCGCGAGCTTGTGATTGGCAAGTTTGGCCCCCGCAAATTCCTCCGGCGCCAGCGTGGGCATCAGCCGCTGAAGCTGCTCGGCGGTGGTGATGCGGTGCTTCATCTGCCAGCGCCAGTCGTTCCAGTCGCGTTCTGAAACGTCATGCCAGAAACCGCGCCCGGCTGAATGAAATGTTTTGAGTGACCGGAATGGAGCGGCCGCCGGCGGTTCCTCGGTGTTCGCGGATGATGGGTCAGCCTGCATTTTCAATGGCGCACTATAATTTCGATTTTCAACCTGTCAAGTTGACCATTCAAGGTCCGACCGGGTTCAAATTTTGCGGCAGCGAATCAAACTTGGTCTCGACCTCGCGGCGGCGGGCGTCCAAAACATCCATCTTTTTCAAGGTTTCCGCAAGGCCGATGGTTTCGCTCGCGGCCGCAGGATGCCGCCCGGCTGGCGTGGCTGATGAAGAAATTTTGTTTTTCTCAAGAAATTCCGCAAGCGCGGCACGGTAGCCTTCGGCCAGCGCATCGAACGGCGGGGCCAGCCGGAAGACCGCCAGTTGCAGGTCGCGCAGCTTGGTCGGCAACACGGAATCGCGCGGCACCGGCGCAAAATTTTGCAGCGCGGACTGCAAAGAAATATCCGCATGCACCGGCAGCGCGTTGGAATCGCTGCGGAATTCCACCGGCACGGCCAGCAGTTCGGTGAGCCGGCTCCGGCTCATTTCCGCCGGCCAGCGCGGGCCGGACGCCTGCGCCGCAAACGCGATGACGCGGATGGCCCACCATTTTTCCACGTCCAGCAGCCGCGGGAAATCCTCGTGAAAAGCGGCGAGAAACGCCGTCTGCCAGTTGCGGCAGTCCGGCAGCCGCGCCAGCAGGTCGCGGCATTTGGCCGGCCCGTTTGTCACGCCGAGCAGTTCGTGAACGAACAGTTGCGCGCTGGCGAGATAAACGCCGCCGTCGTCACCATTCAACTGGTCGTTGTCCGGCCAGCTCAACTGGTCGAAGGTCAGCGCCGGGGAATTTTGCAGCGTGCGGCGCGTGCCGGCCAGCGGATCGAAACCGTGTTCGACCTGAAGCGAACGGCTTTGCACCAGGCCGTTCATGGTTTTGGCTGGCGCGGACAAAATGATTTTCGCCGCGTCATCGGCGAGCGCGGACTGCGCGAGGCCGGCGGCGAGCCACGGCGGAATTTCCGCCGCATGGTCGGAGCCGGCGGGATTGTTGCGGTTGGCCATTTCCAGCAGCAGCACCGAGGCGAGCGCCCGCGCATACCGCTGGCACGGCAGCACGTCCGGCAGTTCCAGCCGGTAATTCCAGGCGTGGGCGAACGCAGCGGAGGAGACGAGCACCTCGTCGTCGGGCGACCGCGCGGGCCGCAGCGTGAGGAAAATTTTTCCGCTCCACGCCGCATCCGCCGGCAGCCCAAGCTGGTGCCAAAGCGAAACTTTGAAACGCTCGGCGGCGATGGCCAGCAGCGATGGCTCCAGCCGCACGAGATTCGTATTGGCGGCGAGGTCTGGCCGGTGCAGCAGCAGGGAAAATTCTGGCGACGCGGTGACGACAAACTGGCCGGAAAAACTGCGGATAACGCGCGGGCTGTCGTCGGCCGGCTGGCTGCGCGCGCTGAAAACGGCCAGCAGCAGGCCGAGGAAAATCGCGCAGCGCTGGCGCGGAAAATTCATTTTGCCTTGGCCGCAGGCTTGGTTTCGGCTTTGGCCGCCGGTTTGGCCTCGGGCTTGGCGGCGGGTTTGGTTTCGCCGGAATCTTTTTTGGCGGACTGTTTGTAGCCCTCGCTGCGATAATCGGTGATGTAAAACCCGCTGCCTTTGAACAGCAAACCCGCCCCGCTGCTGATCATTTTTTTGACTTTGCCGCGGCCCCATTTTTTCTGCGCGCACAAATCCTCGGGGCAGTTTTTCAGCGGCGGGGCCGACATGGACTGCAGCAGTTCAAACTCCAGCCCGCATTTTTCGCAGGTGTATTCGTAGGTGGGCATGGCAAACTGGCGGAAAATTTCCCGCCGCGAAATCAGTGCACGGCGGAATTGGTGGCGGTGTTCAACGGCGGAATCACGCGCACGGAACCGTCGGAGCCGACCTCCACGTTCAAGTCGTAGTTCACCGGTGCCTTGTTGGTGGTGCTGGCCGCCACCGGAACCGGATTGTGCTGCATGAGCAGCTCGGCACCCTTTTTGTTGCCGTTGTCGTTTTTCATCAACTGCAGCCGACGCGCAACGAACATTTCGTCCCGCAGTTTTTTGACCTGCGCGCGGACTTCATTGATGTCATTGAATTTGTGTTCCAGCTCGGCCTTTTGCGCCATCTGTTTTTCCAGTTCCTGCTCGATGAAAACCCGGTTAGTTTCAGCGATGGCCAACTGGTTCTGCGTGTTCTCGATGGACGTGCTCAATTGCGCGATGGTGTTGGTCAGCTCGGTGGCGCGCTGGTCAAGCACCTTGTTTTGCGTCTCCAGATCGGAAATGTGCGTGTTGAGGCTGGCAATCTGATCCTGCGCGCTCGCCAGAGTGGTCTGCGTGCTGGCCAGCGAAGCCTTGGTGCTGTTCAACGCGGCGCTGGCGGCGGCCAAGCTGTTGGAAAGCTGGTCGGCCTGTTGCTGGCTCAAAGCTAATTGCTGCTGGGCGGCGGCGAGGTCGTTGGTCAGCGCCAAATTCGTCTGGCGGAAATCGTTCAGCTGGACATTGGCGTTGACGACCTGATTGGAGAAATCAACGATGGAACTGACATCGGTCGCGTGCTGTTCGTCGCCCTGTTTTTTGGTGGCGAACAAAGCAATCCCCAGCCCGAGGCAGGCAACCGCCAGAATGACGATGGCAATCTTAATCTTCATAACATCTCCAAATTGACTGACCCTGCCTGGTTTGGCAAGTCTGGTTACTTGCCGGCATCCGGCATGGCTGGGGCGTTGGCCGCCGCATCCTGAGCCGCTTGATCCATGGCTTTCAAGCCCGGATCCAGAATTTCCACCTTGTATTCAGCGCGCAGATTTTTGATGTAAGCGGGCGCGACTTTGGCGATTTTCATGCGGCCGAGTCCGTCCTTGATTTCGGCGGCGGCAGTGGCGTAATCAATTTTCTTGGCCGCCTTTTTCTCAATCATCTTGATGATGTGATAGCCAAACTGCGTCGTAATCACATCGCTGATCTGATTGGCCGACAGGCTGAATGCGGCGGCTTCAAACTCCGGCACCATCTGGCCGCGCGGAAAATCCGGCAGCTCGCCGTTGTTTTCCCGCGAGCCGGGGTCTTCGGAATATTGCTTGGCCAGCGCACCGAAATCTTCGCCCGCCTTGGCGCGCTTGAGGATCTCGTCAATCTGTTTGCGTTTGGCGGCGATCGTGTTGGTCGAAAGCGACGTGTGGTTGGCCGGATCAATGGTCATCAGCAAAATGTGCCGCACATGCGCCGTTTCCGGTTCCTCGAAATCCGCCGAATGGTTTGTGTAATAGGCTTGCGCGTCCGCCTCGCTGACGCTGATGTTCAATTCGCGTTTCAGCGCCGCCTTGGCCACGGCTTCCTGCTTGGCCTTGCCGCGCAGCTCGTCCACCGTCATGCCCACCGCCGTCAACTGGCGCTGGAACGCTTCCGCCGAGCCGAACCGCTTGAGCAAATTGGTGTATTGCAGATCCGCTTCAGCCTGGCCCGCCAACTGATCCGCCGCCGTCGCTTTTTGCAACAGCAGTTGGATCGTGGTCAACTGGTTCAGCACCGACACCTGAAAATCCGGCGGCAACTGCTGACCCTGCGCCGCCGCGTTGGCCTTCGCGCCGGAAACCACTTCGTCCAGCGCGCTGCGCTTGATCGTGAAGCCGGTGCCCTGGACGATCACCGGGTCGCCAAATAATTTCGTCATCGCATCCGCCGCGCTGTCGTTGGTGCTGACCACGGCGGGGGCCGTGGCGGCTTGGGCGGAAAGCACTCCCGCGACGCACGCGGCCAAAACTGTCAGTTTCAATTTCATTTTATAATTTAATTTTCGATTCGACTCAAATTTTTCGGTTTGGTTCAAACAACAGATTTATAACTTTACCACTTTAACATTGCTGATGTCATTGTCTTTTTGCAGTTCTTCGAGGACGGCCGCCGGCGGCACGCTGTCCAGGCTCAACACCGTCAAGGCCAGACCACCCGCCGTGTCGCGGCCCAGGCTCATGCTCGCGATGTTCACTTTGTGCTTCGCCAGCAATGTTCCAAGGTGGCCGACGATGCCCGGCTTGTCCGTGTTATTCAGCAACAGCAACGTGCCGGTGACCGGAATTTCCACCGACTGGCTGAACAGCCGCACGATGCGCGGATTGTTCGGCGAACCGAAGAATGTGCCGCCCGCCGAAACCAGTTTCTTGCCATTGCTGAACGCCTGGACGTGAACCCATTCGTTGAACGTCACCGGCTCGTCCGATTTTTTCTCCTCGACCGTGATGCCGATGCTCTGCGCCACGCTGCGGACATTGACGTTGTTCACGTCCTTCAAATTGCTCGTGGACAAAAAACCGCGCAGCACCGCGCGCGTGACCGGGTCAATGTTCGGCAGCAGCCGCGCATTGCCGCCGTAAGTGATGTGCAATTTGTCCGCGCTGGCGGGTGTGAGCTGTGCCAACAATTTGCCGAGCGCTTCGCCGAGCGGCAGATACGGCTTTACCTGGTCGTAGGTTTTCGCGTCGAGATACGGCAGGTTGACCGCGTTGCGGACTTCGCCGGTGAGCAGATAGCCGGCAATAACTTCGGCGACTTCAATGCCGCATTTTTCCTGCGCTTCTTCGGTGCTCGCGCCGAGGTGCGGCGTCAAAATCAAATTCGGCTGTTTGCGATACGGATGATCGGCCGGCAACGGTTCGACGGCGAAAACATCCAGCGCCGCGCCGGCCACTTTGTTGGATTCCAGCGCTGCGATCAAATCGGCTTCCGAAATGATTTCGCCGCGCGCGCAGTTCACAATCTTCACGCCGGGCTTCATTTTGGCGAACGCAGCGGCGTTCAGCATTTCCTTGGTTTCTTTCGTCACCGGCATGTGGACGGTGATGAAATCGGCTTCGCGGTAAACATGGTCGAGTTCCGGCGCGAATTCCGCGCCGATGGCTTTAGCGCGGTCTTCGGTCAAATACGGATCGTAAGCCACAACGCGCATGCCGAAGGCGATGGCGCGCTTGGCCACTTCGGTGCCGATGCGGCCCATGCCGAGCACGCCGAGCGTTTTGCCGGCGAGTTCCACGCCCTGAAACAATTTGCGGTCCCATTTGCCGGCGACCATCGTCGCGTGGGCCTGCGGCACCTTGCGTGCAAGCGAAAGCAGCATGGTGAAGCTCAATTCCGCCGTCGTCACTGTGTTGCCGCCGGGCGTGTTCATGACGACTGTGCCGTTTTGCGTGGCGGCTTCGATGTCCACATTATCCACGCCCACGCCGGCGCGGCCGACCACGCGCAATTGCTTGGCGGCGGCGATGATTTTGGCGGTGACCTTGGTTTCCGAGCGGACGACCAGCGCCGTGGCGTCAGCCACGAGCGGAATCAATTCCGCTTCCGTCAGGCGTTTTGGCAGCACGACGACGTTGAATTCCGGACGTTGTTGCAGCAGTTGGATGCCTTTCGGCGAAATGGGGTCGCAAATGATGATTTTCATATTTTTAAAATCCTAAAGCAAAACGGACTGCCAGTTTAGGTCACGGTTCGAAACAGGTCAAACAGTGAAATCCACTTTTCACCACACAAAAATCGCTGTTCGTCTGGCAAAAAGGGTTTATCCTCGTTCACAATGAGCAAGCTGTTGTTGATTGATGATGAAGCAGACGTGCGGTATTCCATCGAGCGGATTTTGGCTTCGCCGGATCTCGAGCTCGCCACCGCTGGCAGCGGTGAAGAAGGGCTGAAAGTTATTTCAAAATTCAAGCCCGACCTCGTGCTCATGGACGTGCGCATGGGCGGCATGACCGGTCTGGAAACGCTTCGCAAAATCCGCGCGACCGAGCCGAAGCTGCTCGTCATTTTGATGACCGCCTACGGCACGACGCAAACCGCGATCGAAGCGATGAAACTGGGCGCTTACGATTATCTGCTCAAACCGTTCGACATTCCCAAGTTCAAGGAAATCGTCGGCAACGCGCTGAAAGCCGCGAACGACATGAAACAGGTCGTGTCGTATCAGCCGCTGCTCGAATCGGAAGATTACGAACTCGGCATTATCGGCCGCAGCGGCGCGATGCAGCAGGTGTTCAAGCTCATCGGCCAGGTCGCCGTCAGCGACGCGACCGCGCTCGTCACCGGCGAAAGCGGCACCGGCAAGGAACTCGTCGCCCGCGCCATTTATCACCACAGCAACCGCAGCGCGCAGCCGTTTCTGGCGGTGAACTGCGCCGCGATTCCCGAACAGCTTTTGGAAAGCGAATTGTTCGGCCACGAAAAAGGCTCGTTCACCGGCGCGACCGTCCAGCGCATCGGCAAATTCGAGCAATGCAACAAAGGCACGATTTTCCTGGACGAAATCGGCGACATGACGCCGACCACGCAGACGAAAATTCTTCGCGTGCTCCAAAACGGCACCTGCGAACGCGTCGGCGGTAACTCGCCCATTCACGTGGACGTGCGCGTGATCGCCGCGACCAACAAGCCGCTCGAAGCCGCCGTCGCCGCCAAGCAATTCCGCGAAGACCTGTTTTACCGGCTCAACGTCGTGCGCATCCACATCCCGCCGCTGCGCGACCGGCGCGACGACATTCCGCTGCTCGTGAATTATTTCATCGAGAAGCTCGCCCGCGAATTTCAGCGCCCGCCGAAATCCATCGCCGCCAGCGTCATCAAGGCACTCGAAAAATATCACTGGCCCGGTAATGTCCGCGAGCTGGAGAATGCCATCCGCCGCGCGCATGTCATGGCCAAGAGCGACGCGATTTTGTTAAGCGATCTGCCGCCGGAAATCTCCGGCCAAGGTGGCGGCGGCGCCCCGCCGCCATCCGCCGTCGGCGTCGAGGGCGACGCCGCCACGACGGATGCCGCGGCGCTGGCCCGCCAGCTTTTCCAATGGGCCAAACGCGATCCGAAATTGAAAATCATCCCCGCCGTCGAGCGCGAGCTGGTCATCCAGGCGCTCAAGGAGACAAACAATAACCAGGTGCACGCCGCCAAAATGCTCGGCATCACCCGCGCCACGCTGCGCAAACGCATTGATAAATTTGGTATTTTGCGCGAGTTGAATGTGAAGTGAGCCACTGCCCATCTCAATGTCGCATTCATTTTTCGATGCACTCGCTGCTAATGTCAGCAAGGTAAGTGGGGGTTACTCATGAGTTACTAGCCGTCCTTTAGAGCACCGAGCCAAAATTGACTTGACGAAAATTTCAATTCTAATTATCAACCCTCGCATATGGGCTATAGTGCAGAACAAAAAGCGGAAATGATGCGTGTTTTTAAGTGCCTTAGCCCACTCGTATTCCCTGCCTTGGGTCTTATTATCGGCATTTTTTTTGGCATGTTTTTACCAGGTGGAGCTTGGTGGGGGCTGGCTACAAAATTGCTAATGGCTTGTTACAGCTTGCTTGGATGGGCTGCTGGAGTATGTTTTATACAACAAAAACGACTTTACTGCGGCGCCACTCAGACGATGACTAGTGATGAACTTTCAACATATTCAAAAAGGTATGGCTTTGGCGGATTCATTATTTTGTCGGGATTTTTATTGTCGACACTGGGCATTTTTGGGGCGGCAAACGCCAAATTATTGGGCATTTCGCCGATTTATGGGTTTCTGGTTTACTTCTTGTGTTTACCAACTACATTTTCAATTCTGGTTGGCGAAATTGGATGGGAAGACCCGTTGAAATTTTTCAAGATGGCTTTAAGAATTGGAAAGAAATGAAAACATCATCAAAAATTACAGCGATATTAGATATTGCTCTTCCAGCGGCATGGTTTGTCGCTTACTCGGGAGGTGGCGCATTCTTGTTGGCCAGACAGGCAACATCAAACCCCGATCATGTTTCTCCCTATATTCCATTTGTAATTTTTTTATGGATCGCTGGTTTTTTTATTGGCCACCAAATAATCGAAACTTGCTATCTATTTTTAATCAAATTACACGACTCGAAGTTGCACGCTTTCCAGAATGCTTCGGTTTTGGACATTGATAATTTGCGAGTTGCGGGTTCCGACTCATGCAACAACTTGCCTTCGGAACTTATAAATTATGCTTCTAAAAGCAATTACAATGTAAAAAAAGACACCAGTAAAATAGTTAGGTTTTTAAAGCCTAAAGGAAGCATTTACAAAGTCCCACTTCATTGCTGATGGTCCCCAACCCAGTGAGGTAATCTATGCCTAAAACATTAACAATAGAGGAGTTGAAAGCATTAAATCAGAAATTGGTTCATGCTTACGATTCCATGAATGCAAAGCACGCATTCAAGCTGAAACAGCTCGTCCGTTGGAAACAAGGGTTGAAAAACAAGGGACTACCGGAGTATAACGAGCCGGCAATTGTCTGGGAGATTCTGGATGCCCCTCGGTTTGATAATGAGCACGGAGCCGGCACTCCATACTTTCACGAACCTCTAGATATAATTTTGGCCGTGATGGATGAAGATGATGATTTTGTTTTGTTTCATTTTGACAGCCGAAGATTTGAGCCAATTTCAGAATAAGTTTTTCGGTTTGGCTTAAGCAATCATAGTCAAATCATTCCCTCCCTAGCCTTATTATAATGGGTTTTCATTGGTTTTCTGAGTTTTCTTATATTTAAAAATTCAAACTGGCCACTATCAGCTCGAAGCCCGTCTTGACACAAAGCGTTTCATGGCTATCCTCTCAAACTCCGGTTTTTGCGCCGGGAACCATTTTAATTTATGAAACGCCAGTATCAACCGTCGAAGATCCGCCGTAAACGCCAGCACGGATTCCTGAACCGCAATTCCACCAAGAGCGGCAAGGCCACGCTGGCCAACCGCCGCCGCAACGGTCGCAAGCGCCTCACGCCGGTTTGATGTCGTGAACGCCGCGCCGTCGAAACGCCTGCGTCTGGGCCGCTCGTCGCGCCTGACGCAAAGCCGCGATTTCGCGCGTGTGCGTCTGCAGGGCCAGCGCCTCGCGCTCGGCTGTCTCATCGCGAATTGGCACAAACTGGCCGACGGTTCCGCGCCGAAGCTCGGCGTGGTCACCAGCAAAAAAATCGGCGGCGCCGTCCAGCGCAACCGCGCCCGGCGGCTGCTCCGCGAAAGTTTCCGGCAGCACCAGCATGAATTCGCCGAGCCGGTGGAACTGGTTTTGGTGGCGCGCAACTCGATTGCCGGCCGGAGTTTTGCCGAAGTGGAAAAGGATTTTTTGGCCGCCTTGCGCCGCGCGCGATTGCTCAAGAACTGAACCGTGAATCCGCTCCAGCACATTTTGATTTTGGCCGTCCGCGCGTATCGCTGGACGATTTCGCCCGCGCAGGTTTTTCTGTTTGGCAGCACCGGCGGCTGCCGTTTCACGCCAACGTGCTCGGTTTATGCGGTGGACGCAATTCAGCAACGCGGCGCTTTGACCGGAACGGTTTTGGCGGCGAAACGGATTTGCCGCTGTCATCCGTGGGGCGGCTGCGGGCACGATCCCGTGCCGGAAAGCGGAAAGGGAAAAGTGGAAACTCAATTGGTTTTGGGGAGCTCAATTTAATTTTCATGGATAAAACAGGAATCATCGTTGTTTCACTATGCGTGCTGCTGCTCGGCTGGTGGTTTGTGGAGCAAAATAAAATCGCGCAGCAACAGGCGCATTTTAACGCCACCAACATCGTCGCGGTTGCGCAAAATCAGCTGACCAATGCGGCGTCGCCCGCCTACGTCGCGCCGGTCATCACCGCGCCGGCCATCACCTTCAACACCAATCTGGCGGAACAAACGCTGACGCTGACGAACGGCCGGGCGCGCTACACCTTCACGTCGCGCGGCGGCGGCTTGAAGCTGGTCGAGCTGCTGGATTATCCGCAGACGATTTCGCAGCGCTGGAAAAAAACCAAGACGGTCAGCGATTCCGTGGCGTCGTTGAACACGCGGGCGCCACTGCCGATGCTGGCGGTCGGCGGCGACGCCAAGCTGGCGGGCGACGGCATTTTCACTTTGACGCCGATTGCCGGCGGCATCCGCGCGGAAAAATCCTTGGCCGACGGGTTGCGGCTGGTGAAGGATTTTACCTTCAGTTCCAATTTTCTGGTGAACGCCAGCGTGCGGTTTGAAAACACTTCCGGCCAGCCGCTCGCGCTGCCGGCGCAGGAATTGATCGTCGGCACCGCCACGCCGATGGACGTGGACGACACCAGCTTGACGACCGGCATGATGTGGTCGGACGGCACCAGCGCCAAAGACCAGCCGGTCACCTGGTTTTCCGGTGCGGGCTTTGGGTGCATGAAAGGCGCGCCGCGCACGGAATCGTTGGCCGGCTCGAACAATGTCGTCTGGGCGGCGGCGCACAACCAGTTTTTCACCATCCTCGCCATGCCGCAAAAACCGGCGGCGCAGGTGCTCGCGCGGCCGGTCACACTGCCGGCTTTTCCGAATGTGGAACAAACTGCGAGCACGGTGTTGCCGCGCGGCGTGGAAACGGCGCTGGTTTTTCCGGCGCAAACATTGACAGCGAATTCCTCAGTGGAACGTCAAATCGTTTTGTTCGCCGGGCCGAAGGAATATCGCACGCTGGCGGACATCGGCGCGCAGTTCAAAAATCGCGCGGACGACGTGATGGGCTTCGGCGGCTGGCTCGGCTTCTGCGCCAAGCCGCTGCTGATTGCGATGAATACGGTGCATGACGTGACGACGCTCGGCTACGGCTGGGTCATCGTGCTGATCACCATATTGATCAAAGTGATTTTCTGGCCGCTGACGGCGGCGAGCACGCGTTCGATGAAACGGATGCAGGCGCTCGCGCCGGAGCTGAAGTTGTTGCAGGAAAAATACAAGGACGACGTGCAGAAGCTCACCAAGAAACAATGGGAGCTATACAAATTGCATAAGGTGAATCCGATGAGCGGCTGTTTGCCGATGCTCATCCAGATGCCCGTTTTCATTGGATTTTTCACGATGATCCGCAGCGCGATTGAACTGCGCGGCGCGCATTTTCTCTGGGTCACGGATTTGTCCAAGCCGGACACGCTGTTCATGATTCCGGGGCTGGATTATCCGTTCAACCTGTTGCCGCTGCTGATGGGTGTCTCGATGTTGTGGCAGTCGCACCTGACGCCGCCGTCGCCGGGCATGGACGCGTCGCAGGCGAAAATGATGCGCTACATGCCGCTGATTTTCCTGGTGTTCCTCTACAATTATTCGGCCGGTCTGGCGCTTTACTGGACGGTAAACAATTTGCTGACAGTGCTGCAGACCAAGCTAACGCGCAATCTGAAAGACCCGGCGGCGGCAGTGGTGGTCACGGGGCCGGCGACAAATCCGGCATTGACGCCGCTGTCAAAAAAGAAAAAATAACGGCGAAACGAAACGGCAATACTGTGCCGTTGTTTATTAATTTTTGAATTTTAATTCTTATGCCCGCGCAACCGAAAGTCATCGTTGAAACCATCCTGACCTCGCTCGGCTTCGCCGTGACGGTCGAAGAGCAGAAATTTGACGACGGCGTCATGCTTGATGTGAAGACCGAAGATTCTGGCCGATTGATCGGCCGACAGGGCCAGACGCTCGCGGATTTGCAATACATCACGAACCGCATTTTGTTCCAGCAGGATCCGACCTCACCCAAAGTGATGGTGGATGTCGGCGGCTACCGCGCCCAATCGCGCGAAGCGCTGGTCAAGAAGGCCAAGGAAGCCGCCGAAAAAGTCCGCCGCTGGGGCGAATCGGTGGAACTCGAGCCGTTGAGCGCCTTCGACCGGCGCATCATCCATCACGCCTTGAAAGATGACCCCGACATCGAAACGCAAAGCATTGAAGTGGACGGCACGGAGAAAAAAGTTTTGCTGTTGCGTCCGAAACACTGAACCGGATTTCGACCAATAAAAAAGCGCGGACAAAGTTGTCCGCGCTTTTTTTGCAAATGATTTATCAGTCGGTGACCTTCAAAGTGAAAATCTTGGACGCCACGCTGCTCGGCTTGGGCGTGGAACCGAAGCTGTTGTAGAGAAAATCAAATTTGAAGCGGTAATTTGCGGCGTTGGCCGTCGGCGGCACGGGCACGAGGCCTTCCCAGCGGTTGCCCACCAGCGGCACCGGCCGCATCGGGAACGGCTGTCCATTGACCAGAACGTAAGGCTGGATGCTCTCCCAGCGGAGCGACTGCTGCTGCGAATTGAAAGCGACTTCAACGGGATAAAGATTGTTGGCGTTGCGCGGCTGCTGGTTCGGCGTCAGGCGCGTGAACGTCGTGGTAGTGCAGCCGGCAAGCAGCACGACGGGCAGGAGCATCAAAAATTTCTTCAACATAAGCACGCAATCATCGCAGAAAATCAGCCGGTTTGTAAAGTTGGATTTCCGCGCTTGAACGCTCGTTTCATTTCGGCAATCCTCGCAGCATGAGTTCCCCGAATCCATCCGTGCCGCTGAAAAGTAATTTCCGCTGGGTCATCTGCGCGCTGCTGTTTTTCTCCACGACCGTCAACTACATGGACCGGCAGGTCATCAGCTACCTGAAAGATTATTTCTGCACGGCGCCGGAACTCGGTGGCTTCGGCTGGTCGAACACGGACTTTTCGCATTTGACCGCGTTCTTCACCGGCTTTTACGCGGGCATGACGATTCTCGCCGGCTGGGTCATTGACAAGATCGGCACCAAAATGGGTCTCGCACTCTCGCTCATCGTCTGGTCGGTGTTCGGCATCGCGAACGCATTTGTCGGCCGCCTGGTGATGATGCACGTCGCGGTGCGCAGCGCATTCGGCATCGGCGAAGCCGGCAATTTTCCGGCCTCCATCAAAACCGTGGCCGAGTGGTTTCCCAAACGCGAACGCGCGCTGGCCACCGGTATTTTCAATAGCGGTTCCAATTTCGGCGCGATGATCGCCGCGCTTTTCGTGCCGTGGTGCCTCGTTTATTTTGGCAATGAAAAAGGCTGGAAGATGGCGTTCATACTTACCGGTGCCGTCGGTTTCATTTGGCTGATTTTCTGGTTCTGGCTTTACGACACGCCGGGCAACAGTAAACGGCTGTCAAAAGCGGAATACGATTACATCCACAGCGACCGAGACGAGGCCAAGCCCGTGCAAGACGGTGACAAATCGGGCAAAAAAGTTGGCGCCAATCTTTTTTCCTTCGCCGGCCGCCTGCCGCGCTCCGCGTTTTGGGGGATGACCATCATGATTCACATCTTGTGCGTTTTCATTTATTTCATCACCGCGAAAATTGTCGGACCGAATGTGCTGACGAACAAACCTTCACTGATCTTTTTCGCCACGGCGGTGGCGGTGGCGCTGGCGGCCAGTCTGGCGTTGCATGTCCGGCGCTGGCATGACCTGAACAAATCCGGCTGGCTGGCATTGACCTATCTCATTCCCGTCGCCGTAGGATTTATTTCGGTAATCGTTCTCGGGTTTGAAAATCATATTTATCTCGTCGCCGTCGCGGTGGCGCTCGTTGCCATGATCGTAGCCGGATTCAGTTCCGGCGTTGCCGCGCCGAACCAGTTCGGCGACGTCGGCAAGCCTGGCTTGCTCGGCCATCGCCAAACATGGTCCTTCTTCGTCGGCAAATTGATGACCGACGGCGTCTGGTGGTTTTATCTGTTCTGGCTGCCGGATTATCTGGTGAAACAATTCCACATGAAAATCCACGACACGATGTGGCCGACATTCATTGTTTACGGCATCTCCATCATCGGCAGCGTCTATGGCGGCAGCATTCCGATGACGCTGATGAAGCGCGGCATGCCGGTTTATCAAGCCCGCATGACGGCCATGTTTCTGATCGCGTTGTGTCCGCTGGCGGTGCTCTCCACGCAGTATTTTGGCGACATCAGCCATTTCGGCGACATGGCAAAAATTTATGCCGTCGCCGTCATCTGCATCGGCGCGGCGGCGCACCAAGCTTGGTCGGCGAATCTGTTCACGACCGTTTCCGACATGTTTCCGAAAACTTCCGTCGGCTCCGTCACCGGCATTGGCGCTATGGCCGGTGGCCTCGGCGGCGTCATCGTGCAATTGATCGCTGGCACACTCACCGACAAATACAAAGCCACGCCGCAGACCGCCTACCTCATCATGTTCGCCATCTGCGCCCTGAGCTATTTGATCGCGTGGAGCGGAATGAAAATGCTGGTGCCGCGCCACAAGCCGATCACCGATCTGTAACGTTTCTGCCAATAAAAAAAGCCCGTTGAAGTTGAAACTTCAACGGGCTTTTGTCTTAAAACTGCAAATCAAATCGTCTGGCTTAAATAACCGCCGTCCACCCGGATGTCCGTGCCCGTGACAAACGAACTCGCCCCGTGCGACGCGAGAAAAATGCACGCGCCGATGAGTTCCTTGGATTCGCCGAAACGATTCATCGGCGTGTGTCCCCAGATCGCCTTCGTGCGAGCCGTGGGCGAGCCGTCGTCGTTGAAAAGCAACTTGCGATTCTGTTCCGCCGGAAAAAATCCGGGGGTAATGGTGTTCACGCGCACGCCTTTGGTGGCCCATTCGCGGGCGAGGAACTGCGAGAGGTTCAGCACCGCCGCCTTCGCCGCCGAGTAGCTCATCACCCGCGACAGCGGCAGGTGTGCCGACACGCTCGCGATATTGATGATGCTGCCCTTGCCGCGCGCACACATGCCCGGACCAAATTCCTGGCAGGGCAAAAACGCGCCGCCGATGTAATTCAAATCCAGATTCGCGTTGAGTGCTTCGAGCGAAATTTTCTCGAATGGATTTTCCGCCGTGACCGTGACTTTCGGATCATTGCCGCCGGCGGCGTTCACGAGAATCGTCGGCGCACCGAGCGCAGCTTCAATTTTCTTGTGCGCCTCCGCAAGGCTCGCTCGCGAACTGGCGTCGCAGGTAAAAAACGCCGCATTGCCGCCGGCATCTTTGATTGCCTTGACGCGTGCGTTGCCGCGGTCTTCGTTTCGGCCCAGCACGGCGATCTTCGCGCCGGCCGCCGCAAGGCCATCAGCCAACGCGCCGCCCAGGACGCCCGTTGCGCCGATGACCACAGCGACCTCGCCTTTGAGTGAAAAGATTTCAGATGTATTCATAATTTTGTTCGTTGCAATTAAATTGAGCCACAGATTTTCACAAATGAAACACAGATAAAAAACTTTGTTCGGAAAATTTGTGTTTCATCTGTGCCCATCTGTGGCCTTTACCGCACCACGCGCGCGCCGCCGCCGCCGAAGGTTTTTTCCACTTCCTTACGGGTGGCCATGCTCGTGTCGCCGGGCGTAGTCGAGGCCAACGCGCCGTGCGCTGCGCCATATTCCACTGCCTTCTGCGCGTCGTTGAATTCGAGGAAACCGAATTGCAATCCGCTTGCGAAACTATCGCCGCCGCCGACGCGATCGAGAATTTCGAGGCCCGGATACTGGCGGCTTTCGTGGAACTTGCCGTCGTGCCAGAGAATCGCACTCCAGTCATTCTTCGTCGCGGTGATGACGTGACGCAGCGTGGTCGCGGCGACTTTGAAATTCGGGAATTCTTTCACGGCGGTTTCAATCATCGCCTTGAATGCATCGGTTTCAATGTGCTTGAGATCTTCCGCGCCTTTGACGGCGAAACCGAGCGACGCGGTGAAGTCTTCTTCGTTGCCGATCATCACGTCCACATACTTCGCGATCTCGCGATTCACTTCCTGCGCCTTCTTGAGGCCGCCGATGGTTTTCCAGAGCGACGGACGATAATTTAAATCATAGCTCACCACGACGCCGTGCTTCTTCGCGGCTTTCACCGCCTCGATGGTCAATTCCGCCGTGGTCGCGGAGAGCGCGGCAAAAATACCGCCCGTGTGCAACCAGCGCGTGCCAACTTTGCCGAAGATGTGATCCCAGTCGAAATCACCGGGCTTGAGTTGCGACGCTGCGGAATTACCGCGATCCGGCACGCCCACCGCACCGCGAATACCGAAGCCGCGTTCGGTAAAATTCAAACCGTTGCGCACACTGCGGCCGATGCCATCATCTTCGCGCCACTTGATGAAGTCCGTGGCCACGCCGCCTTGCATGATGAAGTCTTCGATGAGATGACCGACTTCATTGTCCACGAACGCGGTGCAAACGGCGGTCTTGTAACCGAAACATTTGCGCAGGCCGCGCGAGGTGTTGTATTCGCCGCCGCCTTCCCACGCCTTGAATTCGCGCGCAGTGCGGACGCGTCCTTCGCCGGGGTCCAGGCGCAGCATGACTTCGCCGAGGGAGATTTGATCAAAGGTGACAGACTTTTTATCGCGTAATTGAATAGCCATAAATTTTAAGTGGTTAAAACAGTTTAGACTTGAACGGATTTGAAATCAGCCAGATTCCACGCCGCTTCGCCGACTTCGTGTGCGAGATGATTCAGTTCCTCAATCTCCGCTTTCGTGAAGAGCAAGCCGTTGTGCTGTTTCGACAACGCGCCCCAGCGCGCTTCCGGCTGGCCGGGCAACATGCACTTTTCGTTGCCGTGACCGAGCACGTCCTCGATGATCGCCTTCACGTTCTGGATTTGCGAACGGCCTTTAACATAGTCGTTGCCCTTCATCGCGTCGGGATGGATGACTTGGAAATAAAATGTCGAGCCGCGCTTCTCACCTTCACCGCCGAGCTTTGTTCCGCGAATTTGCGGGAGCGAGCCGCCGATGTAACCCGCGTAAAGTTCGTCAATCAAACCGAGGCCGTAGCCCTTGTGCGCGCCGAACGGCAGCAACGCCACGGCTTTGTTCGGATCGGTCGTCGGATTGCCCTCGGCATCCACGGCGCAACCGGGCGCGAGCTGTTTGCCCTCGCGCTTCATCACTTGCACGCGACCCATCGCGATGGTCGAGGTCGCCCAGTCGATCACGATGGGAAAACCGATCGCATCCTGCGTCGGGAACGCCCACGAATGCGGGTTCGTGCCCATCGTCGGCGTCTTGCCGCCGAACGGCACGACTTCGGACGTGGCCGAGGTGCAATTCGTGTAGGCAAAATAACCTTTGAGCGCGGCATCCATCACGTAGCCGCCGCCCCAGAGATAATGCGTGGCGTTGTCCACGCTGACCATGCCCACGCCGTATTTGTCGGCGAGCTTCATGCAAGTGTCCATCGCTTCATACGCGACGGCCTGACCGAGTTTGTTGTGGCCGTTCCAGATTTCCGCAGCGGCAAAACGCGACGGCAGCTTCTCGATCTTCGCGCCGGGCGTCCAGCGACCGACTTTGCTGCCGAACAATTCGTCGAGGTGCAGCGCCTTGATGGCGTTGTGCGTGCGGATGCCGTAATACGCGGCGCTGGCGCAAAACCGCGCACCGGCGGCTGCTTCTGCGGCATCGTAACCGCGCTTCAAATACGCTTTTGTGACGAGTGAATCGTGTTTGGCTTTGGGAATGATGTAGTAGGTTTCGGGCATAAAAGTTTTTGGAAATGAAATTAATCTATTGGCGGGAATACCGGTTCTGACTTCGGCTCTTTGCTGCGTCGCTCCTCATACTTTGCATGCAGTTTCGGAAAAACGGTTGAAAGTTTTGCCGCATCGTAAAGCTCAAATTCTTTGTTCGCGAGTTTGAGTTGTGGAAAGCGACACTTGCTGTAGTCCAATGGCATCTCATCCAGCCCAGTTTTCTCCGTGAAGATTTTCACCGCAACAGATGCCAGATGGAACAACACTGGGCTCTTGTAATCACCGCTTGTCAAATCAAGATCAGCAAGGGTGTCAGGATTTTCCAAGGCCTGTTCGTAGGCCGATTTTCCCTGGGCAATCAACCAGTGTCGAAAATCCATAAACGTATCATCACTGCAAAAGTCCATCGTGAGCGAGGCTGCAGCCCACAAACGGGCGTCGTAGGCATGGGCAAAAAGCTCCATGCCTTGTTTTTCAAATTCCAGAAGATCGGCCACAGGTTTGCCTTTTAGGATATCTGTTAACGAAGCAGGGATGTCCGTCACCTTCGCAGATCGGTGTCTGGCCTCATCAATTATCTTCCAAAATTCAGTGCAATCTATCATGTCAATGGCCTGTCGTTTGAATCAAACCACTTTCTTCACCGGCACCTCGGGATTCACCTGCGCGTTCATGCCAGTTCCGCGATGTTTTCGTCCTCGTATTTTTCGATGAGCACGCCGAGAACTTCCATCAGCGAGGCGAGCGGATGGTTTTCATTTTCGCCGACTTCATCCACAAGGCGGTCGAGCAGTTTCACGAGCTGGCGGTATTCGCGGTCGTTGTGCGGCACGCGCAAGGTCGGCTCGACTTGCGGCCAGACTTCAAACGCTTTTTCAATTTGTGCGGTGGACATAATCATCTCGCTTTCCATTTGCCGAGGTTATACTCGGCGTGCGTCAGCACGGCCCGAATATACACCTTGCGGCGATTATAGTGAATGGCGGCAATCAGGCGAGCCTTGTTGCCGCCGATGTTGAACACCGTCAGCCCGCCGACCTGATCGGCGTGCGAAAATATTTTCCGCAGTTCCGCAAAGTTGGCAGGATTGTTCCGCTTCAACGCGCGATACCAATGCGCCAGCCCGGTCGTTGCCGTCGGGTGTTTTTCGGCAAATTCATTTAATCGCTTGCGCGTAATGATGTGCATGGAGCAAGACCCTTGGCATCAAACCGCTTTCTTCACTGGCACTTCGGGATTCACCTGCGCGATGGGTTTTTCGCCGTTCATCGCAAGAATGAGATTTTTCACGGCGCAGGTCGCCTGCCGCACCACGCTCTCGTAAGTGCGCGACGCGACGTGCGGCGTGCAGACGACGTTCGGCAGCTTGAGCAGCGGATGATCCGCCGGCGGCGGCTCGTGATCCAAAACGTCCGTGCCGTAGCCGCCGACCTGACCGGATTTCAGCGCGGCGACCATGTCGTTCGTGTTCACGACTTCGCCACGCGCGCAGTTCAAAATCAAAACGCCCTTCTTCATCTTCGCAAACGACTTCGCGGAAATCATGTCGCGCGTCTCCGGCGTGAGGTTGGTGTGCAGCGAGATGTAATCGCTCGCGGCATAGATCTCGTCGAGCGTCGCGGCGCGCTTCACGTTGTGGTCGGTCGCAAATTTTTCGTCCCAATAAACGTCGAAGCCGATCACATTCATGCCAAATGCCCGCGAACGAATCGCCACTTCCTTGCCGATGCGGCCGAGGCCGATGATGCCGATGGTCTTGTCCAGCAGTTCGTGGCCGGTCTTGCGCTTCCAGTTCGTCTTGGCGTCGCCGCTGCGGGTGGAGTCGGTGTGGAATAGAAAATTTTTCTCCAGCGCGAGCAGCAGCATGAAGTTGTGCTCGGCCACGGTCGTGTGATTCACACCGGGCGTGAAGAGCAGCGGGATGCCAAATTCGGTGCAGGATTTCACGTCAATCTTGTCCACGCCGATGCCGTATTTGCTCAAGACCTTCAGCTTCGGGCGCGCCTTTTCCAAAACCTTGCGCGTGATGGCGTCGTCGCCGCAGATGTAGCCGTCCACGTCGCCGACGAGCGCGAGCGTGTCCGCCTCGTTCAGCGGGCCGCGCGCGGTGATGATTTCCCAACCGGTCTGTTTGAGCAAATCATGGTGCGCGCCGGGCGTGTCCTGAAACGAAGTGGTGGTGAGCAAGATTTTCATCCGAGCAGATTAGAAAATCGGGGGCGACGCGTCAAAAAAATAACCCCCGAACGTTTGTTCGGGGGCTGCATTTCGCTTTGAAAAATTGGCACGTCAGCCGACGCCCAGTTCCGAGCGCGCCAGCACACTGAGCCGCTCCTGCGCCGACCGCGTCATGTCGGTGAACAGCATTGAGACGTGGTAGCCCGCATGTTTGTTGCCCACGCAGGCAACAACGACGCCATTGCAGGCCACTTTGCTGCCATCCAGCGGCGATTGCAGCGCGACGGTCATCTCGCTCCATTCCGTGAACGGCGTGGGGCTGCGAAATTCAATGCCGCTCTTGTGGACGGAAACGCTTTCGGTGGAAAGTTCCAGCTTGGTGTTGCGCGCCGAGACACTAACCGGCTGCCCCAAGGAATCTGCACTGCCCAATTTTTTTGCGCTCATAAATTTATCAAGTTGAACAAAACTAGCACGTTGACCGAATACGTCAAATTAGCGGATAAAATACAATTAATTAGCTTACCACTCAATCACCGCCGCACCCCAAGTCAGGCCGGCCCCAAACACGACAAGCAAAATCAGGTCGCCGTGCGCCACTTTCCCAGCCGCCACCGCTTCATCCAGCGCGATGGCCACGGACGCGGCTGAGGTGTTGCCGTATTTGTGCAAATTAATGAACAATTGTTCCGGCGTGGCTTTCAGCCGGTCGCCGACGGCGTCCACAATCCGCTGGTTGGCCTGATGCGGAATCACGCATTTGATTTTGGTGATGTCAATTTCGCAGCGGCGCATCGCTTCGTTGGCGGCGGAAACCATCGCGTTCACCGCGTTCTTGAACGTTTCCTTGCCGTCCATGCGGAGGAAATGCAGGCCATCCGCAACCGAAGTTAGCGTGGCCGGACAGGCGCTGCCGCCGCCGGGCATCGAAAGCAAATCAGCTTTGTTGCCGTCCGCGCCCATGACGGCGGTGAGCAAGCCGTGGGAATTTTTGCGATGCTGCAAAATGGCCGCGCCCGCACCGTCGCCGAAGAGGACGCAGGTGTTGCGGTCCTTCCAGTTCACGATGGACGACAATTTTTCCGCGCCGACGACCAGCACGGTTTCGTAAGTGCGCGATAAAATAAATTGCTGGCCGATTTCCAACGCGTAAATGAAACCGGAACACGCTGCCTCAATATCGAATGCCGCCGCCCGCGCCGCGCCGAGTTTGCGCTGCACCAAGCACGCAGTCGAAGGAAACGGCATGTCGGGCGTCAGCGTTGCGACGATGATCAAATCAATCTGGTCGGCGGTGATGCCCGCCATTTTCATCGCGCGCTCGGCGGCCTTGGCGGCGAGGTCGGAGGTGAATTCATTCGCCGCCGCAATGCGGCGCTCTTTGATGCCGGTGCGCGTGGTGATCCATTCGTCCGAAGTCTCGACCATTTTTTCCAGCTCGGCGTTGGTCAGGATTCTTTCTGGCACATACGAACCGACGCCGGTGATGGAACACGGACGGCCTTGGAAATTATGTTGGGCACGCGGATTTTTCATGAATTGGCTGGAGCGGGGACATCGGCCACGTCGAGAATTTTATTCGCGGCCGCGATGTCGTTGGCGATCATCTGGTGGATGTGGTTTTTGACGGTTTCGGACGTGACGCGGATGGCGCTGGCCACGGCGCGTTCGCGAGCGGAGCCGTGGGCTTTCAACACCACGCTGTTAAAGCCGAGCAGCGGCGCGCCGCCGTAAACTTCCGGGTCCATCCGGCGGCGGATGGCGCGAAAGGCTTCTTTCGCCAAAAACGCGCCAATCTGCCGTTTGGCATTCTGCGTCAGCTCGCGTTTGAGCATCGAGAACATCGCCACGGCCAAACTTTCGGACGTTTTCAAAACGATGTTGCCGACAAAACCATCGCAGACGACCACATCCACATGGTCTTTGAAAAGATCGTGCCCTTCGATGTTGCCGATGAAATTCAGGTTGAGTTTTTGGCAGAGTTTGAAGGTTTCAAGCGTAAGATCGTTGCCTTTGGAATCCTCGGTGCCGATGCTCAAAATGCCGACGCGCGGGCTTTTCCGTTTCAGGATTTCGCGCGAATAGACATTGCCCATCACCGCGAATTGCGCGAGGTGCAGCGGCTTGCATTCGATGTTGGCACCGGCGTCGAGCAACACGAATTCATTGCCCTGCCGCGGAATCACGGCGGAGATGCACCCGCGGTCCACGCCGGGAATGCGGCCGATTTTGAACGTCGCGGCGGCAAATAATCCGCCGGTATTGCCGAGGGAAATCAGCGCGTCGGCCTCGCCATTGCTGACGAGTTCGGCGGCCCGGCCAATGGAAGAATCCTTTTTCTTGCGGAGTGCGACGACCGGTTTGTCGTCCATTTCGATCACTTCACTGGCATGGATGACGCGGACCCGGTGGTCGCGAAACCCACGCGGCGGCAACGCGGCATGGATTTTATCTTTGTCGCCGACGAGGAATATCGCGGAGAGATTTTTATTATCTTCCAGAGCGCGTTTGACGCCGGCGATGACGACACCGCAGCCGTGGTCACCGCCCATGACATCCACTGCAATGCGCATGACTGATAGTTTTTAGTTTTTAATTTTTAGTTTTAAGTTGAAACGCCGGTGGTCGGTCGGTTTAACTCAAAATTCAAAACTCAAAATTAAAAACTGATCAAGCGCCCGCCGTGACGGTCAGCACCTGGCGGCCCTTGTAGAAGCCGCAGGCCGGACAGACGCGGTGCGGAATCGCCGGGGCGTCGCACTGCGAGCACTTGCCGAGTTGCGGCAGTTTGAGAACGCTGTTGTAAGCGCGGCGCATGTGCTGCCGGCTCGTCGAAGGTTTACGTTTTGGGACGCCCATAAATCAAATTATAATTTCAGTTTGTTCAATTCAGCCCACGCGGAAGGCTTGGTTTCGTTGTTTCCGCCGTTTTTGGCCGGCTGAACCGCTTTCGTTTTCTTTATTCCGCCGCAATCGGGTTTGCACAACGGGTGTTGCGGAAATTCAAGTAGCATATCTTCCCGCACGAACGGAGTCAAGTCCAGGCAATCGTTCTTTATGGACACCGCGTCCTCGCCGGTTAGCGGCAGGTGCAGCGTCCAATCGGGCAAATCGAGTTCCTGCTCGAAAGGTTTGAGGCAGCGCACGCATTCACAATGCAACATCAGGCGCAGCGAACCCGTCACCAGGATGGCGTCTTCCAGCCGTTGGACCGTTAAATCGTATTCCAGCGGCGCTTCGACCCGCAGCAGATCATCCTTCAATTCCAAGTCCAGTTCGGCGACTGGCAGCTTGCCGGCAACACTGAGTTCGTCGTTTTCCAAGTGGCGAAGGTTGATCTTGAGCATAAATTTTGAATTTTTAATTTTCAGTGAAGCCGACGCACCGGGTCAACCTTCAACTCAAAACTAAAAATTAAGAATTAAAAACTATTTCTTCGGTTTCAACTTTTTCAACAACGCCGTCCGGATTTGCGGCGGGACAAACGGGCTGACGTCGCCGCCCAGCCGGGCGATTTCCTTCACGATGCGCGAACTCAAAAACGTGTAGGTATCCTTGGGCGTCATGAAAATCGTCTCGATGTTCTCGTCCAGCTTACGGTTCATCAGCGCGAGCTGGAACTCAAATTCGAAATCGGATACGGCCCGCAGCCCGCGGACGATCACCTGCGCTTTTTTACCGGCGACATATTCCACGAGCAGCCCGTCAAACGTGTCCGCGGTGACGTTCGGCAAATGCTTCACCGCCTGCGCCACCAGCGCGCGCCGTTCTGCCAGCGCGAACAGCGGCTGTTTGCCCTCGTTTTGGGCGACCGCCACGATGACGCGGTCGAACAATTTCGCGGCGCGCTGCACCACGTCCAAGTGGCCATTGGTGAGCGGATCGAAACTGCCGGGATAAATCGCGGTGCGCAGCATAAAGTTATAGTTTTAAGTTGAAGCCACTGCGGTTTCAACTGCCTTAACTTAAAACTAAAAATTTAAAATTAAAAACTATTTGTTCTGCCACGGCACCTCGTAGATCCGCACCTGGCTCTTGATGCCTTTCACGGTGACCGGAAATAGCTCCGTGCAGGTGGATGCCAGCTCCGGCGCATGCCGCAGCAGATGATAATACGTCGTGTCGCTGATGATGATGCGGCCGCTGCCGGAAACGCCTTCCAGCCGGCTGGCCAGATTCACCTCGCGGCCAAACACGGTATAATTGAAACCGTGCGCGTCCGAACCCATCAAGCCGACGGTAACCAAACCGGTGTTAATGCCCGTGCCGAGTTGCAGCGCGATGTGCAGCGGCCGGGGCGGTTGGCCGGCGGCGGCGCGCGTCTGGTTCTCGATTTCGCGCGCCGGATTTTCGGCGAGCCGTTTTTCGTTCAGCGCCAGAATCGCCCGCTGCGCGTCAATCGCGGCTTGCACGCAGGCGAGCGCGTGTTTTTCGTTCGGCGTTGGCGCGTTCCAAAACGCCATCACGCAGTCGCCGATGTATTTGTCCAGCGTGCCCTCGTTTTTTTTCACCGCCTCGGCCACGGTGGCGAGGTAGAGGTTGACGATCTCCAAGGTTTCACGCGCGGACTCCTCGAAATATTTTTCCGCCACGGCATTGTCCATTTCGTGCGTGCGGACAAATTCCGCGACCTGTTCCTGCATCTGGTCCGTCAGCGTGGTGAAGCCGCGCACGTCGGCGAAAAAAATCGTGATTTCCCGGTGCTTGCCGCCCAGCTCCAGTTTGTCGGCGCTCAACAATTCATTCACGACGTTCGGCGAAACCAGCTTGGAAAAAACCGATTTGACGCGGCGTTTGTCCTGTTCCTCGAACACGACGCGATGAATCAGCAGCAATCCATGCAGCGTCAGCATGGCGCCGGCGAGCGGATACACCACCGGCAGCCACCAGCGAAATTGAATGAACAGAAGAATGGTTGCGCCAAAATACGCCGTCATCAACAACGCAACCGCAATGCTGCCGGCGACCGCGCGCAGTTGCCAGGTGAGCAGCGCCGTGGCCGCGCCGAGAAAAAGGATGAGCGCCATTTCCAGCGGCAAAGACGCGCGGTGGATGAATTGCCCGGTGATGATGGAGTTGGCGACGTTCCAATGTTTGCTGACGAGCAGTGTGTCGTTCTCCAGCGGCGTCGCGCCGTGGTCGCTCAAGTCGTTGCCCTGCGCCGCCGAGCCGATGACAACGAGCTTGCCGCGAAAATCGTCGCGCAAGCCGTTCGTCTGGCCGAGCAGTCGCAGCTTGTCCTGCTTGAGCACGGCTTCCACCGGCGCCCGCACGAGGCCGGCGTTGGTCGCGGACAACTGCCAGTTGATGTAAAAATAACCTTTGGCATCAACCGGAATCGTGCGGGAAATACTGTTGTCGCCGCGCAAAATAATTTTTCCGTGCGGCAAATCCACCTCGGCGCGGTCCAGATTTAATTTTAATTCCTGCGCGGCCATGACGATGCCCAAATCCCAGACGCGCGTGAACGGTTTGGCGTGTCGTTGCCAGCCGGGCGGAATATTTTCGCCGACGAAATCTGCGAGGTCGAAATTTCCAACTTGATCCAGCGCCACGGTGAGGTCCTTGCCGTCAGGAGCCGACAGCAGAATTTTATCCGGCTCGATGCGGGCCGAGGCCAGATCAATGCCCATTTGGCGCGCGGCGGATTTGAAAGCCGGATGCCAGTTCAGATTGAAACTTTTGATGCGGCGCAAAACGCCATCAGCATCTTTTTCGGTGGAGATGTCGCCGAGCGCGAGGCTGTTGGTCGCAAATAAATCGGGCGGCGTCACGTCGGCGGTGAAGGCGGCGATGACGTTGCCGGCGCGGCGTGTTTGCAGCGCGAAAAAATCGTCGGATTCAATGAGTCGGCCGTCGGCCATTTGGACCGGGGCATGGTCGGGGCGCAGTTCGCCAAACAGCACGTCGAACGCAATGACCTCGGCACCCTGCGCGGATAATTCTTCGACGAGCCGTCCGTAAACATGGTGCGGCCAGTAAAGTCCGTAGGGTTTTCCCAGCAGTTTGTGGCGGATGGCCGCAATACTGGAATCTTCCATCGCGACAAAGGCCAAGTTGGTGACGGCGGGCGATACAAATGACTGGGCGGCCCGGACGCGAAAATCGTAGGTCATCAACTCCAGCCGGTTCGCAAAATCGGGATGCCAGAGACGGACACCGCAAACCCAGGCGAGGACGAGGAGCGCGAGAATGACGGGCGCGCGTTTGGGTCGCTTGAATTGCACGCCGTTGAATTAAACGAAAAACCAGCGCAACTCAAGGCCACGCTGGTTTTTTGAAATACTCAAGCGAGCTTATTTTGGAGTGAGGATGATGCCGCCACCCCGGGTGGTTGAGACATAATTTCCGGTGTGGTCAAAGGAAAAGTCCACCACCTGCTGATAAATCGTGCGCACGGCGGCAAATATTTTTTGCAGCACCTGCATGTCTTGCGGGGTCAGGTTTACGGGAGAACCGCCGCCGCCAGCGGGATTAAATTGAAAACCGGGGGCGATCAGGAGGGTTTGGGTCACGCCGCTGGGCGTGGTCAGCGATAGCACGAGGCCGCTGTTTTGATGGCTTTCAAAAACCGCCGTGTAGCCGTCCACGCTGATGCTGAACAACGTCCCGCGCACGCCGGCAACGCCGGTCGGAATTTTAACGATGTATTGGGAGGCACCGGAAAGTTTTTTGACGCTGGCAAAAATTTTGCCCTGAGTCAGGTTGATTTCCGTGTCGCCCACGGAGTCCGCTCCGGTGTCAATGATGGTCAGTTTGTCAATCGCCAGCGTGCTGTCCGGCACCAAGCGGACCACGTTTTGCTCGGCGGAAGGTTTGTAGGAGACCAAGCCGCGCACGGGTGAATCAGCCGCCGGTGAGATGCGATCCGGACGCCAGTCAGCCTGCGGCAGCGCGATGGCTTTGCCGAGAATCACGTCCACGATGCCATTGTAACCGGTGTGAATTTGCGAGCCGGGTGGAAGATGTTCCCCCGCGACGAGCGGAATCCAATTTTTCCCGCCGTCCAAGGAATAGCTGGCAATGCCCTCAACGCGGATGACCGTGCCCACGCCCTGCGACGTGGTCTGCGCGGAGGCTGTCATCGCCGCAACCGCCCCGCACATTACCGCGATAAAAATTTTCTGTAGTTTTTTCATATAAGCCTTTTACGTCACTTTGAAACTGAAGCCAATATAGTCGGCGACCGTCAAAGTTGTCAACCAGCTTTTCACTCAATAATCGGCCGGTAATTGCGGCTGCCCGGACGCCTGGCCGGTCAATTTCATTTCGCAAATTCGCAGGTAATTTTGGGCGATTTCATTGTTTAAGTAGGCCAGTTGAAGCGACCGGACGAACCATTGCCGCGCGGCGGCATAATCGTGGGTCTGCACAAAATGCCAGCCGATGTTGGCCACCATGTAATAGCCGTTCGGGTCCAACGGCTCGGCCCGCCAATAAAAACCCTCCGCCTCGGCGTGCCGACCGAGCCAATCCAGACACATGCCGGTGCGCAAAAAACTGTAGCCGTCATGCGGATCCAGTTTCGCGGCGGTGGCATACCAGCCCAGCGCCTGTTGCGCGAGCGGGGCGTAATTTCCCCCGCCGTCGAGGCTTTGAGTGCGAAAACATTCGCCGATTTCATACGCCGTCGCAAAATTTTTTGGCTCGCCGGCGAACGCTTTTTCCAGCGCCGCGGCCCGTTCCGGCGAAAAATTCGGCAACCGTTCCGCCACCGCCAGCCGGTGCGTCTCCCGGCCGAGCCGCCAGTCTTGCGCGGCAAAATAAACGATTGCCGCCGCCAGCACGCCGGTCAATCCGAACTTCAGCGGCGCGCCGACGCGAACCCAGTGCTGCTCGGTGGCGAACCGCAGATTGCTCGCCACCAGCGCCAGCAGCGTCACGCCCAGCAGGGCATTCGCCGGAATGTGCAGGTTGAAATCCACGAACGAGTGGACCGTCAGTGCCGTCAGCGCGCCGGCCGCGCCGAGAAAAAAAGCGAAGCGATTGCTTTGGCCGTGGCCAAAATCCTTGGCCTCGCGCCGGACATGCGGCCAGGTTTTGGCGAGGCCGAAAATAAAAACTCCCAGGCCGGAGAAAACAATCGCGCCGCCGACCGCGCCCCAGTCCGCCAGCAGGTTCAAATAATCATTGTGGACGCGGTCCGGTCGCATCTGGATTTTTTCAGGCCGGTATTCACGGAAACGATAATCAAAGTGCGCCGGCCCGACGCCCCACCAGAAATGATCCCGCCACATCCGCACCGCCGCGCCCCACATCCACAAACGGGAATTGTCATTCGTCACGGCTTTCCCGACGTCGCCCGGCTCCGACACGCGTTTCATGTAGCTGACCGTTTTTGACAAATACACCGTCGCAAAAATGCCGACGACCGCCGTCAACACCACCAGCAACAGCAGCGCCTTCAAGCGGTGGTTTTGGTGGCCCAGCAAAATTCCCAGCAGCAAAATAAATCCGGCCGCCGCCGCTGCCCAGCCGCCGCGCGAAAACGTCACCGCCAATCCCGCGACCATCGTCAGCGCCGCGTAGCCCAGCAAAATCCGCGTCACCACCGAAACGCGGCCCACCAGCAAAAAAGCCAGCGTCAGCGGCAGCAACATGGCCAGAAAACAGGAAAGGTTGTTCGGTGAAATGTAGGTGCCCGACGCGCGGCCGGGATACGGCGAAATGACGTTCCAAACCTGATTGGAATGATGCATCAGTTGCGCCACCGCGTAGCTGGCGATCACCGTTCCCAGCGCGATCAGCGTGAAACTGACGATCCGCGTTTCATCCTGACCATGCAAATTATTCACCACCGCGAAAAATAAAAAGGCGTAGATCAGCACTTGGAGCATTTCCTGCCGCGCGACGTATTCAATGTCCGCCGTGAAATATCGGCCGAGCGCGTAAAGCGCGAACGCCACGACCACCCACGCCAGCGGCGGCCAGAACAGTTTTGGTTTGCGGTTCACCCACAGCCGGAAGGCCCACAACACCAACACGCCCGCCGCGAGGCTTTGCACCACGAGAAATGCCCACATGTCCACCGCGCCGAATGCCAGCGTTGCGAACACGAGCATTGCCAGCGTGAGCAGCAAAATCCCGCGCACGCATTGCGCCTCCAGTTTCTTGCGGTTGAAAAACATTTCGGAGGGCAGTTTTTACCACGGATGGACACCGATGCACACGGATAAAATATTTTTTTAAATGGTGGATAAACGGTCGCCGGCAACGGGTTTCAATCTATAAACTCACATCCGGTTTTATCCCTGCGCATCTGCGGTCAGGTTTTTTTCTTTTTGGGGGGTTCGGGGCGGAATTCCAAAATCTCGCCGGGCTGGCAGTCGAGCGTTTCGCAAATGGCTTCGAGCGTGGAGAAGCGGATGGCCTTGGCCTTGCCGGTTTTGAGGACGGACAGGTTTTGCGGCGTGATGTCCACGGCGGCGGCGAGATCGTTCAGCCGCATTTTGCGCTGGGCGAGAACCACGTCGAGATTGACGATGATGGGCATAGGCTAAACGGTCAATTCCTGTTCCTCCTGCAATCCTTGCGCCTCCTTCAACAGCCAAGCGAAAAAGATAAGGATCACACCCGCGAATAAAACGCTCGGATTCCAAATCCACACCGTCGAATCGGATAGCACCTGGCTGCGGATCGCGGCGTTCAGCACCTCATAAAGCCACAGCACAATGCACCATTGGCCGGCAGCCATCAGATGACCGACCGTCAGTGCATCGAACAAATATCCATTCTTCAGCCGGTCAAAATAACGCAACAACCGGAAATTAACGATTAACTGAAACACCATCATCACGAGAAAGCTGCCTTGCAGATTCCAGCGCGCCATGCCGCTAACCACCGGGGTGATAAAGATGATTTGCAGCAATACCACCGGAATGCCGATGACCCATAGCACCACGCCGGCAAACAAAATAGCACGAATGAGCTTGCTGACCTTGATGATTTTGGCTTTGTTCTGAAAGTTCTTCATATTTGTGTTGGTTCGGTTAAACCGTCAATTCCTGTTCCTCCTGAATCTTCCGGCCTTCGTCCATGACCCAAGCGACAGTGACAATCAATAATCCGACAATGAACCAGGGCGACAACAAAATATCCAACGGCAAAGTGGGAAACGTAATTGTATGATTACTGAAAACTGGCAGACAAGCCCACAGCACACCGTAGAATATGGCATACGACCCAAGCTGCCGGATAAGAGAAACATTTCTCGCAGAAAAGATAATCCCTTTCTCGTAAAGATTAAGCAGTCGGTAGAAAGCAATGATTCCTAGAAGTTGAATAGCATAGTGCAGCGCTTCGTATAATTTCAATTCTGGCGGAACATTCTTGAGCGAACCGAACAATTGATCGCCTGCTTGAAAAGGTGGTTTGATATAACCAAGCGCCAGCACTAACCCGACAACCACAAAATAAAACAGAAATAAAATTTTAACCAAGCTACTCATTTTTTTAATCCGATTCAACCGGGCATTGGGCTTTGGAGAAAGCCCATTCGCATTCATGGCACAAGGAATAAATCAATCAATTCCGCAAGTCAAGTATTTGTTATTGCTAAACGATAAAAAGATTCCGTTTAACAGTTTTTCGTGCGAAGGACAAAAAGGCGGCAAAGGAAAATATCGGCCTTCGCCATCGTTGCAGCCTTCACGCGACCCTGCTGTTTTGAAACTTGAAACTTGAAACTTGAAACCTGAAACTCCGCCGATGACCGACCCGCGTTATACCAAACTGGCCAAGCTGCTCGTCAACTATTCCACCGCGCTGAAAAAAGGCGAGCGCATCCTGCTCGATATGATTGATGTGCCGGACGAGTTCACCGTGGAACTCATCCGCGCCGTGCGCGCGGCCGGTGCCACGCCGTTCGTCGAGATGCGCCACACGCGCGTCGGCCGCGAGCAATTGCTCGGCATCACCGAGGCGCAGGCGGCGGACATCCGCGACATCGAAATGTTCCGCATGAAAAAGATGCAGGCTTACATCGCCATACGCGGCGCGGATAACATGAACGAAAATTCCGACGTGCCGAGCGCCCGCGTGCAGCTTTATTCCAAAGTCATCCGCCCGGTGCAGGATTATCGCGTGAACAAAACGCGCTGGTGCGTGTTGCGCTGGCCCACGCCGAGCATGGCGCAGGCGGCGGGCATGAGCACCGAGGCGTTTGAAAATTTATACTTCGACGTCTGCACGATGGATTACGCGAAGATGGGCCGCGCGATGGCGCCGCTGGAAAAGCTCATGGCCAAGACGGATCGCGTCCGGCTCGTCGCGCCCGGCACGGATTTGAGTTTCAGCATCAAGGGCATCGGCGCGAAAATGTGCAAGGGCGATCGCAATATTCCCGACGGCGAAGTGTTTTCCTGTCCGGTGAAAACTTCCGCGAACGGTG
Organism: uncultured Verrucomicrobia subdivision 3 bacterium; assembly: GCA_903884535.1. GTDB lineage: Bacteria > Verrucomicrobiota > Verrucomicrobiia > Limisphaerales > UBA11358 > UBA11358. The sequence continues at coordinate 83,865 of CAISEZ010000050.1, forward strand.
TCATCCAGTTCAACACGCCGACGCTTTACTCCGGCACGAAATTTGAAAATGTGCGGCTGGTGTTGAAGGACGGAAAAATCGTCGAGGCGACGGCGAACAACACGAAGCGGCTGAACGAAATTTTGGACACGGACGCCGGCGCACGCTACATCGGGGAATTTTCGCTGGGTTTCAATCCGTATATTTTAAGCCCGATGTGCGACATTTTGTTTGACGAAAAAATCGCCGGCTCGCTGCACTTCACGCCGGGCCAGGCTTACGAGGATTGCGGCAACGGCAACAAGAGCGCGATTCACTGGGACATGGTGCTGATCCAGCGCAAGGAATGGGGTGGCGGCGAGGTGTGGTTCGACGGCGAACTCATCCGCAAGGACGGCATTTTCCTGCCGAAGGATTTGAAGCCGTTGAATCCGGCAAATCTGAAATAGTTTCTGAAAATAAAAAACGGGCGGCGAATTTCTTCGCCGCCCGTTTTGATTTTCAAAATGGCGTTCAGTTATTTTCTTTCAGGATGGAAAGAAATTGTTTCATGGCCGGTGACAGGACCTTGTTCTTTTTGTAGATCGCCGCGAGCGGGCGGAAAAACTGGCCGTCCTCGATTTCCACGGAGGCGAGCGTCTGTTTGGAGATTTCCTGCGTGACCGTGCCGAGCGGGACGATGGAGATACCGGCGTCAATTTCCACGGCGCGTTTCACCGTCTCGACGTTGTCGAATTCCATGACGTGCTTCACTTCCACGCCGTGCTCGCGCAAAATTTTGTCCAGCGCCTTGCGCGTGGGGATGTCCGGTTCAAACCCGATGATTTTCTGGCCGGTGAGCGCCTTGAGCTTGATGGATTTCTGTTTGACGAACGGATGCTGCGGATGGCAGATGAGCACCAGCGGCTCTTTGCGCAGCGGGATGATTTCCAGCTTGGAATCCTTCATCGGATACGCGATGAGGCCGAGATCCACGACGTTGCTGAGCACGTCGTCATACACCTGGTTGGCGCGGCGATACTCGACGTGGATGTTCACGGTCGGGTAGCTCTTCATGAACCGCTTGATATACGGCGGCAAATCGTGCAGGCCGATGGAATAAATCGTGGCCACGCGGATCGTGCCGGAAATGATGTCTTTCAGCTCTTGCAGCTTGCTGTCGAGCGACTCATAAGTCTGGATGATTTGCTTGCTGTAATCATAGAGCACCTGGCCCTCGCGCGTGAGCCGGAATTTTTTCTTGCTGCGCTCGATGAGCAGGGATTTGAAGGTGCGTTCCAGGGAACTGATCTGCTGGCTGACCGCCGACTGGGTGACGCCGTTGATCTGGGCGGCCTTGGTGAAACTTTCGGTTTCCGCCAAGTCGCAAAAAACTTTCAAGCTTTCGATTTGCATAAGTTCAGTTAAACACAATCATGCGCTCTCGTCAATCGGGCTTTGCAGCGGCGAGCGCGGCCTTCACTTTCAGCAGCAAGCCCGAGGTGGTGAACGGCTTTTGCAGATACGCAGCGCCGGCTTGTTTGTTGTCTTCCGGCATCACGTAGCCGCTGGTGCACAGCACTGGTTGCGCGAAGCCCAACGATCGGATTTTCTCAATCAATTCCCGGCCGCCCATGCCCGGCATCACGAGATCGGTGACAATCAAATCAATCCGGTTCAGCGGATGCGCCAGAATCTCCAGCGCCTTTGGGCCACTATTCGCGGTCAAAACCTTGTAGCCAAAATCTGCCAGGATGGTTTCCGCCATCGTCAGCAGCAGGCTCTCGTCGTCCACCACAAGAACGGTGCCGGAACCGCGCAAATCTTTTTCCGAGGTGGCGGCGGTGATGAAACTACGTTCCGCCGGCAAGTAAACACGCGCCGACGTGCCCAAGCCCGGCTGGCTGGAAATGGCCACGCCACCGCCGTGATTGGTAATGATGCCGTAAACCAGCGCCAGGCCGAGGCCGCGGTGCGGCGGTCTTTTGGTGGTGAAAAACGGCTCAAAAATCCGCGGCAGCGCCTCCGCATCAATGCCCGTCCCGCGATCCGAAATCTCCACGCACACATAAGTGCCCGCCGCCAGCCGCACGTTGCGGTCCTGCGTCGCCTCCGTCAATTCCACATTCCGCGTTTGCACCGAAATCTGGTTGCGCGCCACCGCCGCCTGGCCGGTGGTGCCCGCGCCGAATGCTTCCACCGCGTTTTCCAAAATCTTGGTTAGCGCCTGCTGCACCTTCGCCTCGTCAAACCGCGCCTCGAACAGGCTGCGCTCAAAGCCCTCGGCCCAAGTAAAGCGCGCACCGTGCGCGTTGCGGAAAAACTCCACGCACCGGCTTGCGACGGTGTTGAGATTGCCCGCCGGCGCGCGGCGCGATTCTTTTTCCTGCCGGCTGAACAGCGCCAGTTCGCTCGCGATTTCCGCCGCACGCGACGCCGACTTTTCCACTTCAAGCAGCGAGCGTCGCCACGGATGTTCCGGCTCCGCCTTGCCCAGCAGCAGCGAAGTGTGCGCCAGCACGCCAGTCAGCGCGTTGTTGAAATCCAGCGACACCGTCCGCGCCAGTTGCAGCACGCAGTCCAGCTTCTGCTTCAACGCGGCATCGCCCGTCGCGCTGCGAAATTCGGTGTGCGATTCCAACGGTTTGGCCGGGGCCGGTTCTACCACGCGCGGAACCGGCAGAAATTGCAGCACAAACCACTTGTTGCCGTCGCCGGTGAACTGGCAGGCCAGCACTAAAAATTCCAGGGTGGCACCGCCCGGCGTTTTGAATTTCAAAGGCGATTGCGCCACCGGCTGCGCCTCCCACCGCCGCAGGAAATCCACCGCCGAACCGCCGTTTTCAGCCGCCCAGATCGCCGACAACTGCGCGGGGTTCCCGTTCAGCGCCGCGCCAAAAACCGTTTTTGCCGCCGGGTTGACCAGCAGCACCGCCCCGCCCGCGTTGATCAGCAACGCCGGCCAGCCCGCATTCTCCAGACCAAAGACAACTTCAGGTTTCATCAAATAGAACTAGCGCGACAGGCTACAACTTTTTTTGGAAAATTCAAGGAACGAGAACGAAGGCCGACGGCAAAAGTTTTTTCACCGTAAATTTCCGGACGGTTTTCAGGTCGGCGCTGTCCGCCACAAACACTGCCGCCTTCGGTGCGTATTCCGCCAGTAATTGGCGGCACGCGCCGCAGGGCATCGGCCCGCCTTCGCAGCGCGCCACGACCGCCACCGCGACAAATTTTTTCCGCCCGTCCGTCAGCGCCTTGAACAATGCGACACGTTCCGCGCAGCAGGTCAGCCCGTAGCTTGCGCTTTCGACGTTCGCGCCACCGATGATCTCGCCCGACTGAGTGAGCAGCGCCGCGCCGACTTTGAATTTGGAATACGGCGACACCGAGCCCAATCGCGCCTGCGCCGCCGCCGCCACCAGTTTTTTTAAATTAATTTTCATTTTATTTCAACCGTAGCGAACACAAAGAGCGCAAAGGATTTTTTTCTCTCTATCTTCGCGTTCTCTGCGGTCGATGGTTTTCCCCGTAAAGTTCTGCAAAATTTCTTATCAGCGTCGCGCCGGTTATTTTCACGCGCTCCGCCGTGGCCAAAACTTCCGCGTGCGACAATTTTTCCCGGCTACGACCCGCCGCCAGGTTCGTGATGCACGAAACCGCCGCCACGTTCAGGCCGCATTGCCGCGCCACCATCGCCTCCGGCACCGTGCTCATGCCCACCGCATCCGCGCCCAGCCGCGCAAACGCGCGGATTTCTGCCGGCGTCTCATAACTCGGGCCGGAGACCGCGAGATAAACGCCGGAACGGATTTTTAGTTTTTCCACAGCCGCGGCCCGGCGCAATAACCGGCGCAGCCCCGCTGCGTAGGTATCGGTCAAATCCACAAAACGCATTAGCCCCGGAAGGGCCGGCCCGCGCAGCGGATTCGCGCCCATGAAATTGATGTGGTCGGTCACCACCATGAAATCGCCGGCGTGAAATTTTTTATTGATGCCGCCGGCCGCGTTCGTCAGCAGCAAATTCGTGATGCCGAAGGCCGCCAGTGTGCGGACGGCGAAAGTCACACGCTCCATGTCGTGGCCTTCGTAAAAATGCGCGCGACCGCTCAAGACCAGCACCGGCGTCCGGCCGAGGTGGCTGAAAAACAATTCGCCCGCGTGGCCGCTGACGGTCGGCTTGGGGAAGCCGGGAATTTTGGCGTAGGCGATTTTTTTGGCCACGCGCAGTTCTGTCAGCGCATGATGAAAGCCGCTGCCCAGCACGATGGCGAGCGTCGGGCGCAGCGGTGAAATTTTTTGGAGCCGCGCGGCGGCGGTTTGCGGGGTGCTGCTTGGTTTCATGCGCGTTGACTTGATTTATTCCACATCTGCCATATTGTGTTCCACTCGAATTATGGAACTGAACAATGACGAAATCCGCCGCTACTCGCGGCACCTGATTCTGCCTGAAGTCGGATTGGCAGGCCAAAAGAAAATCAAAGGCACCAGCGTGCTGTGCATCGGTGCCGGCGGGCTCGGCTCGCCCATTGCGATGTATCTCGCCGCCGCCGGCATCGGCAAGCTCGGCATCGTGGATTTCGACACGGTGGATTTTTCCAATCTGCAACGGCAGATTCTTCACACCGACGCGGACGTGGGGCGCTCCAAAGCCGAGTCGGCGAAGGAAACCATTCACGGCATCAATCCGCATTGCGAAGTGGTCATCCATAACACGCGCATCAGTTCTGAAAACGCGCTCGACCTGATTCGCCCCTACGACATCGTCGTGGACGGCACGGACAATTTTCCGACGCGCTACCTGACCAACGACGCCTGCGTGTTGCTCAAGAAACCCAATGTCTATGGCTCAATTTTCCGTTTCGAGGGCCAAGCCAGCGTGTTCGCGCCGCATCTGGGCGGTCCGTGCTACCGCTGTTTGTATCCCGAACCGCCGCCGCCCGGCATGGTGCCGAGCTGCGCGGAAGGCGGCGTGCTCGGCGTGTTGCCCGGCATCATCGGCTGCATCCAGGCGACGGAAATTTTGAAACTCGCCATCGGCAAAGGCACGTCGTTGGTCGGACGCCTGTTGCTTTTCAACGCACTCGATTTGAAGTTTCGCGAATTGAAATTGCGCAAAGATCCGGCGTGCCCGATTTGCGGCGAACATCCGACGATCAAGGAATTGATCGATTACGAAACCTTCTGCGGCATCGTCCCCGAGCCGGAAAACGTCGGCAATCCCGATGAAGTGACGGTGCAGGACATGAAGAAGGCTTTGGATAATCCGGGCCTCGGCATCAAGGTCGTGGACGTGCGCGAGCCGGATGAATACGAAATCGCGAAGGTCGCGGGCGTGCCGCTGCTGCCGTTGAGCGAACTGCAAAGCCGCTTCACCGAGCTGGACCCGAACACGCAATATTATCTGCACTGCAAAGCTGGCGTGCGCTCGATGAAGGCACTGGCCTTTCTGCGCCAGCAGGGTTTCAAATACGTCAAGAGCGTCAAAGGCGGCATCACCGCGTGGTCGGATGAAATTGACCGGAATGTGCCGCGGTATTAAGGGCATTCGCGGTTTCGAATTCGGCTTGAAGAAATCACCCTGACGTGGATGATTGAGGAATCATGCCAGCGAAACGAAAAATCCAATTCGTTTCAAAATCCGCGTTCGCGGGTCTGTTCCTTTTTTTGACTTCTTCGTTTTTAGCTGCGGCGGGAAATGTTGTGGTTGCCTGGGGCGATAATACTTACGGCAAAACCAACGTCCCTCCCTCGGCGACAAATGTCATCGCGGTGGCCGCCGGCGACTCGCACAGCCTCGCCTTGAAAGGCGACGGCACGGTCATAGCCTGGGGACAGACGGGTTTAACCAATGTTCCTGCCGGCTTGAGCAACGTGGTGGCCGTTGCTGCGGGTGTTGGCCAAAGTCTTGCGCTCAAAAACGACGGGACGCTTGTCGCTTGGGGCGTTCCCCGCTCGCCGAGCTACACCAACATTCCGCCGGGCTTGAGCAACATCGTGGCCATCGCTTGTGGCGACGAGCATAATCTCGTCCTGAAAGCCGACGGAACAGTTTTTGCCTGGGGCGCAAATTATTCCGGGCAGACAAATGTTCCCGCCGGTTTGAGCAATGTGGTGGCGATTGCCGCCGGCAACACCGGCAACCTCGCCATCAAAAAGGACGGCACGACCTGGGGTTCGGGCACATTTACAAACATCATCAGCGTGTTTTCCAATGTGGTGTCTGGAGCGCTGGTGGCAAACGGCGATTATCAAGGCGCGGTTGTGCTGGGAAACGGATCGGCTTATGCGTGGGGTTATGCCAGCGGAACCAATGTAACCATCATCACCAACGCGACGGCCGTGGTCGCCCGCAGCGGTTTTAATCAAGCCGGTGCCGTCTGGGTGTTGCGCAGGGATGGAACGCTGGCCGGCCTCGGCGGCTCGTATCTTGGGCAAACCAATGTTTACATGAACCTTTCAAACGTGCTGGCGATCGCCATTGGCTACACGCATCACCTGGCCATCATCGGCGACAGTTTTCCCCAACCGATCGAGCGGTTGCTGAACGCGGGTTTTAACCACGGCCAGTTTATTATTTCACAACCAACTTCACGCGGACGCCCGTATCGGCTCGACTATAAAAATTCATTCGGCGATGACTGGCAGATGCTGCCGCCAGTCCCGGGCAATGGCAGCACGCAAATTCTGGCCGACCCGAATCCGCCGCCGACACAGAGGTTTTACCGCGTTCACGTCGGTCAATGACGTCGCCGCTCGCCTTTCTTCCAATTGCAGGATATTGTGTTTCCAGAAATATGACCGACGACCTGCAAAAACGCATTCAAGCCGCGCTCGCCAATCCGCAAAACATGGGCGAGATGACGGGCGCGGATTCCATCGGCACCGTCGGCAACGCCGATTGCGGCGAGATGCTGCGGCTGTGGGTGAAGTTCAAGCAGCAGGATGGCAAGCGGGTCATTGACCGTGCGACGTTTCAATCTTTCGGCTGTGAAACGGCCATTGCCGTCGCCAGCCTCGCGACGGAATTGATTCGCGGCAAAACCGCCGAAGAAGCGCTCGCGCTGAAAACCGAGGAGCTCGCCGGCGAACTCGGCCCGCTGCCGCCAATGAAAATCCACTGTGCCCAACTCGTCGAAGGCGCGTTGCGTTCCGCGCTGGAACCGCAAAGCGTGGAACCGAAAAAAGAAATTTCGCCTGCGCCGGCCAATGCGCCGACATTGCTCGACAGTTTTTCCAAGCCAAAGGAAGGCGGCGTGAAGCTGACGTTTTTGGACTAGGAAATAAATCGGATCGTCGCGGCAAAACTGTGCCGCGAATTTCACGGGTAAATTACGTCAACCTCTTTTCATTCCCGGCCGGCGCTGTTAGGCTGCGCACGTCGCATGGAACCACCGCGCACCCAAACCGATTCGCTCACGACTTCCCAGCAACAGGCCGTTGCCGCGCGCGGAAACGTGCTGGTCATGGCAGGCGCTGGCACCGGCAAAACCAAGACGCTCGTCGCCCGCTGCCTCGACTGTCTCGAACATGACCGCGCGGCGCTCGACGAACTGCTCATTGTCACCTTCACCGAGGCTGCCGCCGCCGAAATGCGCCAGCGCCTCCGTAAAAGTCTGGAAGAAAAAGCTGCCGCGGCACCGGCCGAAAATTTTTGGCCGGAACAAATCGCGCGCTTCGATCTCGCGCACATCGGCACGCTGCACAGTTTTTGCCTGCGCCTGGTGCGCGAGCATTTTTACGAACTCGGCCTCGATCCGCAGCTCGCCATCCTCGACGAAGGCGAAGCCCGCCAGCTCGCCGATGAAACATTGGACGAACAATTTCAGGCGCACTACGCCGGCGACGACGGTTTTTCTATCGCCGTCCAAAACCTGATCCAGATCCACGGCGGCGGCCGCGATGAAAAAATCCGCGCGCTGATTTCGCGGCTGCATAATTATTCGCAAACCCGGCCGGATGCCGCCGGCTGGCTGGCCGACCAAATCAACCAATTTTCCGCCGCCGAACCGACCGAATGGCAAGGCTGGCTGCTCGCCGCAATTGCCGGCTGGCGCGACGAATGGCTGGCGGTTCTGGAAGATCTGAAAATCGGAAATGAAAAATCCGCTGAATTGGCGGGAGTTTTACAGCGGCTGAAAATGAATTTCACGCGTGAACACGCGGCGGAGGTGCTGGAGCAAATCATTTCCGCCGACGGCAACTGGCCGGCCAAACGCAAAACCATTCTCCGTCAACCGCTGAAAGATTTATTCGACGAGACCGCGTTTCTGGCCGCGCTCGCGCCGGTCAAGAAAGGTAGCGACCCGCTCGCGGAAGACTGGAGCTGGGTGCGTGGCCATCTGGAAACCTTGCTGCGGCTGGCGCAAACTTTCGCCGAGAAATTTTCCGAACGCAAACGGACCGGCGGCGTGCTGGATTTCCACGACCTCGAACAATTCGCGCTAAAACTGCTCTGGGATTTTCCTGCCGGCCAGCCGACGGCGGTGGCACGGGCTTGGCGTGAAAAATTAAAATTTGTTTTCGTGGACGAATATCAGGACATCAACGCCGCGCAGGACAAAATCATCGCCGCCCTTTCGCGCGACGGCGCCGAGGCCAATCGTTTTCTGGTCGGCGATGTGAAACAAAGCATTTATCGCTTCCGTCTCGCCGAACCGAAAATCTTCCGCGATTACGCGCGGAACTGGCAGGGTGAAAACGGCCGGGTGATTCCGCTGGCGGAAAATTTCCGCAGCCGCGAAGCGCTGCTGGATTTTGCCAACTCGGTTTTTGGCCGGCTCATGCGCGAGGAAATCGGCGGCGTGGCTTACGACGCGAATGCGTGCCTCAAATTTGGCTCGCCCGGCACGCGCGCCGACTTTGGCGTCAGCAAAAATCCGGAACCGCGCGTGGAATTGCTGTTGCGCCTCAAGCCCGGCCGCGACGAGGCCGCTGCGGATGACGAGCTTGCCGACTTGGCCGACGCGGACAAGGAAGCGCGGCTCGTGGCATTGCACCTGAAAAAACTTGTCGGCGGCGAAGCAAAACACGAAATCTGGGACGACGAGGAAAAACACTTTCGCGCGGCGGAATGGCGCGATGCCGCGGTGCTACTGCGTTCGCCGGCGGGCAAGGCGGAGATTTTTGCGAAGCAGTTCGAACGGGCCGGTGTGCCGCTGGTGGTCGCGCGCGGCGGATTTTTTGACAGCCGCGAAATTCTCGATTTGCTCAGTTTGCTTCAGTTGCTGGACAATCCCTTGCAGGATGTGCCGTGCCTCGCGGTGCTGCGCTCGCCGCTGGTCGGTCTGTCGCTGGACGAACTCGCGGAAATCCGGCTGGCGGCAAAGGCAAAACATTTCTGGACGGCGCTGAACTCAATTCAAAATTCAAAATTCAAAATTAAAAACTTTCTAGAACGGTTTGCGCGCTGGCGGAAGCTGGCAAAGCAACATTCGCTGTCAGATTGTCTGGAGGCGGTGCTGGCGGAGACGCTTTACTTGGACTGGCTGCGGGCGCAGCCGCGCGGCGCGCAGCGGGCTGCAAACATTGAGCGGTTTTTGATTCTGGCACAGTCGTTCGACCAGTTCCAGCGGCAGGGGCTGTTCCGCTTTTTGAAATTCATCGAAGCGCAGCGTGAGGCCGGCACGGAACCGGATGCGCCCGACATCGCAGCGGAAAATGCCGTGCGGCTGATGAGCATCCATCAAAGCAAGGGGCTGGAATTTCCGGTCGTCGTGCTGCCGGACCTTTCTAAAAAATTCAACGAGCAGGATCGGCACGGCGAAATTATTTTCGATGAGGAATATGGTTTGTGTCCGAAAGTGAAGCCGCCGCACACAGGCCGGCGTTATCCGAGCCTGCCGCACTGGCTCGCGCAGCGGCGGCAGCGACGCGAACTGCGCGGCGAGGAATTGCGGCTGCTTTACGTCGCGCTGACCCGGGCGCGCGACACGCTTATTTTGTCGGCCACGCTCACGGAGAAAAAATGGGAAACACTGTGGTCGCAGCCAGAGGGCGTGACGCTGCAAAAAATTGCGGGAGCGAACAGTTTTGCCGACTGGCTGGGTTTGTGGTTTTCCGCCCAAAGTCCGAAGCCTGACGTCCAGAGTGCCCGGCACGGCGAATGGCCGCAACTGCGCTGGCGATTGGTCGAGGAGGAAGAACTTGACGTCGCGGAAAAGGCGGAAAGCGGAAAGCGGAAAGCGGAAACAACATTGCCCACACTGGACGACGCGGCGGTGGAAAAACTGCGCGCGGTTTTGAGGTGGGAAAATCCATTTGCCGCCGCGATGCAGCGAAAAGCCAAAGCGTCGGTCACGGAATTGCGCCGCGCGGCCGAGGAATCAGACGCCGAGGCTGAACCGGTTTTTGCGCGGCCACTGGCGGTGCCAAAAAAGCGGAATGCAAAAAGCGACGTTCGAAAATTGTCGGCGGCGGATGTCGGCACGGCGCACCACAAGTTTCTTCAGCATTTCGCCATGGAAAAAGCCGGCGACCTCGCGACGGAGGCGGAGCGGCTGGTGAAGGAAAATTATCTGTTGGCGGACGAAAGCGCAGCTTTGGATTTGCCGGCGCTGGCGAAGTTTTGGAGTTCAGAACTGGGCGAAAAAATCCGGGCGAACGCGGCGCAGGTGCGGCGCGAACTGCCGTTCACCGCGCGCTTTAGCCCGCTGGAGCTGGAAAAAATCACCGGCCGGAAAACCGAGGCCGGGCTGGAAAATGAATTTATTGTCGTGCAAGGCACGGCGGACTTGGCGGTGCTGCGGCCCCAGGAAATCTGGCTGGTAGATTTCAAGACGGATGCGGTTCAGGCGGACGACCTCGCCGGCAAAATCAAAATTTACACGCCCCAGTTGGAACTTTACGCGGCGGCGCTCGCAAAGATTTTTGCGCGCAAGGTGACGTTGCGTGCGCTGCACTTTCTCGCGCGGCGGCGGACGGAAATGATTTAATCCGCTTCGAGCGAAAGCTGGGCGGGTGTGTCGGCTTCGGCTTTTTCCAGCGCCGGCTCAACCATTTCGTTTGCCGGCGTGACGGCGGGAACTTCTTGCAGGCGCACAAACGCGGGGCGGATGAGCCGGCCTTGAAAGGTCATGCCGGGTGCCAGCGTCTCGGCGACCACGGCGCTGGCGGGCGGTTTTTCCACGCCGTGGGCACGCTGGCGTTCCGCGTCAAACGGCTCGCCCGCTTCGGCGGTGAACGGCGTGACGCCGACGCGGCGCGCGGCGTCGCGGCAGGCGTTTTGGAAATGCGTGATCTGCTCGGTGAGTTCCGGCTGGCCGGCGCGGACGGCGGCGGTGTGCAGCGCAAAAATGTGGTCGAGAATGCGCGCCACCACCTGCAGCCATTCGCCTTCGGCTCGGCGAAGCTTGTCCACTTCGAGCCGCAGCGCACCCTTTTCGGTGTCGTTCATCTTTTTCTGGAATTCGTTGAAATCGTGAACCTCGGCGGCCATGCGGTCCGAAACTTCCTTGGCGGTGGCGAGGGTTTTATCCGCGCTGCCCTTGGTGACTTCCTGGACGCGCGCCCATTGGTCGGTGGCGGCGGCGATCTGGGCGGAATAATTTTTCAAATCATCCAGCCGTTCGCTCACGGTGGTCAGCGCATTGGCATCGAGCAATTTTACTGTCGCCCGGTATTCCAAAATAAACGGGAGGCAACCCAACCATGCGCCGAACGCGACGCAGGCGATGGCGGCGGCCATTTCCCAAAGCGAAATCGGGTGCGCGGCCTGATAAATCACAGCGGCGGCCACGGCGAGCAATACCGCGTTGGCCAGCAGAAACGGCCACTTGGCCACTTTCCAATCGGAGACTTCTTTCATGGCTGGAGTGTCTGAAAAACGAGTGCGAAACGCAAGCCGACGGCGCGTTTATCCTCGACTATTCCGCCGCGCCGGAAATCATTTGGCGTGCGCATCTGCGTCATTTTCAATCCGGCCGCGCGCGGCAACAAGGCGCGGCGCTTCCGGCATTTCCTCAACGAACTGTCGCAGCAATGTTCGCTCAAGGCCACCACCGGGCCGGGCGACGCGCGACGGTTCGCGCACGCGGCGGCGTCCATCGGCTACGACATCATCGCGGCGGCCGGCGGCGACGGCACGGTGAACGAGGTGCTCAACGGCATCGGCGACGAGGAAAATGGTTTTGCGAAAACGCGGCTGGCCGTGCTGCCGCTGGGCACGGTGAACGTCTTTGCGCGCGAGTTGAAAATTCCGCTGCGGCTGGAACACGCGTGGCAAGTCCTGAAGCGCGCCCGCGAAACAAAAATTGATTTGGCCCGCGCGGATTTTTTGGAGGAGGGGAATCCGGTCACGCGTTATTTCATGCAGCTGGCCGGCGCGGGACTGGACGCGCGCGCCGTGGAACTGGTGAGCTGGAAGCTTAAAAAAAATGCCGGGCCGCTGGCCTACGTCGTCGCCGGCCTGCAGGCGCTGGCGGAAAATCAGCCGCGCATCACCGCGCACGCTGACGGAAAAAAACTGGAGGGCGAACTGGCCTTGCTGGGCAACGGAAAATTTTACGGCGGTCCGTTTGAAATTTTTCCCGGCGCGGATCTCGGCAGCGGACTGCTGGACGCCTGTGTTTTTCCGCGCGTGAACCTGCCGGCGCTCCTCGGCCATGCGCCCGGTTTTATCGCCCGCCGGAAACTGGCGGAGCATAAAATCCAGCGGCTGCGCGCGGCGAAAATTGAGCTGACCAGCGCCACGCCCGCCGCGTTTGAACTGGACGGCGAATGGGTGGGCAAACTGCCGGCGACCTTTTCTGTCGAGCCGCAGAAATTGCGCGTGGTGATTCCCTGAAACTTTGCACCGGTGACCGGCGTCTGGCGGGATGACCACCTCATGAATTTAAAATCATTCCTTGTCGCCGCGCTGTGCCAGACGGCCATTTTCACCTGTTTCGGCGCGGTGATCGGCACCAATGTGCCGGCGACGCCGTTGACGGCGGAACGCGTGGCGGCGCTGCCGGCGTGGAAAACTTATTTTGAAAATTCCCAGCGGCAGCGGCACGCTGACCAGGATTTCATCCGCGCGGAATTGAAGGCGCACGGTTTGAAGCAATCCACCGCGCCGCACGCAACCCACAGCGCGAAGGGCGTCGCGCTCAATAACGCGGCGAGTTGGTATGGCGGCAAGGAGGCGCGGCACATCGCGGATGTTGTGGTGTCGTTCCAGACGCCGGCGGGCGGCTGGAGCAAGAACACGGACTTCGCGAAAAATCCGCGTGCGCCGGGCGAAATGTTCGGCGCGGAAAACGGGTCGCTTTTTCTGGGCACGAATGATTTTGACGCGCCGGCGGACGCGCACTGGAGTTACGTCGGCACGTTCGACAACGATGCCACAACCACCGAGCTGCATTTTCTGGCGAAGGTGATTGCGGCGACCGGCACAAACAATGCCGCCTGGCGTGCGGCGTTTCTGCGCGGGCTGGATTATGTGTTCGCCGCGCAATATCCGAACGGCGGCTGGCCGCAGGTCTGGCCGTTGCAGGGCGGTTATCACGACGCGGTCACGCTGAACGACGACGCGATGCTGCACATCATCGAATTTGTGCGCGACGTTGCCAGCGGTGCCGATGAGTTTTCATTTGTGTCGCCGGAACTGCGGGCGAAAGCGTCGGCGAGCTATCAGCGCGGCATGGATTGTCTGCTGGCCGCGCAGATTGTGGCGAACGGCAAATTGACGGCCTGGGGCCAGCAGTTTGACGCGCTGACGTTGCAGCCGGCGTCGGCGCGGAACTACGAAATGCCGTCGCTGACTTCCAGCGAAAGCGCGACGATTGTTTTGTTCCTGATGCAATTGCCGGAGCCGACGGCGAAGGAAATCGCCGCCGTTCACGCGGCCTGCGCGTGGTTTGACAAAACCAAAATCGAAGGCAAGGCGTTCCGCGTGGTCGGCAGCGAAAGCCGCAAGCTGGTGAGCGCGCCGGGCGCCGGGCCGATCTGGGCGCGGTATTATGAAATCGGCACGGACCGGCCGATTTTCGGCGACCGCGACAAGACGATCCACGACGACGTGAATGAAATTTCGTTGGAGCGGCGCAAGGGCTACGGCTGGTATCGCGACACGCCGAAACGCGTTTTGGAGCATTACCGGAAATGGGCCAAGCTGCACCCGCAGCCATAAATCCGGCCGCGCTGGTGGGAAGCGAATGAATCAGCGGTTGTGGCCTATCTCCATATTTAGGCGTATCATCGTCGTTTCTGTTTAAAGCCTCTAAAAGGAACCATAACTGCCGCGAAAAAGCATATGATTGTAATTATGAAACGAAAAACTATCCAAAACCAAAATTCATGTGGACTATCATGTTTGAGAACTAATTCATGAACTCCCTTTCCGAGCGTGTATGTCTTATCAGTCAACACCCCGATAATGCCACTGTGAAGAGAGTTCGCTCCAAGAATAAAAAAAACAATACCAAAGCAAATCCCAGATACGGGACCTACGAGTCTTGATGTTGGCTGTGCGGTCATACCACCTAACAGTGTATTAACCCAAATCGATCCGGCCTAATTCCAATAGGAGACAATCGGGCACAGTTGCAGCCGGAGTTGTTTGCTGGCTCTTGGTGGCGCATGGGGTTGGTTATTTCTCGCTGCAAACATGTTGTCGGCCTTTTGACGCGCGGAGGCAAGCACAAAGTCGTCCGCATCTTGGTGGCTGCAACGCCGCGTCACCCAAACGTAGCGGCTTTCGGTAGAAAGCCGCATTTTTTGGTTTTTCAATTTTGCGGCGCTCTGCCGAGGCGCCGCTACGGAAGTTCAGTTCTGCGCGGTTTTGCCGAGGCCGGTGCCGTGGACATTTTCCGTCCGGACGAGCGCGCCGCTGAAGCCGGTGACGTTGATGGCCGAGAGATTCACGTTCGTCATGTTCGCGAGCGAAATCGCCCGCAGGCAGGTTCCGGAAATGTCGGTGAGCGTGAGGCCGTCCACCGGTCGCGCCAACGGAATGTTGGTGCCTTCGATGAGATCGGTCACGTCTTGAACGTGGATGTTTTTGAAACTGAGGTTGTGGACGCGCGGCCATTTTTCCACTTCGCCGGGCACGGGATCGGTCGCCTGGATGCCCTTTTTCAAAAGGTCAATGCCGATGAACGTCGGCGATTTCAGCACGGTGATGTTTTCGCCGGAAATGTTTTCCATGTAGCCGCCGCGGCCGTCACGGCTCTTGATGAAAATCGCATTCTGCCGGCCGGAGATGACGCAGTTTTGAATTTTCACATTGCGGATGCCGCCGGACATTTCGGTGCCGAGGCCGAGCGCGGCGTAAATGGAGCTTTGCAGCCGGCAATCGCGGATGACCACATTTTGCGTGGGCCGGCCGAGCTGCTGCGCGGCGAGGCCGCGGCCGGACTTGAGCGAAATGGCGTCGTCACCGGTGTTGATGTCGCAATGCGCGATGGTCACGCCGTCGCAGGAATCCACGTCGAGGCCGTCGCCATTGGCGTTGACGGTGCGGATGGTGAGGTTGGTCGCGGTGAAATTATTGCAGTAAAGCAGGTGGATGGACCAGAGCTGCTGGTATTGCGTGGTGAAATTTTCCAGCAGCGCGTTGGTGCAGCCAGTCAATTCGATCAGTGCCGGGCCGCGCGGATTGCGCAGGTGGCTCAACGAAATCGGCGGGCCAAAAATCGAGCCGCTGCCAACGATGGTGACATTTGCGGCATTGGTGGCGGAAATCAGCGCGCGATGGCCTTCGCGAAATTCGCCCTCCCAGCGGATGGTCACCAGCGGATAATCCGCGATGTCGGGACTGCCGATGAGGCTGGTGTGCGACGACAGCTGCAGCGTGGTGTTCGCGCCGAGCGTCAGGCTGCCGGTGAGATACAGACCTTCGGGCACCAGCACGGTGCCGCCGCCGGCGGCCGCGCAGGCGTCGAGCGCTTTTTGAATCGCGGCCGTGTCCTTGACCAACCCGTCGCCTTTCGCGCCGAAATCGCGGACGTTCAACGGCACCGCATCGGCGGCAAAAACCGCGGCGGCCAAATTCAGGCCCAGGACAAGAGCGACAATTCGTTTCATGTGAATAAATCATTTTGCGCCGTGCCTTCGGCGGAGTCAAATCCGGCTATGGCTTGCCGCCATCGCCAATTCTGGTTAGGCTCCGAGGACATTTGCATGAGTGAAATCCTTGTCATCGGCCATCGCAACCCCGACACCGACGCCATCTGCTCGGCCATCGGCTACGCGGAATTCAAACGGCGCACCGGCATGCCGGAGGCCGTGGCCGCGCGCTGCGGCGACACCAACGACCGGATTGATTTCGTCCTGAAAACCTTTGGCGTGCTCGCGCCCAAATTCATCGCCGACGTTTCGCCGAAAGTTTCGGATGTGATGCAGCGGAAAATTTTAAGCGTGCGTCCCGATGCGACGGCGGCGGAAGCGCTCCGGCTGATGGATGAAAAAAATCTCCGCATCCTGCCGGTGATGGACGAGGAACAGAAATGCCGCGGCCTGCTGTCGCTGTTCAAATTGAGCAAATTTCTGTTTCCGGCCGTAACCCGCGAACACAATTCGCGCGAAGTGTTATCCTCGCTCACCAACCTGGCCCACACGCTCGACGGCCAACTGGTGCTCGGGTTTGAGGCGGAGCGCGAGGAGGAATTAATCCTGATGATTGGCGCGATGGGACTGGAATCTTTTGCCGCGCGCCTCGAACAATTTCCGCCGGAAAAATCCTGCGTCATTGTCGGCGACCGCTGGGACATCCAAAATGTCGCCATCCGCGAAGGTGTCCGCGTGCTGATCGTCACCGGCGGCATCACCGTGGAACCGAAAACGCTCGACGCCGCACGCAAAAAAAATGTCAGCGTCATCACTTCGCCGCATGACACAGCCACCACCGCGTCGCTTTGCCGCGCGGCCGTCGGCGTGCGCCATGTGCTGAACGAGGAATTTCTGTGCTTCCGCGAAAACGCGCCGCTCGCCGCCGTGCGCGACGAGGCCACCGCCTCGGGCTACCTCGCGTTTCCGGTGCTGAACAGCGAAGGCCAGATGGTCGGCATTTTGTCCAAAACGGATTTCCTCAAAACCGTCACGCATAAATTGATTCTGGTGGATCACAACGAGCTGTCGCAGGCCGTGCAGGGCGCGGACGAGGTGGAAATCATTGAAATCATTGATCATCATCGCATCGGTGCGCTCGCCACGCAGCAGCCGATTTTGTTCCGCAACGAGCCGGTCGGCTCGACCAGCACGATCGTCGCCGATTGTTTTTTCC
Source organism: uncultured Verrucomicrobia subdivision 3 bacterium (assembly GCA_903884535.1). GTDB lineage: Bacteria > Verrucomicrobiota > Verrucomicrobiia > Limisphaerales > UBA11358 > UBA11358. The sequence continues at coordinate 101,026 of CAISEZ010000050.1, forward strand.
GGCAAGGCGTCGAGATGCCGCGCGAAATCGCCGGGCTGCTGCTGGCCGGCGTAGTGTCCGACACGCTGAACCTGACCTCGCCGACCACGACGACACGTGACGTGGAGATTTTAAAAAAACTGGAAGAGTTGGCGCAGGTCAATGCGCGCGAGTTCACGGAAAAACTGTTCGCCTCCGGCTCGCTGCTCACGCTCAAACCCGCGCCGCAAGCCATCACCACCGACTGCAAAGAATACGCCGAACACCACATTAAATTTAGCGTCGCGCAGATCGAGGAGATCGGCTTCGAGCAATTCTGGAAGCGCAAAGACGAACTGCTGGCCGCGCTGGAAGTTTATCGCGACAAGCGGGCGTATCATTTCTCCGTGCTGCTGGTCACCGACGTCACCACGCAAAGCTCATTGCTGCTCGTGGTAGGCGACGAAAAATTCATCAAGCGGATTGACTACCCGCGGCTGGAACTGGGCATCTACGAGCTGCGCGACGTGGTTTCGCGCAAAAAACAACTGCTGCCCTACCTGACCCATTGCCTGCGCGAGACGGAAAAGGGCGTGAAGAGTTCGTGATTCGCGGCAGGGCGACCTCGCGTTAAAATTTACTTCGCTCGCACTTCGGCGCTTTTCCCATGCGCGCCGAGGCCTTCGAGTTCCGCAAATTTTTTCACCGTCTTCAGCGCCTTCTTCAGCGACATGCGGTTGTATTCCACCACGCTGGTGCGCCGCTGAAATTGATCCACCGTCAAGCCGGCGAAGGACGCGCCCGCGCCGTCGGTCGGCAAAACGTGGCTCGGCCCGGCGACGTAATCGCCCAGCACCGTCGGCGACCAGTTGCCCAGGAAAATCGCGCCCGCCGTCACGATGCCGCCGCTCACGCGCCGCGCGTCGCGCGTGATGACTTCGCAATGTTCCGGCGCGAGCTGGTTCGCCAGCGCCACGGCGTCGGCGACGCCAGCCACTTGGATGAGCCAAGTGTTGCGGTCGAGCACGCGTTTAATAAATTCACGGCGCGGCAGCTTGGGCAACTGTTTGGAAATTTCTTTTTCCACCGCTTTGAGCACTTTCGCGGAAGTCGTCACGAGCCAGACGCGTTCGTGGCCGGAACCGTGCTCGGCCTGCGCCAGCATGTCGGCGGCGGCGAATTTTGGATTCGCCGTGTCGTCGGCCAGCACCAACAAATCGCTCGGCCCGGCGAGCAAATCAATTGCCACGCGCCCGACCAGCAGACGTTTGGCCATGCTGACGTAGGCGTTGCCGGGACCGAAAATTTTCTGCACGCGGCGAATGGTCTTCGTGCCGTAAGCCAGCGCGGCAATCGCCTGCGCGCCGCCGACTCGGTAAATCTCCGTCGCGCCCGCCGTCCGCGCGGCGAATAAAATCGCCGGATTGATAGAACCGTCCTTGCCGCTCGGCGTGGTCACGACGATTTCCTTGCAGCCGGCAACTTTGGCGAGCGTGATGGTCATCAGCGCCGTCGAGACCAGCGGCGCGGTGCCGCCGGGAATGTAAACGCCGACGCGCGTGAACGGATCAAACTTTTCGCCGACGCTCGCGCCGTGGGAGTTTTTACCCGACCAAGCTTTGCGTTTGGATTTTTTGGCGAAGCTGGCGATGTTCGCCTCCGCTTCCGCCACCGCCGCGCGCAAGGATTCATCGGCGTTGAGCGAGGCGTTAAAAAATTCCGCCTGGGTCACCGCGAGTCGGTCGGCGGCCAGCTTGGCGCCGTCAAATTTTTCGGTGAACTCCAGCACTGCATCGTCGCCGCGCACAAACACGTCGTGCAAAATCGCCTGCGTGCGCTGCTCAATCTCGGCGTCGAACAGGCTGGAGTCGGCGGCCACGGCGCGGAGCTGGGCGGCAAAATTTTTGTCGGTGTGGCGGACAATCTTCATGGTCCCAGCTTAGAAAAAAAATGCCGCCAAGTCAAAATTCGTAGCAGCGGATGTGAATCCGCTCATTTTGAAATTTGAGCCGGCGCACTTCGGCTGCGACCAAAGCGAGTTGCGCTTTTCTTCGCTTCGCGTCTGTGTTTATCTGTGGCCATCTGTGGCTAATCAAAATCCCATCATCGTGGCGCTGGACGTGCCGTCCGCGGAACAGGCGCTGAAACTCGCGGAACAAGTCGCGCCCGCCGTTGGCGCGTTCAAGATCGGCAAAGAGCTGTTCGTGTCCGCCGGGCCGGACATCGTGAAAAAAATCCGCGCGACCGGCGCGGCGGTTTTTCTCGATTTGAAATTTCACGATATTCCGAACACCGTCGCCAAAGCTGTCGCGGCGGCCGTGCGACTGGACGTGCAGATGACCACCATCCACACTAGCGGCGGCGGCGAGATGATGCGCGCGGCAGAAAAAGCCGCACTGGACACCGCAAAATCGCTTGGCCTGCCAACGCCGCTCGTGCTGGGCGTGACCGTGCTGACCAGTTCCAATAATGAAACGCTCGCGGAAATTGGCTGTGAAGCGGACACGGAAAAACAGGTGGTTCGCCTCGCGCAACTTGCCGTGAAATCCGGCCTGCGCGGCCTGGTTTGCTCGCCGCTGGAAATCGCGGCGCTGCGAAAAATTCTGCCGGCGCACATCCAATTGGTGACGCCCGGCATCCGCACCGGTGCGGAAAAAGCCGACGACCAGAAGCGCACACTCACGCCGCGCGAAGCCATGCAAGCCGGCGCGAGCTGGCTGGTGGTGGGCCGACCGATTTACGCGGCGGAAAATCCCCGGCTGGCGGCGGAGAAGATTTTGGATTCCATTTTTTAACCGTAGCCCCTCGCCGGACAACGCGGATTTGCGATTTCCAGCGCGGAACTCGGCGGTTAAAAAAATTGACGCCACCGGGCAGGCGTTTATTTTCAGGGCATGAAAAGAATTTCGCTTTGGGTTTTGATCGGCACGTTTGCCGTGTTCACCGTGCGGGCGCAGGACGCCGCCACGCAGCAGCAGATGGACAAGTTGAGCGGGCAAATCCAGGATTTGCTCGAAGCGCAGGCCCAGACCGGCAAGCGCATTGACGCGCTGAACCGCGAAATCAGCGAACTGCGCGACAAAGTCAACACGCCGCAAGTCAACGACAGCGCCAGCCGCGACGATCTGAAGTCGCTTGCATCGCAGGTGCAGGAAATTGACAAGAAGCGGCAGAATGACCGCGACCTAATTTTGAAGGAAATCGAGAAACTCGGCAAAGTCGCCGCCAGCGCGCCGGTGACGCCGACGCGCAAATCCACCCCCAAACCGCCGGCGGATGATTCCGCCGCCGCCTTGCCGCAGAGCGGCCACGATTATGTGGTCAAGGAAGGCGACACGCTCGGCCTCATTGCCAAAGCGTATCGCGACGCCGGCGTGAAGGTGACCAAGGCGCAGATCATCGCGGCGAATCCGAAGATGAATCCGAACATTCTGATTCCCGGCAAGAAAATCTTCATTCCCGATCCGAACGCGAAATGATTTAGCGGCAGCGGACGTGCGGCCGCTCATTCACTTTTTGAAAACGAAGCAGAGCCGATTCACGTCGGCTGCCACTTCAAAAATCACTTCACCTTGAAGTGGATCAGCAGCACGCCGGCGGCAGCGGCGAGGCAATAGAAGCCGAAAAATTTCCAGCGGCCGCCTTCGAGCCAGCGCGACAGCAATTTCAGCGCGAGCAGACCGGCGACAAAGCTCAAGACCATCCCGACGAGGCCCGGCGCGAACAGGTGCAGCACGGAATTGGGTCCGCTCAATGCGTGGGCTTTGATGAGGCGATGCGCTTCCTGGGCGATGATGGGCGGCGTCAAAACGACGGCCAGCGCGAAGCTGAACTCCTCCAGCTTTTGTTTTGGCAGGCCGAGAATCAGGCCGGTGGAAATGGTCGCACCGGACCGTGAGAAACCGCGGAACGGCAGGCACAGTCCCTGCACGATGCCGATCCAGAAAGAGTGCTGCGGCTGGATGTCCGCATGGCGCGGCTGCTTTTGTTCGCGCAGACCGGCGTAAATAATTAACAAGCCCACGGCCGTGAGCGCGCCGGCGATCAGCGGCAGGTTGGAAAATAGATTTTCAATTTCCGCGTGCTCGGCGCCGCGCATGAATATTTTCTCGATGACGATTTTCAAACCGTATCCGACGATGCCGGTGCAAATCGTCGCGAGGATCACTTGGATGGCGAACCATTGGAATTGCGCCTTCGAGCCGAAATAATCGCGCTTCCAGCCTTTCCAAAAATAGACGATCACGGCGAACATCGTGCCGGTGTGCAGCAGGACGAGCAGCATCGTCATTTCGGGGCTGGACGGATCGAGGCCCATGAGTTTTTCCGCCGCGATGACGTGCGCGGAACTGGAAACGGGCAGCAGCTCGCACGCGCCCTGGATAAGCGCGAGAATCAGGATTTGGAAATAACTCAACATGATGGCGCGGAGTCTGCCCGAAAGTTTTCCGATTAACAATCCCCGCAATTTTCGGTAGTGGTATCGTTTGGCGATGGAACGCCGATCTTTAGATTGGCGCTCCGACTCTCCGGGGCAAACGACAAACCACCCAATTTTCCCGCCAAGCCACCGGAAAAAATAATTTGCAATGACTGTTGACAGACTCACCCTGGAGCATGAAAGTCAGCGGCATCAGCTTATGGGTGGGTGATTATGAGTGGAGTCATAAATATAAGTTTGTTCTCGGAGGTGTCCGCAACCGCGCAACCGCGCAACCGCGCAACTAGCAGCGGAATACTTTGCGGCGGACAAATGCTTCTCCCTGTCGGATGCAACTCTTTCAGCTTTAGACAAGTCTTTGTCCGGCGCAGCCAAAACCTTTTCCGTCGCGAACCAATCTTTTTCCGCCATGCCCAAGGTTGTCTCCGGCCCGGACAAAACTCCCTCCGCGCCGGGGAAAAGTCTCGCCGGCACGGAAAAGATTGTTTCCGACTTGGACAAAACCTTTTCCGCCGAGGAAAAGGTTCTCACCGCCACGGACAAACCTTTGTCCGGCTTGGACAAGGTTATTTCCAGCCTGGAAAAGATTGCCGAAAATCAGCAAAATATATTGTATTTGAGCTGTTTAACAATGTTTCAGTTCCTGACTCTCAACCATCAACCATCAACCATCAACCAATAACTGACTATGCAACTCCGCGTCCTTCTTGGTTTTAGCAGTGCTGGCGACCACCAGCTTGAAGACACCGCCGGTGCCGTCATCAAAGGCATCACCGGCAACGCCACTTATCCCACTCCGCCCGTGACGCCGGCCAATTTGCAAACCGCGCTCACGGCCTTTACCACCGCCATTGCCGCGCAGGAACAGGGCGGCCCGGCCGCCACGGCGGACAAGAACAACAAGCGCGATGCCCTGATTGATTTGCTCCGGCAAGAGGCGGCTTATGTGCAGATGAATTGTGGCAACGACATGGCCAAACTGCTTTCCAGCG
>CAISEZ010000051.1 GCA_903884535.1 uncultured Verrucomicrobia subdivision 3 bacterium
ATATTAGCCATCGCACCGACCGCCCGTGGTTTCGGCTACGTCGTCATGGAAGGGCCGCGCCGGCTCGTTACGTTCAGTAACAAGTCCATTCTGCAAAACAAGAATGAGCGCACGTTGGTTTGGGTGGAAAAATTTATCCGCCGTTATGAACCAGCGGTGATGGTGTTGCCAGCGGTGAACGCCGCCGATACGCGCCGGGCAAAACGTATCAAGCAGTTGCACCAGCGACTGATCGCGTTAGCCACCCAACATAATTTGAAAGTGAAACTCATCACCGGCACCAAAGTGCGGGAACGGTTGCTGGGGCAGATCAAGGGCAACAAGCAATCACTGGCAGAGATGTTGGCGGGTTTGTTTCCGATTGAGTTGGCACCGCGTCTGCCACCAAAGCGCAAGGTGTGGAAGAGCGAGGATCCGCGCATGGACATCTTTGATGCAGCGGGGTTGGCGGTGGCGTTTTGGCCGAAGTGATAGCCGCCATTGAATCATCCCGTGAAGGTCGCGCCGCTTTTGTGGTGCGGCTTTTTTCTTAAAGGAAATGTCCCCCCGTAATATTCTTTGTATTGTTCATTGTATTACTATCACGAAGTTTTCTTCGTAGGGGGAACGAACTTTATTTCATACCCCCTATGAAGTTTTCTTCATACCCCCGACGCGGAATCGGTGGACAAGGCCGGCCTGATCTTGGCGCAATTGTTTGAGTTGTTCGCCATGGACGCGGGCGTGCTTGCCCGCCGCCCGGATGACGCGGTCATAACGATCCTTGATGGTGACGGTTACAAATCCCTTCACTTTCAAATTGGCGATGTGGGTTTGAATCTGACGCTCGCTGACGTGGAAAAATTCGGCGAAGTAACGATTGGAAGCGTAACAACCGCGCTCGTTGTCGAGCGAATGGATTTCCACGAACAAAACCTTTTCCATGATGGAAAGATTTTCGGATTCCCAAATCTCTTTTGGAATCCAGATGCCCTTGAAGTCGCGTGAAGGTTTCTCCATGTCTACCATCATAGCAAGCCTTTCGGAATTGCGCTAATCCACAGGTCGGGTTCACAAAAATTTTGCGGCATGATAAAATAAGACTAATCATGCCAATGGAAACTGAATCAGAACAATTGCTGAAACTACCCGGATCTATTCCGAAAAATGCGGAAACATCAACCTATGTTCCGCAAGCTTCGGCAGAGTTCCGCACGGTTCCGAAACTGACGGAAGAATTCGGCAAGGTTCCGCAGGTTGCGGAAAGAAAGGAAAACCACACTTTAACCGTGCGGGAAACCGCGCGGATGTTTGAATCGGCGGGAGTGGCACGCACGGAGCGAAGTGTCATCAACTGGTGTCAGCCAAACCGTCAGGGGATTACACGACTGGACAGTTATTACGATCCGAACGAGCGCAAATATTATATCACCCCGCAGAGCGTGGAGGCGGTGATTCAGGAGGAAATCCAGCGGGCAAACAAATCAAGCGAGCCATCAACTTCGGAAGCATTCGGAAGCCCTGTGGCACACGTGAAACATTCGGGAAACATAAACAACACTGACGAAAAGCGGCTTAAGGAATTGGAGCGTGAGATTTTTGATTTGCAGATCGCCAACCGGGGTAAGGACTATCTGATTGGCGAACTGAATAAGGATCGAAAGTCATTTTACGACCAGCTTCTCAACGCCAATCGAATCGTGGGCCAATTGGAAACAAAATTGAATCAGTTGAGTGGTCCTTAATAATATTGTGGGAGTAAATTTAATCAGCGGTCGGCCACACGAGTGTTTTTGGATCGGCGTAGCCGTCCGCATAAAGCCAGCGGAGGGTGAAACCCCATGCGAGACCGCCGTTGTGATCCATCGCCACTGTCAATCGATGATTGCCAGCAGTGAGGCGCATGGGAACAACGGCTTCGTCGGCCACCACGGGATTGTTGCCGTTGGGATTGTTGTGAATCTCGCGGTCGTCCAGCCAGACGCGAATCGGCCCGTCAA
>CAISEZ010000052.1 GCA_903884535.1 uncultured Verrucomicrobia subdivision 3 bacterium
CGCGGCTGGCCGTATTTCAGGCCGATGTTCTGTTCATAAACGCCGAGCTTCACGTCCGGCGTTTTTTCTTTGCCCTTGAATTCCAGCTTGAGCCGCGCCAGCCGGCGCTGCGCCACTTCGGACACCGGCAGGCCGGGAAAACATTCCACGATTTTTTCCAGCGTTTCGCGCACCGTGTCCACGTCCGCGCCCAGCTCCACTTGAAAATTCGCCAGCAGATTCAGCCAGCCGGCAACCTGCTTGGGTGAATGCCGCGGCTCGTTGATCAGTTGCGCCAGTTCCATCGTCGCCAAATCCAGCCGCTGGAAATCCCGGGCATAAATCGTCGCCAGCTTTTCGCGCACCTCCGCATCGTGCGGATGCGTTTCGAGATGCTTGACGTGCACCGCCGCCAGCCGGCCCGGGTCAATTTCCTTCGGCTGCAAAAAGGCCGACGAGTCGAGCAGCCCGACATTGTTAACCCCTTCCGGCAAGGCGACGTTCTGGCGGTCGTGCTGCGCCATTAAAATTTTCTCCGTGTCGCCCAGATGCGCGATGCGCTGCTCCGCCGCCAGCGCCATTTCCGTGTCGGGATAAAGCTCGATAATTTTTTGCAGCGCCGCCCGCGCCGAGTCCACGTCTGTGCCGATCTTCAAATACCAGTCCGCCATCTGCGTCCACGCCGCCGCGATCTGTTTCGGCGGCGCGCCCGGCGAACTGCAAAACTGGTTCAGCGCATTTTCCGCGCCCGGCAAATCCTTCAAATCCTCGGCCTGGATGCGCGCGAGCAGCATCACGCCCTGATAATCATTGGGAAATTTGGCGAGCTGCTGCCGGATCTCGACGATGGCCTCCAGATACCGGCCGCGCTTTTGCTTGGTCATCGCGATCGAATAATACGGTTTTTTGTCCGGCGGCGTGCTGCCGCCGTCGAAAATATTGGTGAGCGGATTGGAAAATATTTCGGCCAGATGCGGCGTCCACATGTATGACAGCACGACCGCCATGAACACAATCAAGAACGGTCCGAACGGCCCCATCTTCAGCCCAAGCACCAGGCAGCCGATCACAAAACCGACCGTGAAAATGGATTTGAAAAGTATTTTCCCCGGCTCATAACTTTTCCGGAGCAGGTGAATATATCCCCAACCGACCAGACCGATGGCGACGATCAGCCCGACCGATCCGAGCGCGATGTCAAAAGTGCGATGCATGGCAGTAGATTGAAGCTCCTCCCGTTCGCCCGGCGACGCAAGCAAAATTGGCGGGATGAGTCATGGTGGGGCGAGCGTCCCCGCGAGCCTTTTTCAAAAAATGGTGGCCATGCGCCAGCACCGGTTCAGCCGTAACGATACGGCTTGGACAACGAAAACGTATTCGGCAGATGCCGGATTTCCCGCACGGCGCCGTCCGCCAGCAGCACCTCCACGATGTCGAACCGGATTTTCACCGCGGGATTGTTCAGCAATTGTAAATAATCCAGCGCCGTCTGCGAAAGCAATTTTCGTTTCCGCGCGTCCACCGCCGCCGCCGGGCGCGTCCACTCTTCCGACGAACGGGTTTTGACTTCGACGAAAACCAGACAATCGCCGTCGCGAAAAATCAGATCAATTTCGCCACGCGCGGAACGGAAATTGGCGGTGAGAAATTTCAGGCCAGCCTGCTGCAAAAACTTTTTCGCCGCGCGCTCGCCCAGTTCGCCGCGCCGCAGATGCTCCGGCTTTGCCTTGCCGGCGAAATGCGCCTTGAGTTTTTCAAAAAGATTCATTTTCTAGGCCACAGATTTTCACAGATGAAACAGAGATAAAAACTGAGCATCAAATCCGCGCAATTCTTCGCCATCTGCGGACAAATGTTTGCCCAATCTGTGTTTCATCTGTGCCCATCTGTGGCTAAAACAGTTTTGGTTCCCTCGGCTTCAGCGGTGCGAATGTTTTCCGGTGGATCGGGCACGCGCCGTGTTTCGCAATCGCCGCCAGATGTTTCGCCGTGCCGTAGCCTTTGTGTTCCGCGAAACCGTATTCCGGAAACTGCGCGGAAAAGTTCAGCATCAGCCGGTCGCGCGTGACCTTGGCCAGCACGCTTGCAGCGGCGATGGAATAACTCCGCGCATCGCCCTTGACGATGGCCGTCTGCGGCACACGCAGAGTTTTCACCGGTCGGCCGTCCACCAGCGCGTGCGGCGGCAGCGGATTCAATTTCGCCAGCGCATCGTTCATCGCGCGATGCGTCGCCTGCAAAATATTAATTTGGTCAATCACCGCCGCGTCCACCTCAGCGATGCCAAATTCGATTTCGCCGCAGCCGGTAAGGAAGGCGAAAAAATTTCCGCGCTGCGCTTCGGTGAGCTGCTTGGAATCGTTCAAGCCGGCGAGTTCGGCCGGCAGACCGGCTTCCGCCCAGCGCGGCGGCAAAATAGCGGCGGCGGCCACCACCGGCCCGGCAAGCGGCCCGCGACCGGCCTCGTCCACGCCGGCGATGCGCGTAATCTTCTGCTGCCAGAGCGTGCGCTCGAATTCAAAGCGGTCGGATGGTTTAACAGACATGAAATAAATGTTTCAAGACACAGTTTTGATGTATTTTTTTATTAAACGCGACAAGCCATCATCTTTTTTGATTACCTTTGGATACATACTACACAGTCCATCCCAATGAAGATTTCTTATTTCATCGGTGATGGATTTGATTTGATCCTCCCCGATTTCTGAATCTCGTTTTTTCAAATTACACTCCCAGCAAGCAGTAACAAGATTGGGTTCGGAGTTTTCACCAAACCGAGTCACTGGCTTAACATGATCTGCCGATGCCCATGTCCACTGAAAGAGCGGTAGCATTTTACCAGTCTTTGCGTTGCGATGATAATATGAATGTCCCGGTGTCAATTCTTCAAATAGCTTCAGCGTCGGAGAAAAGAAAACCGGCTTCAGACAATACCGGCAATGCCACGAGTCCCGAAAAAAAATTCGTAACTGCTGGGCTTTTGGAATAGAAACTCGTTTGGCCATAAAGTTATGACTGAATAATTCTCTGCAAACCTACTGCCTTTTCAAAATCTTGTCGCCACGATTTTTTTGCCGGAGCCGCGCAGCGACAAAAAATTGTCGCGCGAAGGACGCGAAGGGAGCGAAGGCTTGCTGAAATTTCCTTCGCCGACTTCGCGGCCTTCGCGCGAGCCAAAAAATCTGTGTTTCATCTGCGTTCATCTGGGGCTAAAGTTTTCCCATGAAAATCGAATCCCTTCGCATCGGCATGAAAGTGCTCCATCCGCAATACGGCTCTGGCAGCGTCAAAGCCATCTCGGAATTCGCGGCGGAAATCCAGTTCGACGACGGCAACAAACGCACCGTCGCGCCAGAGCCGAGCGGGATGGAACCGCTGGAGCCGCACGCCGCCGTCAGCGGCCTGAACATGCCGCTGACCCAGTTCGTGAACGAGACCGTGGCGGCGGCCATCGCCAAGCTGGGTTTGCAGAAGCCGGATTCGGTCGTGGACCAGCTTGGCGTGCGCTGGCACGGCGGCAAAGTGGTGCTGCATCCGGCCGACGCCACGTTACAAACCAAGGAGGTGCCGCTGGAAGTTTTTTTCCACAAGATCGTGATGGTCCGGAATAATCTTCGCGTGCTGGAACAAAAAATCAACGCACACGAAAAATTGTCGGACGGTGAAAAAGTGGAGATGCAGCAATACATCACCAAAAGCTACGGCTCGCTGACGACGTTCAACGTGCTGTTCAAGGATAAAGAGGAGCAGTTTTGAAGATGGTGCGCGCTGCAGGATTTGAACCTGCGACCCCTTCCGTGTGAAGGAAATGCTCTACCACTGAGCTAAGCACGCAACCAGATTGATGTTCAATTGCCGCCGGGCTTTGAACAACAGTTTTTAATTTTTACAAAAAACATCCGGCAGCGCAATCTGATTTTGAGCGCTTTAGCGGACATTTTATTGGATGGTTCGTTTGTCACGCAAATTGGGCGCCGGCTGGCAAAGGCTGATTCCTTAAAATCTCCGATTCGGGTTTTTCTTTTCCAAGATTCATGTTTTCCTTATTCGACTTATGAAATTCCGCTGGTCACCGGCCACGCCGCAACCGCTGCTGGCGGCACAACTCGCCGCCGCTTTGCACATTTCCCCGCTGCTCGCGCAGTGCCTGCTCAACCGCGGATTGAGCGAACCGGCCGCCATCGAAAACTTTTTGGAGCCGCGTCTGAAAAATCTCGCCGACCCGTTTCGGCTGCCGGACATGGCGGTCGCCGTCGAGCGGTTGCTCCACGCCCGCGAACAAAATGAGCCGCTGGTGATTTTCGGCGACTACGACGTGGACGGCGTGACTTCGACCACGATTTTGCTCGAAGTTTTGCGCGCGCTAGGATGGTCGGTCGAAGCCTATTTGCCGAACCGGATGGACGAAGGCTATGGCTTGAGCCGCGACGGCGTGGAAAACTGCCTGAGAAAATTCCCGGTCAAATTGCTGCTCGCCGTGGACTGCGGTTCCACTGCCGTCGAAACCATCGCCGGGTTGCGGGAAACCGGCGTGGAAGTGATCGTCCTCGACCATCATCAAGTTTCCAATCCGGCGCCCGCCGCCGTGGCGTTGGTAAATCCGCAGTTGGCGAAAGAAATTCAAAATTCAAAATTCAAAATTCAAAATTATCAGGAGCTTTGTTCCGCCGGCCTTGCGTTCAAGCTGGCGCACGCGCTGGTGAAGCGCGGCCGCGAAACCGATTTGCCCGGCGCGGCGAAATTTGATCTGCGGCCGCTGTTGGATTTGGTCGCGCTCGGCACGATTGCCGATCTGGTGCCGCTGACCGGCGAAAACCGAATTTTGGTTTCCGCCGGTATGGAACGATTGAACACCACTCAGCGGCCCGGACTCGTCGCGCTAAAAAAAGTCGCCGAGTCGCCGGAAACGCTGGGCACTTTTGAGGTGGGCTTCCAACTTGCACCGCGCCTGAATGCCGCCGGCCGATTGGAAACAGCGGAAGAAGCGTTGACTCTTTTGCTGGCACCGGATTTTGCAACCGCGCTGCCGCTGGCGCAAAATCTGGATTTGCGGAATCGCGAGCGGCAAAAAATCGAGCGCGGCATTGCCGAGACGGCGATCGGCGTGGTGCGCTCGAAATTTGACGCGCAAACAGATTTTGTGATCGTCGAAGGCGAATTGCTCTGGCACATCGGCGTGGTCGGCATCGTGGCGTCGCGCGTGCTGGCGGAATTTTACCGGCCGACGATCATCATCGGCGGCGAGAACGGCGAGATGCGTGGTTCCGGCCGCAGCATCGCCGGCTTCGATCTCGCGGCGGCGCTGCGCGAATGCGACGACCTGCTGGTGAAGCACGGCGGCCACGCGATGGCGGCGGGCTTGAGCATTTTGCCAGAAAAGATTGAGCCATTGCGAAAGCGGTTGAATGAAATCGCCCGCCGCAGCTTGCGCCTGGAGGATTTGCAGCCACCGCTGCGGCTCGATGCAGAAGTGGCGCTGGGCGAAATCAGTTTGGATTCGCTGGCGGAACTGGACCGGTTGAAGCCGATGGGCCAGGGCAATCCGCTGGCGCAATTTTTTGCGCGCGGCCTGGTGCAGGCCCGTCCACCGCAGCGCATGGGCGCGCAGAAACAGCACGTCAAAATGTGGGTGAAAGCCGGCGCGGTCACGCACGAGGTTGTCTGGTGGAGCGCCGGGGAAAAGCCACTGCCGGAAGGAAAATTTGACTTGGCCTTTGCACCAGCGGTGAACGAGTTCAACGGCCGGCGCACGGTGCAGTTGAAATTTTTGGACTGGCGCGCGGCGTGATACTTATTGTGGCGTCAGGTTAATCCGATAAAAGCGTTGCTGGTTTGCAGCCATGTTCGGATCAATCAAAGTCAGCGGCACGCCGATCCCGCCCAGTATCACCCAAGGATACCATTGCATCAGATTCGTCGAGTATTGCACCGCGTAATTTACACCGCTTGCAGTGTCAAAACTAAATTTGAACTGGCCATTAGCGAGCATCGTTGGTGAAGAAATCCAAAGTGGCAAGACCGTCAATAGCGCGGGATTACTTGTAATACTTCCGTAGGCATTGGTGATGGCAACGGTGTAATTCCCAGCGTTGCCCGGAAAAGCATTTAACAGCGCTATCGTGGTGTTGGTTGCTCCAAGCAGATTTGTTCCTTTGAATTGCCATTGATAAGCCAATACTGGACTACCAATGGCAGCTACAACGAAACTTGCGGCGTGTCCGTTCGTTACTGTCACTGGTTGTGGTTGGCTGGTTATGGATGGGGATGCTATTACGGTGAGGAATGCGATGGAACTCGTAACGCTGCCGTCTGCGTTGCTGATTATGACAGAATAGTTTGCCTCATCGCTAATTGAAATACTGGCGATCGAAAGGGTGTTAGAGGCAGTGCCGGAAAGGTTGCCACCATCAATAAGATTTGTTCCGTTTTTTTGCCATTGATAAACCAGCGGTAATAGACTTGTTGCGCCGACCAGAAATGTCAAATTGTTGCCAGCAATGTTTGTCTGACTTTGTGGCTGAACGGTAATAACTGGCGGAAGCAATAAACGAAACACGGTTCCATTATTGCGGCTGCCGCTTAACAGTTTGTTGAAAAACGATTTTTTGTTTGAAACTTTTTAGTGTGAGTCATGTCTGAAACAGCATGCGTGGAAAACCTCAAGCCCAGCCGGACTTTCTGACGGTCATCAACTTGAACCAATGTGTGCCGGCGGACC
>CAISEZ010000053.1 GCA_903884535.1 uncultured Verrucomicrobia subdivision 3 bacterium
CTTGAAGGCTGCGTCGTAGCGTTTGTATTTGGTGGCGGTTTGGTCTGTTTTCATGTGTGCTGTCCCTAGCTCACACATTCACATGACTCCTGTCCACCAAATCGAGGCAAGGCCAGTAGGCGGAAGGGAGAATGAAGAAGGAAGAATGAAGAATGATGAAGGGCGGTAGGTGGTAGGCGGTGGGCGGTAGGCGGTAGGCAGAAGGAAGGCAGAAGGATGAAGGATGAAGGCAGTTCGGCGTATATCGGAAATCGAATATCGCAAATCCGCAATCGAGAAAGTCTGGCCTCTGACTTCTGACCTCTGTCTTCTGACCTCTGTCTTCTTTCTTAATTCTTCATTCATCCTTCTTCATTCCGCTTGCTGTCCTCTGCCCTCTGGCCTCTGCCTTCGCTCGCCGTCCTCCGGCCTCGGCTTACGAGTGGTTGACAACAAATCCGCCGTCCCGCAGGCTGAACGGATATTATCAGCCCTTAGATTACCGTCCTGTAATAAATGACCGATCTTAAACAATCATACGACACTTGGCACGCTCACCGGGCCACCGCAGAATTATTGGGAGAAGATATTCTGCGTCCCTGGCATCAAACTGTGTCCCGTCGGCTGCCTGATTTGAACGGTAAGCGAGTGTTGGAAATCGGCTGTGGTCGCGGTGATTTCGCCATTTTTTTAGCCCGCAATTTCCCGTTCGCAAAAATCACCGCCATAGATTTTTCCGATTCGGCCATCCGGATCGCTCAAGAACGCGCCGCTGCCGCCGGGGTCCAGGTGGATTTTTTAGTTGGTGATGCCGAAAATCTTCGCTTGCCCGAAAACACATTTGATTGGGTGATTTCCTGCGAATGCATGGAACACGTTCCGCATCCCCCAAAAATGGCGACGGAGATATGCCGGGTGCTGAAAGCCGGCGGGCGTTTTATTCTGACGACCGAAAATTATTTCAACGGCATGCTTTTGAGCTGGCTGGTGGCATGGTGGCGCAAATCCAGTTACGACTCGGGTTCGGGGCCGCAGCCGCACGAGAACTTTTTCCTCTATTGGCGGGTTCGGGGTTTCTTGGAACGCGGCGGATTGAAGGTGGAGCATATGGAGAGCAATCATTTTCAGTGGTTGCTGTTGCCTCGCGTTGCCCCCCACCGACTTTGCACAGAAGATTTTTCATCGCCCGGTTGGAAACGTCTGTTTCGGCCATTTGGCCGCCATTTCACTTTTGAAGGAAGGAAGGTCTGACCTTGCCCAGCCTCCAACATCACGCCAAATCCTCGGTGCTATGGAACGCCGGCTTTGTTGTCTTTCGTGAATTGCTGCTGAAGTTCGGCGTGGTGCTTATCATGCGGCGGTTGCTCCCCCCGGAAGCCTACGGCCAGTTCAACCTCGTCAATGCCGTCATCGGTTTCATCGCCATCTTTTCCTTCAACAATTTCGTGGGCTACATCGTGCAGGTGCGGGAGGAGAAGGACGCGCATTTGCAGGACCAGTTCACGGCCGGCGGCGTCATCCAAGTGGCCATGTTCGCGGTGACCAACCTTGTGGCGGTGGGGCTGCGCTGGCTGCCGCAATACGCGCCCGTCGCGCCGCTCGTGCACGTTATGTCGGTGATTTTTCTTTGCGAATGGCCCTGCAATTTCTGTTATAATTATCTGTCCCGCAGTTACGATTGGAAAACGCTCCGGCTGCTCCATGCGGTCGGGATTGTGTTATCGCAGGTGCTGGCGCTCATTTTGGCTTATTCCGGGGCCGGGGTTTATGCCTTGCTGGTGCCGGGGTTGGTGGTGGTATTGCCTTTTGCCTGGCATCTTTTTCTTCGGCTGCGCTGGCGGCCCACGTGGGAATGGTCGTGGGCCCACTACCGGCCCGCGGGGAAATTTGGCGTGGTGCGCATCGGCAGCGGGCTGGCCTAGAAAGGCCGGCAACTGCTGGAGAACGGCGTGCTCGTGGCGCTGCTGGGCTTTGGCAAACTGGGCTACCTGAGCGGCGCGCTCGGGCTGGCGCAGATGGCCAC
>CAISEZ010000054.1 GCA_903884535.1 uncultured Verrucomicrobia subdivision 3 bacterium
CATAATTTATTCTTCCGACAGATCGAGCGGCTTCAGTTTCAATTCGCCGGCCGCAGTTTTTTCCAGTTGCTGGATTTTCACTTCCGCTTCCGCCAGTTTTTCCTGGCACAGTTTCACCAGCCGCGCGCCTTCCTCGTATTTCGCCAGCAGGGTTTCCAGCGGCAAATCATCGGACTCCATCGCTTCGACGACGGCTTCGAGCTTTTGCAGCGCTTCCTCGAACGGCGGATTTTTGGCGGGATTGTTTGGCCCCGCGCCTTTGGTGTGGTTCGGCACGGCTGAATCATAACAAAACCACTGCGCTCGTCCAGTTCACATTATTGTCACCCACTGAATTCTTGCGTCCGGGCGGAAACCCGCTTAAATAAAGATTGTAATGAGCATTGTCACGTTGGTTTCCGCCGGCCGGAAAATATTGATCCTTTCCGCCGTTGGTTTCTGCCTGAATTCCCCCGCCCAGAGCAATGTCAACGTGCGTGTCATGGCCGCGAACTTGAACGGCAACACGCAGAGCTACCAGCCGTTTGCGCTGCGGATTTTGCAGGGACTCAAGCCGGACGTGGTCGCCATCCAGGAATTCAATTACACCAGCACGAACGGTTTGGAGGTCAACACCGCCGCCGCCTTTCGCGAAATGATTGACACCGCGTTCGGGACAAACTTTGTTTATTACCGCGAGCCGTTCACCGGCAACGGCGACATTCCCAACGGCATCATCAGCCGTTATCCAATTTTGAACTCCGGCTCGTGGGCCGACACGGTGCAGACGCAGCCAAACCGCGGCTTTGCCTGGGCGCAGATTGATCTGTCCGGCACGAACGATCTCTACATTGTCAGCGTGCATTTGCTGACGAGTTCAGCCATCAACCGCGGCGCAGAGGCTGCCAATTTGAAAACGCTGATGCAGGCGAATTTTCCGGCCAACGCCTGAATCGTGGTGGCGGGCGATTTCAACGCCGGCAGCCGCACCGAGGCGTGCGTCACCACGTTCAACGGCTATCTGACGGATTTTCCCGTCCCCGTTGACAATCTTGGCAATTCCGACACCAGCGCCAATCGCAATGCCCCGCACGATTACGTTCTGCCGAGTTTAATGTTCACGAATTTTGAAACCGCCACCGTTCTTCCGTCGCACTCATTTCCGAACGGCCTGGTGTTTGATTCCGCCGTTTACACCCCGTTGAGCGATGTGCCGCCGGTGCAGTCCGCCGATTCCGGCCAGGCCCAGCACATGGCGGTAATGAAAGACTTTTTGATTGCGTCCGGCGGCACGACGACGAATCCGCCCGCCATCACTACGCAGCCGCAGGGCCGGACCAACGCCGTGGGGGCGACGGTTTCATTTGCGGTCTCCGCCACCGGCAGCGGCACGCTTAATTATCAATGGCTGGTCAACGGCACGAACCTCGCCGGCGCGACGGCCAATCCGCTGGTGCTCGCCAACGCCCAGCTCACGAACAATGGAAATTATTCGGTGGTCGTCACGAATCTTTTTGGCAGCGTCACCAGTTCCAACGCCGCGCTGCTGCTCACGAACGCGCCGCCGGCCATCACGATGCCGCCGCAAGGCCAGACCGTCCTGACTGGACAAACCGCGACATTCAGCGTCGCCGCCACCGGCACGCCACCGCTGAATTATCAGTGGCTGTTCAACGGCACAAACATTTCCGGGGCGACGACCAATCCGTTTTCGCTGGCGAATGCGCAATCCACGAACGGCGGAAATTATTCCGTCATCGTCAGCAATTTTGCCGGCAGCGTGACCAGTGCGGCGGCGGCACTGACCCTCGTTTTCACCAACCCGGTGGTTTTTGCACAGTGGAATTTCAACAGCGTCCCGCCGGACGCCAACGTCGGCACCGGCTCGACCGGGCCGTCCACCGGCAGCGGCACGGCTTCGCTCGTCGGCGGCGCCACCGCCACTTTTGCCACCGGCGACACGACGCTCGATCCTGCTGGCAGCACGGACAATTCCGGCTGGAACACGGCGACTTATCCGGCGCAAGGCACGGGCAACAAGACGCGTGGTGTGCAATTCGCCGTCAGCACTGCGGGCAAACAAAACATCGTCATCAGTTGGAGTTCGGAGTCGCCCAGCACCGGCAGCAAATATGGACGCCTGCAATACTCGACCAATGGAATTGATTTCGTGGATTTCCCCGCCGCGTTCATCAACGGCACGAGCTTTACCGTGAAGACCAACAGTCTCGCCAGCATTTCCGGCGTGAACAACAACCCCAATTTCACCTTCCGTTTTGTGTCCGAATTTGAAAGCACCGCCGCTGGCACGATCCCAACGGCGAGTTGACCAAGCTGGACCGTGACCTGGAAGACAACAGTTCCGCGCTGCGGCTGGCGCAAAATTTAGGCGCGGATTACATTCTGGTTCCTTCGATCGTCAGCCTTGGCACGGAAAAGAAAAATTATTCCGGCAACGGCATCGCCACGCTCAACATCACGCACCGGCTGCGGGTGAGTTACAAAATCGTCGAGGGAAACCAGGGCGGCGCGGTGCGTGGCGGCGCGTTCACCTCGGAAAAAACCATCCGGCAGACGGGAGATTTGCAGACCGAAAGCAGCGACATCATCAATGAATTGCTGGATGACGCGGCAGACCAACTTGCTACGGCGATTGTGCAAAGCGCCCCGACGCTGCCGGTGGAAGTGGCGAAGGCCGCGATGGTCAATTTCAACGTGGCCTGCTCGATGACCGATCCGCGCCAGCAGCCGATTTTGATTTCCGCGCTCGGCATCACAGCGGACAATCATGTCGTCGTGACCAACCAGCCGGTTGCCGTCCAAGCGATGGACGTGACGGTGGAGCTGGACGGCGTGGCGCTCGGTTCCGCACCCGGATCGTTCCAAGGGCGTCCGGGCCTGCACAAAATCCGCCTTTCGCGCGAAGGCTTTGACCCTTGGGAGCGCACGATCAACATTTACGACGGGCAGAAATTGCGCGTGGCCTTGCGGATGAGCGAAGCCGGCTATGCGCGCTGGGCGGACACGACGGCGTTTCTCGCCACGCTGGATGCAAACCGGAAGCTGACCGATGCCGAGGTGAAACGCATCGAGGGCATCGCGGAGTTTTTCAAGAACAGCCATTACCGCGTGGACACCAAGGAAAACATCCACGTCACCTACAAAAGCCTGTTTTGATTGAACTGAAAAAACTTAACTAATATGAAAAACTACCTATCCATTTTTGCGCTCGCAGGTGTATTGACGCTGCCAGTGGTTTCATCGGCGCAGGAAAAAGCCACGCTGGCCATTTCGTCCATCAAGCCGACGCCATCGCTGGCGGAGGCGACCAAGCCGGACAAAAAAGTTGAGTTGAACCGCATCGTCGAATCGCTCGACAGCCAGTTGATTGATCGGGTGAATGCGACGCGGAAATTCGACATTGTGGGCCGCAGCGACTTGAATGAGGTCATCAAGGAGCAGGACTTGGGCGCGTCCGGCAACGTGGACGCCAAGACCGCCGCGAAGGCCGGCAAGCTCACCGGCGCGAAATATCTGCTGGTGGCGACGGTGGACGATTATCAGGATTACGTCGAGAAGGCCACGTTTGAAGGCACGGGCCGGCAGGCGACCAAGCGCGTGTTCCGTTTTTCCATCATCGGAAAAATTTATGATTCCACCACCGGCAAGCTCCTTGAGTCCGCCAATTTTCAAACCGGCAACGATGCTTTCAAGCAGATTCAGCAGGAGCGCAATTACTCGGTAAAGGACGGCGAGTTGAGCGACGAAATGATGGTGGCTGTTTCGCGCACGATGGCGGAGAAAATCGCCAACCGCGTGGCGGACGTGATTTTTCCGGCGAAGGTTTTGGTCAAGCGCGACACGCAGGTCACCATCAACCGCGGTGAGGGCGCGGGCGTGGCGGTGGGCGACGTGTTCAATGTTTTTGCACTCGGCGAGGCGATGATTGACCCGGACACCAAGGAATCTCTGGGCCGCGAAGAGGTGAAGGTCGGCAAGGTGAAGATTGCGGAAGTGGATCCGAAATTCTCCAAGGCGGACGTCTTGGAAGACACCGGCATTGTGGCCGGAGCCATCCTGCGGAAAGTTCAGTGAAACGGTGGTGGCGGCTTGAATTCAAACAGAAGGGAACCAAATGAAAATACTGGATGGAATGAAATTTAAAAAAAGCTGCCAGTTAATTTTACTGGCGGGAGTTGCCGGATTGCTGGCCACGGGCTGCCAAACCTACCAGCAAAGAAACAAGGTCATCACCAACTGGCAGCAGGGTAATTTGCCGGGCGCGATGGCCGAGGCAAAAACTTTGGCGGACAAAAATGCCAACAACCGGGACGCCATCATCTGGCGGCTGGAACAGGGCGCGGTGCTGCGCGCCGCCGGCCAATACGCGGACAGCAATCAGGCATTTGACCAGGCGCAGGGAAAAATTGACGACTACGCGCAGAAAGCCAAGGTGCGCATTGGTCAGGAAGCCGGAGCCTTGCTTTCCAATCAGGCGGAACTGGACTACGAAGGCCGTGCCTACGACGGCATCATGCTCAACACCTACAAGGCATTGAACTATCTCGCGCTCGGCGAGCCGGACAAGGCCCGGCCGGAAATCATCCGCGCCTACGAGCGCCAGCAGGATGCGGTGGAGGCGAACAAAAAACGCATTCAAGAAACGCAGGATGCCGCCGAGAAAAACAAGGACAAGGCCACGATTGACAAGGCGCAGAATGATCAAAACTTGCAGACGCAATTGTCCGGTGCCACCGCCAATCTGGACGGCTTGAAAGCCTACACCGATTATGTCAATCCGTTCACGGTGTATCTGGATGGTTTGTATTTTCTGGCCGCCAACGCCGACGCTTCGGATTTGGAACGCGCCCACAAATCGTTGGAGCGGGTCACCGCGTTTGCCCCGGACAATGATTTTGTCAAACAAGACCTCGCCACGGCGGATGATTTGATCCACGGCAAGCCGCTGCCGCCGGTAACTTACGTGATTTTTGAAACCGGCTGCGCACCCGAACGCAGCCAGATCCGCATTGATATTCCGATCATCATTTCACGCGTGTCCTATGTCGGCGCGGCATTTCCGACATTGAAATTGCAGGGCAACTACACGCCCAGTCTCACCGTCACCGCCGGCGGTGCCAGCATGACGACCGCGCTTCTGTCCAGCATTGACGGCGTGGTGGCGCGGGATTTCAAAAATGAACTGCCAGTGGTCATTACCAAGACCATTGCTGCAACCGTGGTCAAGGCCGTGGCCGCCTATGCCATCAACGACGCCGCCCGGCAGTCGGGGGGCGGTAATGTCGCGCTGGGCAACAACCTGGCCGGATTGTTCACGCAGGTGGCCACGGCGGCTTATCAGGCGGCGGTCAACATCGCCGACGAGCGCACCTGGACCACGCTGCCAAAAGAATTTCAGGTGGCGCGCGTGCCGACGCCGGCGGATCGAAAAATTGATTTGACCGCGCCGAACGGCATGAAAACATCAGTGACCATTTGTGACGGCACGGTGAACGTGGTGTATGTCAAATCCATCAACCCCGGCACGCCGCTGCTGGTGTCGCAGTTTAAATTAAAATGAAAACCGCAAAACTTTTTTTCCTGGCCCTGGCCGGCAGCGCGCTCGCGCTGGCCGGATGCACCACCGTCAACTCGGTTGAAAATGCGCAGAAGGAGGGCCAGCGCAACATGGTCTCCGACCAGCGCGTGATCACCGATCCCAGCCTCAACCGCAAGGTCGCCATCGTGGGCGTCAACACCGCCATGCTGCCCACCGGCCTGCTCAAGGTGCAGGTGGAACTGGAAAACCACACCCGTTCGCTCCAGCGGTTCCTCTACCATTTCGAGTGGTTTGACGCCAACGGCATGCAGGTCAACAACATCATTTCCGCCTCCGTTCCCGAACAGATCGAAGGCAAGGAAAGCAAAATGATTTTCAGCATCGCGCCCAATCCGAGCTGCAAAGATTTCCGCGTAAAATTCATCGAAGCCAACTGATTATTCACCATCACAAAACATGAAAAATAAAATCCTCCTCCCGCTCATCGCCGCCGCCGCTGCGGCGCTTTTCACCGGTTGCGCCACCGACGCGCATTATGTCCAGACCGGCGACAAGGAACAGATTGTCAGCCTGAACCAGATCAACATTCAGGACTACGCCAACGCCGCCAACGATGCCGTCAAGGATTTGCTCCAGTCCGGCGCGCTCGACAAAGTTGCCAATCCGCCGGCGCTGCTTGAATTGAGCCGCATCGTGAACAACACCAGCCAGCAGGTGGACACCGATTTGCTGACCAAAAAAATCAGCATCGCCCTGCTGCAAAGCGGCAAAGCCCAGACCAAGACGGTGGACCGCAAGGCCGTTGGCTACCAGCAGGAAAATGAATTCATGAACGACCAGAAGACCACCCGGCTGCCGGACTTCACCCTCTCTGGAAAAATCATTGAAACCGTGGACCGCGCCGGCAGCACCCGCCGCACCACCTACAGTTTCCAGCTTTCGCTCAACGACCCCAAGGCGGGCGTCCAGGTGTGGGAAGGCGAAAAAGAAATCGGCAAGCAGGGCACGCGGAATACCGTGGGCTTCTGAAAAATTTCCGGCCCAGGCAAAGGCGCGGTGGAATTTTATTCCGCCGCGCTTTTGATTTCGCCCTTTGCCAGCCGCGTCTTTAGTTTTTGCCCGGCTTTGACTTTCGCCGCGTCGCGCAGAACTTTTCCCGTCGCCGCGTCCGTGGTGATGGAATAGCCGCGCGTCAAAACCTGCTCCGGGCCGAGTGAATTCAACCTTTTTTCCAGTTGCCGCAAAGTCTCGCGCCGGGATTTCAAGGCCAGCGACGGCTTCGCCCGCAAAAATCTTCCCGCCAGATTTTCAAAAACCAGTCCACGCGAACGCGCCGCCGTTTTCAATCCGCGCAGCAGGCCGGACTGCAAATCGTCCAGCCGCTGCAAGGATTCATCCAGTTTCCGTCGCGGATGCAGCCGCGCCAGCCGCCCGCCGAGCTGCGAAAAATTGTCCGCCGCCGATTCCAGCCCGCGTCGCGCCGCCCGCTGCAACAAGGCCGGCGCATCCAGGATAAATTCGCGGCTGGCAAACACGCCTTCGGTGATGATTTCCGCCGCCGCACTTGGTGTGGC
>CAISEZ010000055.1 GCA_903884535.1 uncultured Verrucomicrobia subdivision 3 bacterium
AAATCTTTGCACGGACAATATCGCGAAGATCGAGGACGCCACGGCGTTCGTTTGGAATGATAAAATCTGTCTTTTGACCGATGACAACTATGGCACGCATACGGGGATTCCTGGGGCTGGCCTGCTGTGGATTTCTGGCCGCCCCGACCGTTTCAAATTGTCGGCCGCGCAGATTGGTTTTCTGTATTCCACCAACTACGCGAAGGATGTTGATTGGACGAAAGTGAAACGTCTTTACGGGCGCGACTTCAAATTTGAGCGACCAGGCATTTTGGTGCGGGACGGCAAGCCAGCCTATTTTTACGGCGCATCCGGCTTCAATCTCAACGGCGGCGAGACGCCGGAGAGCTACGTTCTTAAAATCAATTTGAAATAAGGGTTACGCCCGCCGCATCTTTGATGCTCGCCAGAATATCTGTTACGACTTCCGCCTCCTTGCGGGCCGACGGTGAAGAGCATTGTGTGGACGCGGGTTTGTTCTACATCCACGATTTTTGCCTTGAGCGGCGGCGTGCTGAATTCTGAATTCGCGCAAGTCACGATGGCCTGAAATTCATTTGACATGATATGGCAGTGAGCCAAATTTCTGCTGTTTGTATTATGAAGAGTCGCCATTTTTGCTGGGAATTCAGACGCTCAACCTCGTTTCTTTTGATTGTTTTAGCAATTCAATTACTGATTCAATCTTCTCGGGCTGCCATCGCCTTGCGCTCGGTATCCCTTGCCACTTTGCAAAGCGGGAGTCCGACGACCGCCAGGCCTTTCGGACTCACGGCGAAAGATGTGATGGTCGCTGGGGTGGCGGTCAGACCAGACACCGCGAGCATCACGCCGCCGGCGGGTTGGTCCTTGATCATGCGGTCAGACAACCCTCCAAGCTTAGCGCTACCTACCACGGGCAGTTCCCTGGCTATTTATAGCAAGTTGGCAGCCGCCAGCGAACCCTCGACCTATCTTTGGAACATCAGCAGCAACACCGGCGTGGTCGTCGGCATCATGGCGTTTTCCGGCGTGGCCACGAATAACTCCATCAGCGCATTCGACGGCCAGCCCACTCCCTTTGGCTTCCAACATACCGCCCCGAGCATCACGCCGGACGTGAACAAGGCCATGATCATTTCGTGGCACAGCTATGGCAGTTCCAATCCGTGGTCGCCGCCACCCGGTATGCACGAGCTTTTGAACTACTACACGGCCAATCTTCCTGGCACCAGCGGCATTTCGCTGGAGGGAAATTTTCTCCAGCAAACCAACGCCGCTGCCACCGGACCTTTGACTGCCACCGTCCCCAATGACGCCTACATTGACGCTGGCAACGCAATTACCCTCGCCTTGCGTCCCATCAACAACGCCCCGCTTTTGAATCCGGCGAATAGCCCGACACTCGGAACGGTCAATGAAGATCCCGGCCCGCCAAGTGGCCGAGTGGGAGCGCTGGTGTCGAGCCTGGTGGGTTTTTCCACGTCATCCTCTCAAGTGGACGGGGTGATAGACACCGACAGCGGCGCCCAACTGGGCATCGCCATCATCGGCACCGACACTGCCAATGGAACCGGTTATTATTCACTGGATGGCGGGACGAACTGGACGGAGATGGGCGCAGTTGACATCACCAGCGCAAGGCTGCTGGCGGCGGATTCCGACAACCGGATTTATTTTCAGCCCGGCGCGAATCTTAACGGGATATTTACCAACGCCTTCACTTTTCGAGCGTGGGATCGCAGCCGAGGGCTCGACGGCGACATGGCTGACACCACGTCGTCCGGCGGCACCACCGCCTTCTCGACCGCAACCGACACCATCAGCCTTAAAGTGAATGCGGTCAACGATCCGCCGACGGCGGACAACCTTTCCGCCGATGAGACCTTTGATAACGGAGTCCCGTTGAATCTGACACCGATTGTTATCAGCGATATAGACAGCACCAATGTGACCGCCACCTTGAAGCTTTCCAACCCCAACGCCGGCAGCTTGAGCACGGCCACCTCGGGTGCGGTGACTTCCACCTACAACGCCGCCACAGGAATATGGACGGCTTCGGGACTGATTGACGATGTGAACACGCTGCTGGCTCAAATCACCTTCACCTCCACCGCCGATTTTTATAACAACTTCGTCATTACCACCAGCGTCAGCGATGGCATTGCACCGCCGCTTACCGGCACCAAGACGATGATTTTTATCGGGGTAAATAACACTCCGAACCTCCTCTCGCCCGCAATTGACAGCGGCCAAATATCTTTCACCATCACCGGCACGGCAGGCATGCTGTATTGCATTGAAGCTTCGACGAGTTTGGATTCGCCAGATTGGATTTCGATCGAAACTAACACGGCACCGTTTCAATTCCAGATTCCCGCTACCAATAATCAGGAGTTTTACCGCGCCAGGCTGGTCCAGTAACCCGGCGCGGTCTCAAAGCAGTTTAAATTTTCAATCTAACCGGACAGTCATGTCCGACTTGCGCCTTCCGCTCACGCCCTTCGCTCTTTGATGCTCGCCAGAATATCCGCCACGACTTCCGCCTTCGGCTTCGCGCCTTGCGGGCCGCCGTGGTGGAGGCGGACGGAAACTTGTCCCGCTTCCATGTCGCGACCGCCGATGACCAACATCGTGTGGACACGAGTTTTTTCGGCATCGGCGATTTTTGCTTTGAAGGGCGTCGCGCTGTAGTCAGCTTCTACGCGGACCATATTTGCCCGCAGCTCAATCACGATGGTTTTCGCATACTCAATCAAAGCCTCGTCGTCATTGAGCGTGATGACGCGCACCTGATCTGGCGCGAGCCAGAGCGGGAAGTTGCCGGCGTAGTGCTCGATGAGAAAACCGATGAACCGCTCGTGCGTGCCCAGCGGCGCGCGATGGATGCACAGCGGCGTCTTGTTCGAGTTGTCCTTGTCGCGGTAGGTGAGGCCGAACTTGGCGGGCACAGCGAAGTCCACCTGGTTGGTGGCGATGGTGAATTCGCGGCCGATGGCGCTCCACACCTGCACGTCAATCTTCGGCCCGTAGAACGCCGCCTCGTTGGCGACCTCCACGTAGTTGATGCCGGATTCGATCAACACCTTGCGCACCATGTCTTCGGTCTTCTTCCACAGCTCCGGCTCGTTGACGTATTTCTTGCCCAGCCCTTCCGCCGAATGCGTGCTGAAGCGCATCTGATATTTTTCGAGGCCGAAGATTTTGAAATACTTCAGATACATGTCGTTCACGGCGCGGAACTCGTCGGCGAACTGCTCCTCGGTGCAATAGATGTGGGCGTCGTTCATGTTGAGCGAACGC